>JBGSRO010000200.1:0-70115 GCA_041737535.1 Pirellulales bacterium | reverse complement strand
GCATCGCTTCGTGGCTCAATCGCTACCGCCGCATTCTGGTGCGGTGGGAAAAGAAGGCCAAAAACTACGAAGCCTTGTTGCATCTCGTCTTCGCTCACATCCTGTGGCGGAATTCTTGAGGTTCTGGGATAGGTTCTTAGTGTTGTTGTTGGTCGTTTGTGCCGTTCCATTTCGAAGATTGTTGAGAGAACCAGATTGCAGGTCAAAGGTGGCCGAAGGGGGCCGCGAAACTGAAATCGACGCACCAGCACCTTCGAGCAGATCGCCCGATACATTGGTTGGTATCGTGTCGAAGATGAAGAATCCTGGCTCTTCGACACCCGACCCGTCGATAGCCGCATCGCGTTCGGCGGTGATGACAATGGCCGCGCTAGCGGATGAGGTGATGGCTGCCAGCAGAATGGCAGCAACGGCGGACTTCAAAGACGGCGTTTCCATTAGGACTCCTGAATGTTTGACAGGAACCAGACTTCCGCCGTCCAAATCTGGCACCCATACACTGGGTTTAGTATCGCGTGGCTTCCAGGACCACATTACCAGAAGTCTATACTAGCGATAGATAACGCCGTGTAAAGCGACATTTTTGCGAATTTTAGCAGAATGGGATTGCGGATGGCCGTCAACTATTACTGTCTGAATTGACAGCGGACGCTCGAAGATTAGCGCCGCTTCTGAGGTGCGTCACAATTGCTCGTCGAACAAAAAGAAGGCCTGTTTCATATTGGCTCAGGTTCTGGATTGAGCTTCGGACCGGGGCCGTCATCACTCGTCGGTCACACACCCCAGGCTAGCGCTCTTCACGCTCTTGATGTACTTGTAGAGCGTGCCGCGCGTCGCTTTGAGCGGTGGGGGGGTCCAAGTTTGTTGCCGTTTGGCGAGTACGCTGTCGTCGATGTCGATTGTGATCGTATTCGCTTCGGCATCGATGATGATCGTATCGCCATTTTCGACCAGCGCGATCGGGCCACCCTCCTGGGCCTCAGGCGTGACGTGTCCGATGATGAAACCGTGTGAGCCACCACTGAAGCGGCCATCGGTGATGAGGGCGACATCGCTCCCGAGACCGGCACCCATGATGGCACTGGTGGGGGTAAGCATCTCTGGCATACCGGGGCCCCCCTTAGGTCCTTCGTAACGAATAAAGACCACGTCGCCTTTGCTGATTTTCTGTTGTTCGAGGGCGGCGAGCATCTCTTCTTCGCTGTCGAAGCAATTCGCGGTGCCAGTGAATTGCAGGCCTTCTTTACCGGTGATTTTTGCAACCGCACCATCGGGACAGAGATTGCCACGCATGATGCGAATGTGGCCGGTCGCTTTGATTGGCCTGTTGATTGGGTGGACCACTTCCTGGCCGTCAGAGAGTCCGGGCAGTTCGGCCAGATTCTCGGCCATCGTTTTTCCGGTCACCGTAAGGCAGTCGCCGTGCAACAATTTTTCGGCAAGCAGCAGTTTCAGCACGGCCGGCGTGCCCCCCACTCGGTGGAGGTCTTCTTGCACGAACCGACCGCTCGGCTTGAGGTCGGCGAGCAGCGGCACACGGTCGCTGAAAGTTTGGAAGTCGTCGATCGTCAGCGGCACTTCGACACTGCGGGCCATCGCCAGTAAGTGAAGCACGGCATTCGTCGAGCCACCGACTGCCATGATGAGCGTGATGGCATTCTCGAACGCCTCGCGCGTCATAATGTCGCGTGGTTTGATGTCGCGTTCGAGCATCGTCAAGATCGTCGCGCCGGCGTGGTGGCACTCGGCGAGTTTCTCGGGGTCTTCGGCCGGGATACTCGAACTGTAAGGGAGTGTCATGCCCATCGCCTCGATGGCGCTCGCCATCGTGTTGGCCGTGTACATACCGCCACATGCTCCGGCTCCGGGACAACTCTTGTTGACGATTTCCTTACGCTCGTCTTCGGTGATGCGACCGGCGAGCCATTCACCATAGCACTGGAATGCCGAGACAATGTCGCGTTTCTCGCCCTCCGCATCGCTGCCGAAGTGGGTGAAGCCAGGCTTGATCGTGCCGCCATAAATCATCAGGCTCGGCCGGTTGAGCCGTCCCATCGCCATCAGACAGCCGGGCATGTTTTTGTCGCACCCGGGAAGCGTCACCAGCGCATCGTACCACTGCGCCTGCATGACCGTTTCGATACTGTCGGCAATCAGGTCGCGCGATTGCAGCGAATAACTCATGCCCGACGTGCCCATCGAGATGCCGTCGGAGACACCGATGGTGTTGAACCTCATACCGACCAGCCCAGCAGCGACGACACCCTGGCGGACCGCGATCGACAAGTCGTCGAGGTGCATGTTGCAGGTGTTCCCCTCGTACCACATGCTGGCGATGCCGACTTGTGGTTTGTTAAGGTCGTCGTCGGTGAGCCCGGTGCCAATGAGCATCGCTTGGCTCGCGCCTTGGCTCTTGGGTTGCGTGATTTGGCGGCTGTATTTGTTCAGTTCAGTCATGGCCGTGCGATGGGGTATGTAGAACGATGTGTGTGCCGAGCGCTGATTGTAATCGAGCGAGCGGGGAGCAGGGAGGTTGGATCAGGCAGCGACGATGTCAAAGTGCTTCCCGCTCCAGATTCCCTGCTAACTCACATCGCGGCTGCGTGGGCTTGGCTTTCGGCCAAGCCTGCCAAGTAAGCGACGGCGAGGCCAAATATCAACGCGGCTGACAGTTTCAGTC
Source organism: Pirellulales bacterium (assembly GCA_041737535.1). Classification (GTDB taxonomy): domain Bacteria; phylum Planctomycetota; class Planctomycetia; order Pirellulales; family Lacipirellulaceae; genus JBGSWC01. The sequence continues at coordinate 67,435 of JBGSRO010000200.1, read as the reverse complement.
GATCGTGGTGATGGAACTGTAGTTCCGGCAGTAAATCGCTCGTCGCGATGCACAAGAAGACTCCCGCCGAGAATGACAGGGCAGGGGGGATCAGTGGTGAGCCACCACCAGTGGTGGCCGAGAGTCCGAGATGAAACAGCACAGCTCCCACGGGAATCGCCAGCGCGAAGAGTCCGTTGACGAGTGATCGGGTCGCGATTGACCAGCGGCTTTTGGCCATCAGTGTGCCGAGCGTAATCGCATCGAAGGGTTTGTGCAAGAAGATGACCAAGAACGTGCCGAGCCCGGCGACGCCCACTGTGTTGTGACCGTGAGCGACGCTGGCCGCAAGCGCGATGCCCGCCAGTATACTGTGGAGCGTGAGTCCCACAGCCGCGCCGCTCCAAGTAAGGTCGTGGACGTGATCGGAGTGAGGGTGATGGTCGCAGTCGGGGCCATGTTTGTGTTCAGCTTCCTCAACAAACGCCTCGCCATTCGTATCGGGGACTTCGTGATGGTGGAAGCAAAAAAACCGCTCGACCAAGAACATGACAAGAAAACCGAAGACTACCCAAAGCATGAGCGTCATCGTGGCGGGGAGTTGCTCCTTAGCGGGCAAAGCAAAAGCCGAAATGAGAGCGTGTGGCAACAGTTGCAAGAGAGCCACTCCGAGCATGATGCCCGCCACAAAGCTCACAGCGACTTCCATCCAGCGATGCGTGAGCTTCATCCACAGCGGTATCATGCCCCCCAGCAAGCTGGCGAGCAGAATGAAGACGCAGTAGTAGGTGAGCAGGAGCACGTTGCGATGGTGGGGGGTTGGGGGCTAGGGGCTGGGGAAACGAAAAGCTCCTGACATTATCGATAGCCGGTAGCACACGATAAAACCGTATATTACGCTTTGTGACAGCGACAGCCCTAGCCCCCAGAACCCCAATATCTAGCCCTCGCTGATGCGCTCCCTCATCCAACGCGTCTCGAAAGCCAGTGTCACAGTCGACGGCGGAGTCGTTGGCGAGATTGGTGCCGGGCTGCTGGTGCTGGTAGGTGTGGGACACGACGACACATCGGCCGACGTGCGTTGGCTTGCTGACAAACTTGTTGGACTGCGCGTGTTCAACGACGACGCGGGTAAGATGAACTTGAGCGTGCAAGACATCGGGGGGGCGATGCTCGTCGTAAGCCAGTTCACGCTGTGGGGCGACGCTCGTAAAGGTCGACGACCGAGTTATGTTGGTGCCGCCCCCCCCGAGCTTGCCAACCGGCTCTATCAAGAATTGATTGCAGCCGTTGCCGACCGCAGCGTACCAGTGGCGACGGGCCGGTTTCAGCAGCACATGGAGGTGTCGCTAGTGAACGATGGGCCGGTGACGTTGTGGATTGAATCGCCGGGGTCGACATAACTGGATCCAGTTAACCTCGGATCATTTCGCTGATCATTGCCCACCAGGCATCGTTCGCATTGCCTGATTCCACTGCGAACTTCCGTTGTTCGGCGCGAAACCTCCGCTGGGAGCAGGAACCGTCGGTGTCTGTTCAGGTGTGGTTGTTACTGGCTGCCATTGTTGCTGTAGATTCGGTGAAGTCGGGGTAGGGGCGGGCGATTGCGTGTTAGTCGATGGAAAGTGGCTGGGGCCTACACTCTCGCGGATGCGATCTTTCACTCCCTGTTTCGCGTCATTGTACCGCCCCACGCGCTCTGCAATTTGCGGATATCGGTCCGAGAGCCAGTCCATCACCGGTTGCTCGCCGACGATCATCGAAGCGACGACCGCTAGCTTGGCGTAGGTGCTGAAGTTGGCCCAGCCTTTGTTGCCCCACAGTTTAATCGCGGTGCCGAACGATTTTTTGAATCGCAAACCGGTGCCGCGGAATTCGATGCTGTAGAGTTCGTCGAGTGCCAAGTGCGACATGAACCCAGCGAATACCGCAGCCGCTTTGAAGTAGCGGACATTGATCTCGGCATAGTCAGTCATGAGGAACGCGACGCCGGCAAAAATGAAGGCGGCTGGCAAACTGTGGAACATGCCCCGATGAACGCTAAACCGGCTCACGAGCGACGCGCCAACGAAGCGAATACCGAAGTAAAGTGCAGCTGTGATGATGATCATCACGTCGTGGCGAAAACCAAACGTCTCAAAACGTTCGACAAGCAGCATCGGCACAACGGCTGCCGCGAAGCCCATCGCTTCACGCAGCGGAATGCCCGAATCGCTGTCGAGGTCGGGCAACATGCCGCTGACGCCACACAGCCCCCCTGCCACGACGGACGTATCGAGCGGCATGCCGATCATGGCCCCCATACCGGCGTAGCCGAGCCCAAGCACGCTGCTAGTCGTCACGTGGGTACGAAAGTCGGCCATTGGCGGAGATTAGTGAAACTAACAAACCAACACAAGGCAAACGAGTTCGTAGTCACCCGATTCATTGGGTTTCGCTTATTCGCTTGGCGTCTCCGCAGAAAGACTGCATGAATTCGGTCACTACGAACGACTGCTAGCACTCGACTGCTCTTCGAGAAGATTCGCGGGCTCGCTATACTCCGCGACCAAAATGCAAGACTCACGTTATCGAGGCTGCTATGCAGACTTACGACTTTATCATGCTGCTTGTGCTAGCAGGCGCGACGATGTTTGGCTTCGTGAAGGGACTCGCTTGGCAAGTCGCCTACATTGCGTCGCTCGTGGTCAGTTATTTTGTGGCGCTCAACTTCAGCGCGCAACTCGCGCCGAAGTTTGGCCAGGTCGAGCCGTGGAATCGTTTTATCGCCATGCTCGTCATCTACATTGGCTGTAGCTTGGTGATTTGGATCTTGTTTCGTGGCGTCTCAGGTTTCATCGACCGCGTGAAGCTCAAGGAGTTCGACCGCCAGATGGGAGCGCTGGTTGGTTTTGGTCGAGGTGTGTTGTGGTGCGTAGCGATCACGTTCTTTGCTGTGACGCTCGTCGAGTCACAGCGGAATCAAATTCTCTCGTCGCGGAGTGGTCACTACATTGCTCAGTTGTTGGACAAAACCGATGCGGTCGTGCCGAAAGAGATTCACGACGTGATTGGTCCTTATCTCGACCGCGCGCGAAGCGAGATCGATCCCAGCCGCGCCGGCGTTGAGCCGCCCGCTGGTGCCGATTGGCCAACGAACACTTCTCCGCAGCCCAGCACCAATACCGGCGCACCGGCATGGCCGACAAGCGGCGGCGTGCCCGCCTGGCCGACGACGACATCGCCACCGGCACCGGCGAATCCACAAGCACCGGCCTGGCCGAGCAGCACACCAACACAACCGCCCAGCGGTTGGTGATCATCGTGTGGCACGATTCTCGAAATCGTAAAATCACGGCTCGTAGAGTCGTGTTATAATGCGGCCATGGAAACGCCAAATCCCTACCAATCGTCCCAAGTCGTATCCGACGTACCAACCGTCGACCCGAATGCGACTGACGTCGGTTTAGAAGCCATCGCGCGGCGGACGTTCTGGGAATGGGAGAAGTTGCGATTGTGGTTCAATGGCGTGCTAACCGCGTGGACGCTACTCGTCGCTGCGTTGTTTACCGAACCTTTGTTTCGCGACCCCCGACTCTGGACGCTTGCGACTGCGGGAGGCGTGGTCGCTAACATCTGTTTCTTCGCTGGGCCGATTGTCGAAACTTATTTCACGTGGCTTGGCTGGCGCGCCTTTGGGACACGCGGTCTGCGGTGGGTGATATTCGCATTGGGCACGCTCGCAACTGCGATGGTTGCAGCACTGGCAGTGGGGACACTGCATTTCTCGATCGATATTGGCGACGACTAGGAATTGTCCAATACCACTGTAAAAATCAGCCTCGAAACGAACATAACAGAGATTATCGGACGTTATCGATCTAGCGGCCTGATTGCGTTAGATGCCAGGCGCGTTCCCCTCACCATCTCTCACCCTGTGACCAACTCGTTCCGCGAGGGATCGATGAAGTACCCGATACGACGGAACTTGTCGTAGCGCTCGGCGAGCAATTCGTCGGTCGGTTTTTCGATCAACTCGCGGAGCGTGCGAACGAGATAGAGCTTGAGTCGCGAAGCCATTTGGTAGTGATCGCGATGGGCGCCGCCAATCGGTTCTTCGATCACGTCGTCGATCGCGCCAAGCCTCGTGAGATGCTTCGACGTTAATTTGAGCGCCTTTGCGGCGTCCTGAGCGTAGTCGTTACTCTTCCAAAGGATGCCGGCACAGCCTTCGGGGCTGATGACCGAGTAGTAGCTGAACTCGAGCATTGCCACGCGATCGCCGACACCAATGCCCAAGGCACCGCCCGAACCACCTTCGCCAATCACGACACAGATGATTGGCGTCGGGAGTTGGCTCATTGCAAGCATGCTCTCGGCGATCACCTGAGCCTGGCCACGTTCCTCGGCACCGACGCCAGGGTAAGCGCCCGGTGTGTCGATGAGACAGATGATCGGCACGCCATACTTGGCCGCCATTCGCATCTTGCTCATCGCTTTGCGATAGCCCTCGGGATGGGCGCAGCCGAAGAAGCACTCGTTGCGTTCTTTCAGTGTCTTGCCTTTATGGTGGCCAACGACCATGACTTTAATGTCGTCGAGCTTGGCGAACCCGGTTCGCAAAGCGCGGTCGTCGCCAAAAAACTTATCGCCATGCAACTCAACGAACTCGTCGAAAGCAAGATCGAGATAGTCGGTCAGCATGGGCCGATCGGGATGCCGCGCGACGCGAACCGTCTGCCACTCGTCGAGACTGCCATAGACTTCGCGCGTGCGATCCAAGAGCGACTTGCGAAGGTCGCGAAGCTGCTCGCGCGAATTGGTCGAGTCGTCGCTCGATGATTCGAGCTGTTGAATCTCGCTATTGATTGCTACGAGCGGTTGCTCGAAGTCGAGTTGGTAAGTTGCACTTGCCACGTTTGCTAGTCCCTCAGATAGTTGGCTATGTGTTGTCGACTTCGCCGGTCGAGTTGTCGGAGGTGAAAGTTTCAGCTGGCGGTTGTGGAGGCTGATAAAAGATCCGCTGAACGCGAAGTTCCATTTCAACGTCTTTCATCGACGCGGGGCGCTCGCTAGGTTCCTTCGCCATCATCCGCTTAACAAACGTCGAAAACTCGGGTGTGATGTTCTTGTCGACCAGTGTGAGGTCGGGGGGCTTACTCTTGAGGTGTTTGCCGAGCAGTTCGTTCGGTGAGTTCGCTGTGAATGGTGGGCGGCCGTTGAAGATTTCGTAGATCACGCAGCCGAGACTGTAAACGTCGGCGGTCGCTTCGACTTGTTGACCACGAATTTGTTCGGGGGCCATGTAGCTGTGAGTCCCCTGCACTTTCGCTTTGCTGCCGAACAACTTGCTGAGTCCGCCTGGTTTCTTGCGGGCGAGGTTAAAGTCAATCAGCTTGACCTCGCCCTTTCCGCTCACCAAGAAATTATCGGGTTTCACGTCGCGATGAACCCAGCCGCGCGAGTGCATATGGCCAAGTCCCTTCGCACAATTGCTAATTACCTCTTTGGCGAGGTATCGCAACATTGCCTGGTTAGCGCTGATCTGCTGTTTGAGGTTGGGGGTTTTGAAGTACTCGAGCAACGTGAACGCGCCGTTATTGGTCGAGTCGAACTCATACGTCTTGATGACGCAGGGATGATCGAGTGTCTTGCCAACGGTAAACTCGAATCTCAGCTCCTTGAGCGCTTGGCTGCTGTATTTCTTGCCGGGCGGGAGCCATTTGATGGCGTAAAGATCAGTTCCCGAGACAGGTCGCACCGCCCAAATTTCGTAGACGCTGCCCGCCCTGATAAGGTGGAACATGCGATAATTACCAAAAATTTCGGAGCCGCTCGACACGACACTGCCTCGTGGGGCCAATTCGATACAATCTCTCTAGCGATCACAGTTTAACTGCCCAATCCGTGGGCCGAAAGGCGAAAGCGTCTCAATGCGTTTGCTGACTTCCACTTTTGTCTACCTGTGGGCGTCGCCGAATACGCTAATGGGAATGCTCTTCGGTGGCGTTTCGATGCTGCGGGGAACGCGAGTTCAACTTGTGGATGGTGTTGTGGAGTTCTACGGTGGACCGATCGCGAGTCTGCTCGAGCGGATGCCGATCGGTGGCGGTGCGATGGCGATGACGCTCGGCCATGTCGTGTGGGGGCAGACGCAAGCGGCGCTCGATATTACCCGCGTTCACGAGCGCGTTCATGTAAGGCAATATGCCGCGTGGGGACCGCTATTCTTGCCGGCTTATGCCATCGCCTCACTGGCCGCTTGGCGGCGAGGCGAATCGGCCTATCGAGGCAACTGCTTCGAGCGTGAAGCTTACGATATCAGCGGCTAGTCGTAGGCGACGGCGAGTAAAACGAGCCCATGAGCCGGCGCGGTTTGTCCGGCCCGCTTGCGATCACACGACGCCAGCACTTCGCCAACCCAGCCAACTGGCCGCACTCCCCTGCCGACTTCGACCAAAGTTCCGGCGATGGTGCGGACCATGTTGTAGAGAAAACCGTCGCCGGTCACCTCGATATCGATCCGCGCATCATCGCGGCGAATTGCGTCACACGCAACGACTGTACGGATCGTCGAGTCGCGATCCGATCCGCTCGATTCGAAACAAGCGAAGTCGCGACGCCCACACAAGAGCAGCGCCGCTTGCTGCATAGGAAGAATGTCGAGCGACTTTCGCACATGCCAAACACGATCGCGTCCAGTGACGGGCCGCCGATTGCCGGCATGGATTTGGTAGCGATAGGTTTTTCGCAGTGCGTCGTGCGTCGCGTGAAAACCTCGCGGGGCAATGGCGATTTGCGTTACGACCACATCGTCGGGCAAATGAGCATTGAGGGCCAATTGCAATCGATTTGTGCTGAGGGGCGATTCGGTGCGCAGGCCAACTACCTGTCCCACGGCATGGACCCCGGCGTCGGTTCGCCCGCTAGCTGTGGTCAACACGTTCTCGCCGGTGACGCGATACCAAGCCGCTTCGAGTTCGCCTTGCACGGTGCGGAGCGCTGGTTGCACTTGCCATCCGGCAAAGTTGGCACCATCGTACGCGACGTTGATTTTTAGCCAGCGAGCGGGGACCGTCGAATCGTTCACCGTAATTTCAATTCGTCGATTAGTTGATTGAGAGCGGCTGTTTCACCAACTGACCCGAGACGACCGATTGCCCGTTCGACGGGCTCGCGCTCGACCATCGGTAAGACCCGACTCGTCTCAATTCGTTGGTATTCGCCTTGGGGACTGAGCGATAAGAATTCGAGATCGTCGCCGTCAATTCGCCAGACTTCGGGCACGCCAAGCTTGGCGAACAATTGGATGCGGGAAATCGAACTCGCGTGGATGTCGACTTCCACGACCAAATCTGGCGGCGGGTGCTTGGCCAAGTCGAGGTTTCCGACGCCGCGTAACTTCTCTTCATTCTGAATCCAGAAACACGCATCAGGTTCGGCTCCCTGTTTGAGATCTTGCCGTCTATGCGTCGTTGCCCCACCTGACTCGATCGGAATTCCCTTGAGCAAACGAATTGAGAATATCAGTCCGGTGATGAGATCTTTCGGGTTTTCGTGCTGCCGCGACGGGCTCATCGTCTGTATCTCCATGGTGCCATCATCGTAGGTGACGAATAGGCGTTGATCGTTTAGACCTTCGACGAAGCTTTCGTAAGTCTCCCAACTCACACCACGGAGAGTGATACCATGCGCCCAAAGCGAAGCATCATGAGTCGAGTCGGGTTTTGGCAATTCTGCTGTGGCCATGAAAACTCCCGGCGTATGGATCACACCGTCGCTGCCGACTTGATGAGTAACTCGGCGATCTGCACTGCATTCGTGGCGGCACCTTTGCGCAGATTGTCGCTGACGCACCAAAACGCGAGCCCGTTGTCGCACGAAAGATCTTCGCGAATGCGACCGATAAACACGGCGTCGTCGCCATCACAGTCTTTCGGCATCGGATATTCGCCGGCCGAGAGATTATCGACGACGAGAATACCGGGCGTCGCGGCGAACAGCTCGCGGGCTTCGGCGGCCGTGATCTTGCGATCGGTCTCGACCAAGATGCTCTCGCTGTGGCAGTTGCTCACCGGCACACGGACGCAGGTCGGGCAGATCTTGATCGAATCGTCGCTAAAAATTTTTTGCGTCTCGCGAACCATCTTGAGTTCTTCGCTCGTGTAGCCCGCCTCTTTCGCGGAGCCAATCTGCGGAATCAAGTTGAAGGCAATCGGATGCGCGAAGGTCTGGTAGTGATACGACTCGCCGGCAAGCGAAGCGCGGCTGCCAGCGACGAGGTCTGCTTGGCCCGTCACCCCTGCCCCGCTGGTCGCTTGATAGGTGCTGACTACCACGCGACGAATGCGGCCGGCGTCGTGCAGCGGTTTCATCGCAACGACCATTTGCGTCGTCGAGCAATTGGGGCTGGCGATGATCCCGTGGTGTGCAAAAGTGGCTTCGGGATTCACCTCGGGCACCACCAACGGCACGTTGGGGTCCATTCGCCAATAGCCACTCTCATCGACGACCACGCAGTTTCGCTCGACCGCCCACGGTACAAAGTCCCTAGCGACTGGGTCGGGAGTGCTGCCGATCACGAGGTCAATGTTGTCGAAAGCATCGGGTTCGAGCAACTTGACTTTGTGCGATTGGCCTTTGAATTCAATGGTCGAGCCAACCGAACGCGCCGAAGCGAGAAAGCTAATTTGACTGTAGGGAAATTCGCGCTCGGCGAGTAGTTGGCGGATGATCCGCCCGACAGCACCGGTCGCCCCGGCGATGGCAATCGATTCGAACACAGCGCGTAACTCCAGATATTTGATCGGGTGCAGCCAAGCCTTGAGTATACGCAGCAGGCAAAAACGCGGCAATCGTACTCCGCTTACTGACGTGCGCGGCTCGAAAGACGCAAGCGACGAAGTCGCTCTACTCGAGCCGCGCACGTCAGTAAGCGGAGTTCGGGGAAGCTATACAGAACTGAACTTCCTACTTCTTAAAAATCGGCCCCGCGTAAATCGCGTCGCCGCCCAGCATCTCTTCGATACGAAGCAGTTGGTTGTACTTCGCCATGCGGTCGCTGCGGCTGGCGCTGCCGGTCTTGATCTGGCCCGTTTCGAGCGCGACGGCCAAGTCGGCGATCGTGCTGTCTTCGGTTTCGCCGCTGCGGTGGCTGCTGATGCTGGTGTAGCCGTTGCGGTGGGCCAGTTTGATTGCGTCGATCGTTTCGGTAAGTGTGCCGATTTGATTGACCTTGATAAGAATGCTGTTGGCGATACCTTCGTCGATGCCGCGTTGCAGTCGTTCGACGTTGGTGACAAACAAGTCGTCGCCGACCAGTTGGCACTTGTCGCCAATTCTGTCGGTGAGCATTTTCCAACCTTCCCAGTCGTCTTCGCTACAGCCATCTTCGATGCTACAAATGGGAAACTTTTCGACCCAACTCGCCAGCAGGTCGACCATTCCGGCTGAGTCGATTTCTTTGCCGTCGATCGTATAGATCTTTTTCTTGCTGTCGTAGAATTCGGTCGCCGCACAGTCCATCGCGAACCAGACTTGCTCGCCGGGCTTGTAGCCCGCTTTCTCGATGGCCATCAAGATAATATCAAACGCCTCGGCGTTGGCCTTCAGATCGGGCGCGAAGCCCCCTTCGTCGCCGACTGACGTGTTGAGTTTCTTATCGTGCAAGACCTTCTTGAGATTGTGGAAAATCTCGCAGCCACAACGCAGTGCGTCGCTGAAGTTGTCGAAGCCAAGCGGCATGACCATGAACTCTTGAATGTCGACGCTGTTGTCGGCATGTTCGCCACCGTTAAGGATGTTCATCATCGGCGCGGGCAAGAGCCGCGCGTTCGAACCGCCTAAGTAGCGATAGAGAGGCAACCCACAGAACTTGGCGGCCGCGTGGGCGGTAGCGAGCGAGACGCCGAGAATTGCGTTTGCACCGAGGTTCTTTTTGTTCGGCGTGCCGTCGAGTTCGCGCATCAACTGGTCGATGCCCGTTTGGTCGAGGGCGTCCATTCCTTCGAGTTCGTCGGCGATTTTTTCGTTGACGTTGGTAATGGCCGTTTGGACACCCTTGCCAAGAAAATAGCCTTTGTCGCCATCACGAAGTTCCCATGCCTCGTGAGCCCCGGTACTGGCACCGCTGGGCACAGCGGCCCGGCCCATGGTGCCATCCGCAAGCGTGACGTCGCATTCGATCGTCGGATTGCCACGACTGTCGAGAATCTCGCGCGCGTGGATGTCGATGATGGTGCTCATACCGGGTTCTAGCCTTTACTTGTTGGGGAGTGCCGTATGATGGAGAGAGGCGGAGCCACCGCTTGGGCGACGTCCGGCAACTATCTTGTGTTATCTTGATCGTACTAGGCTCAGATTTTAGACCCCCCTGCCCTGTTGTCGATGGTCGGGCACTCGTCGGCGCGGCATCGACCTATTAACCCCGCAAGAATGAGATGACTTTGAACTGCGCTCGCATCGCTGCTTTCCCCTTACTCTTCCGGTTCATTGTCGCGCTCTGCGCACTCTGCGGAGCGAGCGGCACGGCCGTGACCGGGGCGGTATGGAACATCGCCGACCACGGGGCCAAACCTGGGGCCGATGTTACTGAAATCATTCGCGCGGGACTCGCGACTCAAACCGAGCATGGGCTGCCGGTCTTTATTCCCGGGCATACTTATTACATCAGCGATACGATCACGCTCCCGTTTCGCGATGGCGTCGCACTGGCGGGAGTGACGGTGGGAAGCTCCATCAATCCCAAATCGAAGCTCGCCGGTGCGTCGAGCCAACTCGTTTGGACGGGTAAAGGCGATCGCCCGATGTTTATCGTGACCGGGTCGAGTTTGCGGATCGCGGGTGGCCTCGCGCTGATCGGCCGACCGGCCAACACTTCGTATACAAAGTGCCAACTCGCGATCCAGATCACCAAAACAGGTCCCGGTCTTGGCACAGGGAAGATCCGTATCGATTGGCTGCTGCTCGAAGACTTCGAGATCGGCATAAAGTTCGGCAGCATTCCTGCGGAGGGAAACTGCGACGAAGTCACCATCGAGCAAATCACCTACCGCCAATGCGGTATCGGCTACCAAGTCATCAATGGCCAGAGCATGGGACACCGCATCGGTCACGTCCATGTCTTCGATACGCCTGTGACTTTCGACTTTCTCGGCGGTGGCACATTGAGCCTCGATTCAGCGACGACCATTGGCGGAACGCTCTTGCGACTGCAAAAAAACGATCCGTCGAAGTTCTCGCCCGGGTCAAACAATGCCAGCTTTCGGCTCGACGAAGTGAAAGTTGATGCTCAAGCGGGCCAGTCTTTTCGGCTGGTCGAGATGCTCGACCCGCTCCATGCCGACATTTTTAGCACGGGTGGTCGCCTTTCCGGCCCGGCAAGCGGGACGCTCGCCATGATCCAGGGGCCAACGTCCCTCACACTCCGCGATTGGGCGAACATTCGCGCCGGTTCAATCGTCAGCCAGCACCATAAACAGGGTGATCCGAACGTATTACTCGATCGCTGTCGCTTGTGGTGCAAACCCGAGGCGGTCGCAGCGTCCCAGTCAAATGGAGCGACGCCGATCAAGTTCCGTGATTGTTTTGGTGGACATGCGGAACCATTTGAGGATGGTGTCGGAGAATGACGTCGACGATTAACGGCGAAGCTTGACGCAATGTTGGCAGGGCTCTCGTTGAACAATTTCAGATGGGCCAACAGTCATTCTCGAAATCTCTTACCGCATGTGTTAGAACCTGATTACCAAACACGGTAGGCTGACTCGCAAGACTTCGGTTGGACCGAAAGTTCTTGTGATGTTCGCTACGAAAAGTGCTTTCGATCATACGCAGCGAGACCCCACTCTTGGCCACTACGAAGACAAACGTCCTCGACTTGTTGCTCGCCCCGAAACCGCCTAAGTGGCAGGGCTTCTGTGCGTTGTATGGCGACGACGACTATCTCAAACACCTTGCGAGGCTCACCGTGCTGCGGCAGTATGGGTGTCGACAAACGAGCGAGGCGCGGGCGCTGGTGGGGCGTGAAGTCGAGTGGCCGGATGTTGCCGATGGGCTGTCGGCTCGGTCGTTGTTCGATAGTGGTCCGACGGTCGTGCTGATCGAGCATGCCGATACGTTTGTCACGGCTCACCGTCCGCAACTCGAACAATGGGCCAGCAAACCTCACAGCGATTGTCTGTTGATTGTCGAGGTCAAGACGTGGATGAGTAGCACAAAACTCGCGAAAGCGGCGGCCGCGCTTGGGCCGGCGATTGAATGCGGTGTTCCCAGCAAAGGGGCCGAGGCGGGCAAGTTCAAGCGCTCGGCAGCAAAGTGGCTCGCCGGTCGCGCGAGGGACGAGCACCAGACGCAAATCGATAGCGGAGCAGTCGAGACGCTGATGGATTTGTTGCCGTTGTCGTTAGGTCTACTCGATCAAGAAATCGCCCGGCTCGCGCTATTAGCCGAGGGGGGGAAGATCACCCACAAGGTCGTTGTCGACAACGTCGGCGGTTGGCGAATCCGGCAAACTTGGGACATGATCGACGCCGCTGCCGATGGCAAGACGGCCGATGCCTTGGGACAACTCGATCGACTGATCGCGGCGGGCGAAGAGCCGATCGCGCTGCTCGCACAGGTCGCCTCGACGTTCCGCCGCTACGTGACGGCGGCGCTGCTGGTCGATCAAGCGCAGCTTGCGAAGTCACGAATGCCGTTGCCGACTGCGCTCGGTCGGGCTGGCGTTCCACCATTTAGGTTGGGAGACGCCGAGCGACAGATGAAACAAATCGGCCGCGTTCGGGCGCTGAAATTGGCGGAGTGGATCTTGGATGCCGACGTCGCGATGAAGGGGCATAATTCGCAGAGGGCGAGTGCCAGGATCGAGCTAGAGCGGCTGCTGTTAAGGCTCTCGCCCCATGCCGACTCGCGTCGGCCGGTTGCTACAAGCGGTAGCTCGCCACCATCTGCCCCGCGTCGGTCGTCCATTGATCCAAATCAATAAACTTAGGCTGATCGTCGATCGAATGCTGAATCGACACTTTGCCGACCGGCACATAGATATACGACTCCCCCTTGCGCACGGTCCAGGCGGTGCCGTTGATGTAGATTACTTTCTCGACGCCCGACTGGTTATCGAGGTTGAGCCTTCCTTGTAGTTGCCGACCAAACTCTGTGCGGAGCACTGGGTCGTCGGCCATGCGGCCCAAAGCTTCGTCGGCTTCGCGCCGGGCCATGTCACCGACGTCGGCGAGTTGCGCTTCGAGCGTTTGGAGTTTAGCCGCGAGAATTTCGACATCTTCGAGTTGTAATTTAAGCTGCCGGTTTTCCTCTTCGAGCGCGATCTGCCGGTCGCTCAGCAGCGTTACGCGTTCGAGCAGCCACGCGAGTTGATCGGCGCGGACTTGGGTGAACTCGACAGTCGTGTCGACGGCTACCGGATTGGACACGTCGTCGGCAGTTTTGGTTTCGCTGCCGAAAAGGCCGTCGTCTTCGGTGGCGACTTCCGCCGGTGTTTGCGCCCGGCAAACACCGGAGAGCATGGGCGTCGACAACAGCAGAGTCGACAACAATGGTGCGAGCCAACGTCGTGTCATGGCATGGGTTCCTGTGAGCATTTTTTGCGTAGTGCGTCGGTTTGAGCGGTTCTGCCGACGCGGCCGACCTTGATGGTCATTCCGCTTCTCCCTTCAGCGTTGTTACTGAGGGGCGACAAGTCAAGCGACGGGGAGCGACGACATTGCTAGCGAGTGCCAAGAGACGGGAAAAATGTAGTGATTGGGTAGAGTGGCACGACTCACTGAATTCTGAAAACGTTGTGAAGACAAAGTTCGGTCAACATTTGTCGTGGCCGCTGGCGAATTGATTGCCCCGGCAGACCGATATGGGCAAAGCTCCTGACGAAACTAACTCACCCAAACTCGCGGTGACTAACCCAGACCGCCCTATCGTCAACCTGCGAGCGTTCGGCTAGACTTTCGAGTCGCGGTAATCTTCCCGCTGACTACGCGAAACGGACTCTTAAGGGCGGCCAAGATGTCACAACATGTGCCACAGCGAACGTACAACTTCTCACCCGGCCCGGCTGTGCTGCCGCTGCCGGTGCTCGAACAGGTCCAAGCCGAGATGCTCGCGCTGCCGGGTGTGGGAGCTTCGGTTCTCGAAATTAGCCATCGCAGCGATGCGTTTCTAGCCATCCACGAAGCCGCCAAAGCAAATCTTCGCGAACTGCTCGCGATTCCGGCCGACTACACCGTGCTGTTCTTGCAAGGTGGTAGCCGACTGCAGTTTTCGATGGTGCCGATGAATCTGATGTCGGCCAGTGACCCGCACGCCGATTACCTTGTGACCGGCACCTGGGGAAAAGGAGCTGCCGCCGAAGCGAAGAAAGTCGGCAAGACCAACATCGTTTGGAACGGCAGCGACACGAACTTCGATCGGCTTCCCAAGCCGGGGGATTACAAGCTCGATCCGACCGCCGATTACGTTCACATTTGCGACAACGAAACGATTCAAGGGGTGCAGTTCCCGACGGAGCCCGATACGGGCGATGTTCCACTGGTGAGCGATGTGTCGAGCGACTTCATGTACCGACCGCTCGATGTTTCTCGATATGGGTTGCTCTACGCCTGTGCGCAGAAGAACGCCGGACCGGCTGGCGTGACCGTAGTCATTGTGAAGAACGAATTGCTCGAACGAAGTTCCGAGTCGCTGCCTGGTTACATGAACTATAAGACACACGCCGAGAACGACTCGATGTGGAACACGCCGCCGACATTTGCCATCTATGTGCTCAAGCTGGTGACCGATTGGCTACTGAGAGATGTCGGCGGACTCGACCGGATGCTGGAGCGGAACAAGAAGAAAGCGGCGATGCTCTACGGGGTGATCGATGACTACAGCGACTTCTATCAGCCGCACGCCCAGAAAGACTCCCGCAGTCTGATGAACGTGACGTTCCGGTTGCCGAGCGATGAGTTGACCGATAAGTTCGTTGAAGCGGCAGAGAAGAAAAACCTGAGCGACCTGAAAGGTCATCGTTCGGTTGGTGGCATTCGTGCGAGCATTTACAACGCGATGCCAGTAGAGGGAGTCGAAATGCTCCGCGATTTTATGGTCGATTTTCGCAAAGCGAATTAACGACGTATGACGGGTCCCTGGCCCGTCGCCAGCCTACGACGCTTTCCATCGACGCAATAAGAAAACGGGCCGGGGAACCGTTTAACCTACCAAACCAACAGCACCATGCAAAAAGTCGTTTGCCTCGATGATCTCTCACAAGATGGTCTCGACCTACTCAAGGCCGCTTCCGGAATCGAATATGAAGAACGTATCGGCCTCAAAGGGGACGAGCTCAAGCAAACGCTGACCGAGTTCGACGGCGCGATTTGCCGCAGTGGCGTGAAACTCACCGCCGACATTCTCGATGGGAACCGCCGCCTCAGGGCAATCGTGCGGGCGGGCGTGGGCACCGATAACATCGACAAAATCGCCGCTACGCGGGCGGGCATCGTCGTGATGAACACCCCAGCAGGCAACACCCTCAGCACGGCCGAACACGCCATCGCGCTGATGCTCGCGCTCAGCCGTTCGATTGCGCCCGCTTATCAAAGCCTCGTCGAACATCGCTGGGACCGAAAAAAGTTCATGGGGACCCAGGTCGCCGGAAAAACGCTCGGTGTCGTCGGCCTCGGCCGCATCGGCCTCGCCGTTGCCGCGCGGGCGCAAGGGCTCGAAATGAAAGTCCTCGGATACGATCCCTTCCTCACTGCCGAACGGGCTCAGCAACTCGGCATCGAACTCGTGCCCAGTGTGCACGACATGCTCCCGAAAGTCGACTATTTGACAGTTCATACTCCGCTCACGCCTGAAACCGAGAACCTAATCGACCACAAAGATCTCCCATTGCTCAAGCGGGGCATGAGGCTCATCAACTGTGCTCGCGGTGGAATCTACAACGAGGCCGCGCTCGTCGAAGGGCTTAAGTCGGGACAAATTGCCGGCGTCGCGCTCGACGTTTATCCTGACGAACCTTGTACCGAGAGTCCACTCTTCGGCATGGAGGGTGTCGTCTGCACGCCTCACCTTGGCGCGAGCACCGAAGAAGCCCAGACACAGGTCGCCATCGAAGCGGTGGAACTCATCACGGCTTATCTCACGACCGGCGCGATTCGCCACGCCGTCAATGTTGCTTCGCTCGATCCAAAAATGCTCGAAGCGATGCGGGGGTATCTCGATGTCGCTTACCGGCTCGGTCGCCTCGCCAGCGGTTTGCAATCGAGCGGGGTATCGAATTGCCGCATTCATTATCGAGGCGAAATCGCCAGTCGCGATACGAAAATCCTTACCGCAAGTTTTGCTTGTGGACTCTTGCGCGACGCGCTGACCGAAGAGATGAACCTCGTGAACGCCGAGGTGATGCTCCGCGAGCGTGGCATTGAATTGATCGAAGAGTCGAACACCGAAATGGGAGCTTTTCGCTCGTCGATGACTGTTGAAGTCTCGGCCGGTGGCCATACGCAAAAAGTGACCGGCACTCTGTTTGGCAACAACATGCCGCGACTGGTCGCCGTCGACGAACACCGCCTCGAAGCCTATCTCGATGGTACGCTGTTGATTTTCAAACACCACGACGAACCCGGCATCATCGGTGCCGTCGGCACGATCTTCGGCCAACACGGCGTCAACATCGCCCAAATGGCCGTCGGCCGCGACAAGCCGGGCGGCACCGCGATTGGTATCTTGAACCTCGACGGTGAGCCTTCGACCCAAGCGCTCGAAGCAGTGCGTGCTTTGCCGGCGATTCAAAGCGCCCTATCGGTTCGCCTGCCCGCAGCAGGTGAGTTGCCGAGTTGGCTGCAGGGTTAGCGGAAATCTGCGACGGATCGCAATCAAAACTCCGCCGAAAATCATCCGATGTCGGCGCGCCAACTCGCATTTCTATTGCTCGCTCCGGCGAATGCAACTATCATTCGTGAAAAGCAGTCACCGTAATCGGTTGGGAGCATCGAAACGATTTTGCGAAGTTCAAGCCTGTTAGTCGGAATACTGTTCTTAGCGAATGCCTACGCTGATGGGGGTGTCACGCAAATTCGCGTCTCTGGGCGCGTGTCAAGCAATGGCGTTTATGAAGTTATCTATGGACAAGCGTATCCGCGACCAATTTTTCCGTTGGGCACCGAAGTAGCGATCGATTTCGCCTTCGATCGACAACGGTTGGTCGCGAACCCGCCGGTAGTGATCGATCTGCCCAATCCGACGGCGACACCGGTTTTCGTTGTGGACTATGGATTCCCCGAATCATCGGCTCAGTCGTTACACATCAATCCCACGCAAGCCAGCATCAGCCTCGGGGATTTCTCGAGTTTGATCGACTCGCCTCAACTGCGGGTAAACGACAATCGTCTCACCGGTGTCGCCGTCGGTCTCTCTTCATCGTCTTGGCAAGGCGATGAAATTGAGTTCGGCGGAATTTTCGCCGCGCCGCAGTTCGGCGAAGGCGTCACCCTCCGCATGTTCGGGGGTCTCTATTCGATTATCGACCTCGACGCACTCGATAGCACCAACCCGTTGGCGATCGGCACCGACATCGGCGACGCAGCGGTATGGAACGCATTTCCAGACAGTAGTGTTTATCTGTTTGTCTACGACAGCGAACAGCGGTTGCGAGGGTCGCTGTCGATAACGATCGACTCCGCTGTTGCGATTCCCGAACCGCCGGCTGCGTACCTTGCCCTAGCGACGATATTGTTGGGTGTCGCTGTATTGATTCAACGCCGCCGTTCGTGATGAGAATAATTTGGGCCAGCCGGTTGGCGTCAGCCACCCGAGTTTCTCAAAGCTCGCCTCAGTCCTAGTCCGGTTGCCAACGCATCCCGGCTCGCCAGAATCGCGACAATCGTCACGAGCGTGACCCTTTGCCGAAATTCTCTAGCCGTTAAGCGACCCGTCACTGGCGTAACCTAGTTTTGGGTGTCGATAGCAATATCTGCGGCCCCGCACGCCTCCCGCCAGCCATCGCCCGTTAGCTCTTGTGAGTCCTCCCATGCTCGAAACCGTCCAACAGGTTCCCACGCTTGTCGACCGCATCGCCACCGCCCTCGCCACCAGCCCCTATACATCGCGGCAAACGCTTCGCATCGAGCCCGGTGCCGAAGACGGGCACATCCGTCTGATGGGCCGGGTGCAGACATTCTTCGAAAAGCAGATGGCCCAAGAAACGGTCCGGACTCTCGATGGCGTTTCGCGGATTGAGAACCTAGTCGAAGTGACTTGGTAGTCCCTACCCCGCCCGGCTCCGCGCCCGCCTTGCCGTTGCCGGGGCGAAGAATTAGCCTTCCGGTTGTAATGGGCCTCAGGGTTGCCAAAATCGTTTTGGGCGATTGGCTAACTGAAATGATTCACTCACTCACTCACTCGCTTGCGCGTCGTGCTTGTATTTTAACGTAACGCTAACGGCGCCTCATCTTCGGGTGTCACTCGTCGCTAGCCGGTCTCACTTTGCGCGCCCCCCTGCCCTGCTTCGGCGGCTTGGTGCCTGGCGCGTAGTTGGGATTTGGCTCGGTGGGAATCTGGGCGTCCACCGACTCTTGCCAAGCCAATAAATCATCGAGAAGTTCGTCGCGCTTTTCGATGTTTGTATTCGCGAGATTGTTGCGTTCGCCAATGTCGTCTTTGAGGTGATAAAGCTCGACTGCGTTATTGCTGGCGAGCTTTGCTCGGCCGCCATCAAGAGTCCATTCTTCGAGAAACATGTGCAGCTTCCAATCACCCCGGCGAATGACGCTCACCGGGCGGGTACGAAACCCGGTGCGAACGTCGAGCGGGCGGCCACGCACGACGGCGTCGTCGAGATAACCAGGGAAGTGCCAGAAAATCGAATCGCGGGCGAGTTCGCCTCGCCCGTTAAACAGTGGCACAAGGCTTTCGCCATCGAGCACTTTGCCTGCCGGTGGCGAAGCACCTGCGGCGTCGAGGAACGTCGGATAGAGGTCTTGGTTGCTAACTGGCACTTCGCAATGGCTGCCTGGCACGATGACGCCAGGCCAGCGGGCGATGAAGGGCTCGCGAATGCCCCCTTCATAGTAGCAACCTTTGTTACCGCGAAGCGGTTCTTGCGACGAGTTGCCGACTCCACCGTTGTCGCTCGTGAAGATGACCAGCGTGTTGTCGTCGAGACCGAGCTCATTGAGTTTCTTAAGCAGAATGCCAACACCATCGTCGAGGTCGTAGAGACAACTGGCTAGTGACACATTCTTGTGTAGCGACCCCGGCGGCTTTTCCTGAAACTTCTCGACCGTCGCCGGTAGCGATTGGTGACCCACGTGAATGGCGTAGTGTGGCAGGTAGACGAAAAAGGGGCGGTCCTTGTTCGCTTCCATGAACTCACCGGCCGCTTTGGTGAGCGAATAGATGCCTTTGGGGTTCTCTTCCTCTTTTGATTTCCAGCCCCCCATCGACTCGAACACGGTGTCGAAACCTTGCCTTCTTGGCTCGACGCCCGGTTTGGCGTCGAGGTGCCATTTGCCAAAGATGCCGGTCGCGTAGCCCGCCGCTTTGAGCGCCTCGGCCATCGTGACGTTGTCGTCGGCGAGCCCACCGGCATTCGGGATCGGAACGAGCCGCATCTCACTTGTTCGCCCCCGGTTTGTCGAACCCACGGCATAAACCCCATGCCTCGGCGTGTACTGTCCCGACATTAGACAGGCGCGGCTCGGCTGACAGTTGCCGGCTGCGGCGTAGGCGTTGGTGAAGACCATCCCCTGCCCTGCTAGCCGATCGATGTTCGGTGTTTCGTGAAAGTCGCTCCCTTGGTAGCCGACTTCGTTCCAGCCGAGATCGTCGGCAAAGATTAACACGATGTTGGGTTGCAGTGCTTCGGTGGCGAGTGCATTCGAGACAATCGCGATCAGGCCCAATAGAGTTGATAATACCGTTCGTAAACGCATGTTCCGTGCCTCGTCATTCGTTGGGAATCGCGTGAATCGTCCAATAGATAGATTCGCTGAACCGATTGCCCTCGGCGTCGGTCACGTCGAGCTTGAGATGGAGTTGATCGACCGGGCATAAGCCAGAGACTTGCAGGGTGACGACTTTACCATCGCCAGACAGCGTCGCCCTGGTAATGGAGAGTTGTTGCTTACCCTCGTTGCCGGTGGTGGGATCGAAAGTGGGCGAGCCATAGTTGCCGGTCCATTTGTAGTTCCATTGCTCGGCGGCATACGACGCCACATCGCTTGCCGACTTCGCATCGAGCGGAAAATTGAACTCGATACGCAGTTCGCCAAGGTGGACTTCACAGTTCGCGATCATTCGCAGCAGCCTGCCCGTGTAGCGGACTCGCTCGATGCCGCCGTCGGCAAGTCGGGGCCGACCGTTGTCGTTCCAGCCATTGAGGCCCGTTACGTAAACTTGTCCGTCGACGGGGTTCACTCGACCGCGCATGATGCCGGTAACGAAGTCGTGGGGCAACTCGACGAGCGCCGCTTGCGTCTGATCGCCCACCTGCTGCATCATCAAATACATCAAATGACCCTTGCCAAAACTGGTATGCAGCAACCGACCGGCGAGTGGACCGAAACGTTGGTCTTCGACAAAAAGTTGTCCCCCCGATGAATTGTCGACATCTTGGGGCATCCAAATCATCGGCTGGTCGAACGACTCTGGCGGGACGACTTCTTTGACGTTGATTTTTCCCCCGTCGGGTGCCCAGCCTCCGCTTGCGTGGTCTTGGACATAGCCATAGAAGCCGCCCGGTTTGACGAGGCTCACCTTTGACGCGGGCATCCACGTCCCTTGGTTGTCGCTCACGGTGAGGCGATTGTCGGGCAATATGCCCATGCCGTTGGGAGTACGCAAACCGGTGGCGACGACGCTCCGCGTTTTGCCATCGGGCGAAATTTTAATGATCGCGCCGGGAAGTTTGTAATCGGTGTATTGACCACTCTTGGCGTAATAAAAATTGCCCTCGCTGTCGGTTTGCAGATCGAAATTGAAGGCGTGGAAGAATGTCGATACGTCGGTATCGGCACTAAAACTCTCATAGAAGTCGGCTTCGCCGTCGTCGTTCAGGTCGTGAAGCCGGGTGAGCCGATCGCGGCAATTTACATAGACGAGCCCATCGACAACCTTGATGCCGAGCGGCTCGAACATGCCGCCCGCGAATCGCTTCCAGCGTAGATTAAGCAGCGTGTCATCGATGCCCGAGACGATCCAAACATCGCCCCCGATGGTGGCAACGGCCATCCGGCCATCGGGAAAGAAATCGATCGCTGACGTGCGAAACCAAGTGTTCCAAGGTGTCGAATCGGGGAGCGTAACAGTGTCGACGGCGTAGGCTCCCGCCTCGAAGCCAACGTAACCGACAGTCTCGATCACATCGGGCCAGCGGAGCTCGCCTCCACCAATCATGTCCGTCGGATCGAGCGTCGCGAGCGCGTCGCGATTGCCCTGAGCGGGCGGGGCGGCATAGCGGACGATATCGACTCGTCGCGTTTCGTCGCCGGCCGGTATCTGCACGACCCACCGCTGCTCGGCGTCGGCTTCGAGCGTGACGCCGTCGATGTCGCCGGCAATCGTCGGTCGCACGGTCGCCGGCCCTGCTCTGCCAATCGCCAACATCAACGCATTGCCCCCTTCGATTTTCAAAGTGTGGCGGACTGCCAGCTGGCTGTGCGATTTCGTCGGAACTTCGAGAATTTCGCGACCATCGATGGCATAGGCGAGCACCAAATGATCGTCGAAAAGATAGTGGCCGTGGTAGTCGAGCCAGCGCTGGGGGAGTGGCCCACGAGGTAGCAGGTCGTCCTTCGAATAGTCGAGCGTGCCGTCGTGCCCCCATTGCCAAAGGCCGAGTCCTTCGATCGGTTTGCCCTTCGGCTTTGGATAGCCTTCGCCGCGGCCGCGTTTGTGTTGCGTTTGGTCGACGTCCAAAAAGCCACCCGACCAAATCCCCGCTTGATCCATCGTGTGCAAGTCATAAGCAATCGTCATGTCGCCCAGCATGATCGTGAGCGCGCAGTTCACGTCGCGACCGAGTTGTGAGGCGAGCGCGGGTCCATAGTTGCGGTCGGCGGCCGGTTTGAACTCGCCCATGTCCGAGCCCTTCGGCAGCGACGATAAGTAGTCGTCGGTTACTGGCTCATAGCCGGGGTTCGAACCTTTCATGAACCGATAGCGAATATAGCCAATCACTTCGTACCGCTCGCGCGGCGAGAGAGCCGTGGCGGCGGCCATCAGCCCGTTCCCATGCGAGAGAGTCTTGAACATGCTGTAAGGATCGGCGCCGAATTTAAGCTTCTGAGTCCCGAACGCGCGAGCGGTGGCGAGCGACGGAGTGTTGCCATCTGGTCCGTGGCATTGGATACAAGACACCTCATAAATTTGTTGGCCTTGCCTCGATTTGCCACTTTCGACTTGTTCGATGATTCTGGCGTGATTGAGATCGAGCGTGTCGTCGTTAGCGGCGAGTTGCTCAGGCGATGGTGTGAGTTCTTTTTGCCGCGCCGTTCCCCCGGCTTGAATTGCCAGCAGGTAGCTCACCAGATCGAGAAAATCTCGCTGCGAGCCGAGCGTTGCGACCAAACCGTCGGGCATCATCGACTTCTTGGCGTTGCTGCGGAAATCGATATCGTTTTTTGAGACGACGATTTCTTCCTGCAGGTTGGCGGCGTCGCGAAGGACAATTTGTCGGTCGTCTTCGCGGACGAACATACCAGAAACGACTTTTCCTTCGATTGTTTCAAGTTGCACCGTTTCAAAGCCAGCGCGGATCGACTTCGATGGCATCAGCAGCGATTCGACCAAATGCGCGTCGGTGATCTTATCGCCTAATTGAGCCAGATCGGGACCAAGGGGCCAGCGCCCTTCTCCCGACTGATGGCACGTCGCGCAAGCGGCCGGCGACGTGAGAAACACCAGCGCTCCGCGCTCGGGGTTGCCTCGCAACCTCGCTTCACTGGCCAGCCGCTGAGGGTCGACTCGCGCGAGCGACTCCTGCAGCGTTTCACTGTGAACACTGTTTGTCGTTGCTACCAGCGCGAGTATCATGCGAAACAGTGGCAAGGCGTTTCGCGAGTTGACGAGAAGTCGGGGCATGGCTCGATGTTCGGGGATTCGTGCTTGCGGGAACCGAACTCTATCTTACTCAACTCCGTTAGCTCGTGCATCGTTCGGCAACGGTGAGAACAACCGAAACGAAACTCGCTCGGTTTCTGGAAAAGCTTCGGTCACACGCTTCTAAATGGCATCGCCCTAGGCGAGTGAAGCTTGGCGAAATCCACACGAGGGATGGCCGCGATTTGTTTGTACGGCCATCGAACGAAGCAATTTCGCTGCGTTCATCCCGGCGTCGCTGCAATACGCGCAGTTTCCTGAGCCACAATCGTTGTGCTTGTCCGTGGGTTTGATAACGCTCTTGCTAAACAGTCGGCTCAAGAGCTATCGATTCGGCAATCGACAATCGCAATGCGATTGAACATTAGACACCCACGGCAGCAACTTCCAAGTGCGGAGCCAAATTACGTGTTCCTGCGCTGTCGAGCAATCGATAACCATGCTCAGCACTCGGGTCGACCACAAACGTCTTGGGGTAGGTAAACTTCGCCTTCGTCTGCCCGGTGAATTTGGTCGCGTAACGCAGCGCACGGGCAACCAATTGCTTGCCGTGTGCAAGCATCCCGTCGACATCAATCTCTACGTCGCCCACTCCCCAGCGCTGACGCAACCAATTGTTGGCCGTGTGGACGTTGATCCGCCGCCTCGCTCGCGCGTTCTTGTGTTCGGTCGACAGCGACACATTGAGCCCCGCGAGATTTTCGACGCGGTGCGGCGCGAGTTGGGGCCAAGCGATGACCTGGCCCGGCTCGGCGTCGAACACCAGCGCATAGCGATCGAAGCTCGGATCGTAGGGAATCTCTTCTGACCACTCCCCGGCACAGACCCTGCCCAGCACCAGTGGCGAGGCAAAGCGATTGTCGTGGTGCGGATAGACCCACACCCGTTTCTTGCCACGAATGTGCCACAACATGTTGACTGGCATGTCGACGTGGAAAGGTACCCACGCACCTGGCGAAGAAATCAACAAGTTGGCGGTTCGCTGCTCGGCGCGAAAGCCGGGCTTGTTGGCTTCGATGTCGTCAAATAGCGAATGAATCGCCTCGGCATAGCGAGGATGATTGGTGAACATGTTGCGACAGTTAAGCCAAAGCCGCCCGCTTCTGACGAGCGCGATGAGCGTCTCACCATCGACACCGTTACGGTCGCCTTCGCGCCAATCGAACACGCCCGGCTCGACCCCCATCGTGTTGACGCTTAGGTCGCTCACCGGATGCGAATCGACGATCTCGGCGAGCGCTTCGTCGGTAAATAACCCGGTCTCGGCCAACTTATGGCGCGCAACGAGCACGCCCTCTTCAACAGTGCGAAAATCTTCGGGCGACCAGCGATCGAGTAAACTCATGGGGGAACGACTCCGAGCGTAGATGGTGATATTTCTTCGCGCCGACGGTGTAAGCCATTCGGTGGACGATGAAAGGCAAAACCTAAGGGCTGACTCCCTCGGCTCACGCAAATCTACTTCTTAAAAGGAAGTCGCCACGAAGGTGAGTCCCCTTTTTCACGAGTATTTTGGGAGTTCCGATCACCCTCTCATCCATCATTCAGATTGCCAGCAAATCAGTGGCTATTGCGAGGCAGCACCATGTCAGATGCAGCCGAAAATATCGGCCACGGCGTGCATTTTTTGCCGTTTGCTCTTTCAATCGCGATTGTGAGGTTTAGAATGAGAGCTGTGACGCGGGCTTACATGCTTCTTCATTCGCATTGCATACCTCATCCGCCTTGCTTCACGCGGCACGCTTATTGCCGACTACTTGCAAATTTTGCGACGCTCGCCATTGCGGCGATTCCCGTGTTGTCGTCGTGCGGTGTCGCACGACTGTATGATGATGGTGGCGACGTTTGGCATACGAAAACGGAACCGACTCGAAGGGGCGTTTTTCAATTTCTTTCGCAAAGGAGTCTCGTCATGGTCTCTGTAATCGACACCAAATCACTCGCGAATGTTGGCTGGATCGAGCATCAAATGCTCGAACATATCAAGAACGCACTACGCGTGACGATCAACTGGCGGGCACCGTCGGTGTCGTCGGGTCGCAAGCTGTCGAGCGTGAGGTTCGCGATGAGATCTTTTCAAAGGCACCTGCTGCGTGTCGTAAAAATCGAGGAAGAAGGGGGCTATTTATTTGGCCTTTCGGATTCGAAGCCAAACTCGCAGCATCAAATCGAGCGGCTTCAAGACGATCATCGTCGGTTCCGCAATTTCGCCAATGAATTGATGGAAACGCTCGACGACATGGCCGATTGGGAGTCGGATGAACTCAACGACGTTTGCACGCAGATTGCCACGTTGCTTGAAGACGTCGATCGCCACGACGCCGAGGAAGTGCAGCTCTTGCAGGAAATGATTTTGCACGACGAGGGTGGCGAAGGCTGAGCAGCACCGGCGGACGTTATTGGCGGTTTTTTTGGCGGCAATACACTCGCCTTCACCACCGATGGCAGCGTACAATGCAGGCGGTTCGAATGTTCGGGCCACCTGCTGCATTTCTTACCGCTGCCCCCGAATGCTGCCATGCCCCGAATTACCAAGAATATCGACCGCTTGCTCGCCTCGTGGCCCTACGTATTTGGCGAAGTCGAAGCCCGTCGTGGACAAGGGACCGACGGGCGCGATGTCCTGTTGCTGAGAATCGATATGGGCGTCTTACAGATGGAAACCACTGGTCGCCCCGATGGCGAACGCCCTGACGGATTCGATACCGTGTACGACCAACTCTTGGCGAAAGCGTTTGAAGAAGGCGAAGAGTTTGAGCTGACGCCCGATGAGTGCACGCAGGTCGATCGCGAGTTCGTGCAGTTTTACCATCGTCGCGTCTGCTGGATGGCCTTGGGCGAGTTCCAAAGCGCCGCCGAAGACGCCGACCACACGCTAGCGCTCATGGACTTTAGCTCGGCTCACGCGCCGATCGAAGAGTGGGCCGAGATGCACGAACAGTATCGCCCATTTGTGCTGTTTCATCGTACTCAGGCGATGGCGCTCGCTTCGCTCGATAATCTCGACCCGGTCGGTGCGGTCGAACAGGTTGAACTCGGTGCGGAGCAATTGCTCACGACATACGAAGCACTTGGCCTCGAAGACGATGAGCTCGAGAACGACGAGTTCCTTTCCAGACTGCGGACGATGAAGCTGGCGCTCGCTCAGCAATACCAAATCGAGCCTACGTTAAGGCAGCAGCTCGACGAAGCGATTGCGAGCGAAGACTACGAGCGGGCAGCACAACTGCGCGACGAATTGAACGACGTCTGACGAGGGCGGAAGTTGCCAAGAATTTTGCTATTGCGAAACGGTTTGTAACTTCTGGCAGTCCGCTTGCACGAGTTGCAATTGTGCTAGCTACCGCGCATGGCAATGTTGTCGAAAACGGCTTATTTTCTCGCCGCTTCTCGATTATTGGCCCGTCGGCACGAACTTCGGCACGGCAACTGCGTATCACTACTGTCGAGTCCGAAAGGGGATCTAACGTGCCAGAGCAAGGTGACGCGGAGCGTTGCCCACTGAGGCCGAAAGAACTGTCGGAGAAACAGGAATTAATCTTACCAACCAAGGGAGTGAGTCATGTTGGTTCTTACACGGAAGCACGACGAAACCATCCACATCGGCGATAACATCGTTATCACCATTCTCAAGACCAAAGGCAAAACGGTCCGCCTTGGCATCCAAGCGCCACACGAAGTTTCGGTACTGCGTGGTGAACTGGCAGTCGCTCGCGCGTTCGAGAGCAATCAGACGTCGAATGCGGAGTCTGTTGAAAAAGTAGAGCGAGAGCCACAGGTTGCCGCGACTCGCATTTCGAGGCGCGACCGCACGCGAGTGTTGCCCTCGCTTCTCGCCGGCGAGAATTCGCTGCGCAGCTATTTGAACGCTCGCGCCGAAGTGCTCAGCTAGCGTCGTGTTGTTGGATCGCTTGTGCCGCTGGCGACCTTCAGGTTCGCGGGGAAGCTAATGTCACCGCGAAGAAGTTCTTCGACCTGTTCGAGCAAAATCCGCCGGACTTCAAGCACCGCTTGCGGGTGGCGATGGACCGAAAGGTGATCGGCCGGTACGATGATTTGCGATTGCAATTGCGGCAGGTCGTCGAGCTTGGCACTCGCCAGCGAGACAACGCCGTCTCCAGCGCCGGTGAAATAAGCGGCAAACCCCTCTTCGGGTTGCCGACCAACGATGTTGTGATAGCCGACCCAAGGGGCCGCGTCGGCTGTCACGAGCCGATGGAGCAACACAGAGTCGGGCGCAAGAGAGTCGATGCTCGTCCGTATATCGAGAGGCGCATCGGGTCGCAACAGGTCGCGGTTGTTGGCGATCAATTGAGCCCGCCCATCGCGGAATCGCGTTGGTATGTCGATGAGCCTCGCACCGATCCAGCGCGTGGTGTTGTTGGCGAACTCGCTGCCGCGATGGGGTGTGCCGATCGTCACAACTCGGCGGACAGACGGGTTGGGTTGAAAGAAGAAAACGTCGCCGAGCCTTTGTTTCAACTCGTCGTCGGCGCGAATCTCATCGAGCGAGTGGTCACTAATCGTCGACCAAAAATGGTTTTCGGCATCGACACTTTGCAATCGGGAGACGAGTCCCCCCATGCTGTGGCCAACCAAAACCGATTGGTCGAGTGCCGGGTGGCGATGGTCGGGGTCGATCTGCTCGCGAGCCGCTACCATCGAGTGCCGCATCTGTGCGGCGCTGATCCAGAAGGGCTGACCGGTGGGGTAAAGGTAAAACCAAAACTGATAGTTGTCGCGAATCGCCGGATCGCTGCGGAGGTCGTTGAACATTTCCATCCACGTCGCTGGGCTCGACCAGAGCCCGTGGACCATCACGACCGGCATTTTATGCGGATCGTACGGCTCCAGCATGTAGAGCCCTTGCAATTGTTCGACTCGGCCCGGCATCAACAAGCCAACAGTCGAAATGTCGTCTTGATCGAACTGTGGCTGATTTAAGAAATATGCCAGTGGTGTGCTAAGGTCCGACTCCAGCGGCACTTGCATGCCGGCGACTTCAATCGAGTCGCGATCGAGCGAATCGTGCAGCTCGAGCACGAATCGAGGTTGACCCTTGCGAGCGTGCTCACTTGCCGCCGACTCATCGACTCGCAAAAAGGCCGTGACCGGGAACGCAAGACCGGGCGGGTAAAATCGCTCCGCCGGATGCTCGCCTTGATGTGGTTTTCGCACCCCAATGAGCGGTACGCCTAAGCCGTAGGTGTGGTAGTGATTCGTAAGCCCTTTGATCTCGTAGTCGCTAACGAACTCAAAGTGGTCAAGATCGGCGGCATGCCAGCCTGTGCTAAAAAGCTCGACATCGAATCCGCAAGTTTGGCTCGCCGTTTTTATAGTCGCTTGCGAGCCGGTTTTGATGGCATCATGTTTTTGAACAATCCGGAGCGTCTCTTCGAGCGACTGATTGTAGATGTCACACGCACCGCGGAACTGCGGATCGTAGGGATTTCTCATCGCTCCATGTTCGGCATCAAACAAGAAGTGATAGGAATGAATAAGTGACGTACCGTAGTGTGAGAGCGCGAGCTCGCGATCGCGACTTTCGATGCGTTTGCCTTCGATGTAGGCAAGCTCGGCAACTGCGTATTCAAGCTCGGGCGAGTCTTCACGCTCAGTCAACATGTCGAGCTGGGTGATCACGTCGGCGGGCGCATCGCTCCAAATCTTCTGCAGATCGAACCGCCGCAAGAGCTGCTGGGTCCGCGCACTCGGCTCGATGC
The DNA here is from genome assembly GCA_041737535.1 of Pirellulales bacterium. Classification (GTDB taxonomy): domain Bacteria; phylum Planctomycetota; class Planctomycetia; order Pirellulales; family Lacipirellulaceae; genus JBGSWC01. The sequence continues at coordinate 38,660 of JBGSRO010000200.1, read as the reverse complement.
CGTTACGCGATAGCAGCTTGAGCGAACTGGCAAGCCGATTGTTGGGCGTCTCGCGAACGCTCACCCATTGCGTCTTCGACGCGCAGCCACCGATGCTAATCGACAAGACGACGAGCAATTCGATCGCGGTGGAATAATTTGGCAGTTTATGGCGCACGCGGCTCTCGCACAAAACAGAATGCGGCGAGAGCGTAGATGACGCACGCTAGCGGGTCAATCGCGTTTAGCCGACCAGCTCGACGCTAGCACCCAAACAGCTCTCGTTGCGCGAGATGCGATGCTGGGAAATGCGAAACGTTGCACTCTCGGAGTCGTTGTCGACTTCGAATTCGTGCGCGACGTCGTCGAGTTCACCACGCAGAATCCGCACCGACTTGGGCGCTTCGAGCGCGATCGTGACGCGGTTTCCAGCAATGCGACGAATCTCGACTGTGATGTCGTCGCCAATTTGAATACGCTGACCAGATTTTCGACTTAGAACAAGCATCGTACTTCCTTTCGAGAGGCCGTGTTGGGCGGTGGCTCCATCCTGTGGAGACGCAATCGCGTGTTGCGACTACGCTTGAAGGAGCACGTCATGTGCCAGATCGATTGAAAATCGCCCTGCCCCCAAGAATTCGGTTAATTTGCCCAATTCGTTCAGCTAGCGACGTCGACCACAGTCTGTCGCACCACCTATTTTTGGCCCAAGTTGTGGGATATATGTCCCAAATCGAGACGCGATTCCGGTTCTGGGACAAGATTGCGGATCGAGTCGCGTTTACGTCTGCCACTGTCGACCCCTTGCAATCGGTGGTCCATTCGCTGACGGTAGCATCCGTAGACCACAACTTTCGAGACGCGAAAATGGCCACACAACCGACGCTTGACCTTCAGCAATGCCGCCACCGTCAATCGCGCTTGCTCAGCGAAATGTCGAGTCGTGGCGTCGAGCAGTTGCTCGTCACCCGGAGCGATAGCATAACTTGGCTGACTGGTATTTATCTGGGGCCGCTGCTGGAAGTGGCGGCACTGCTCGATGCCGATGGTTCGCTCACGCTTTGTCTCCCCGCCCGCAAAGCAGAGACGCCAGTTGCCGCCGACCGGGTGGTCACTTACAAGGCCAAGTGGCTCTCGACGATGCGCAACGACCAAGCCGAGGCGTGTGCTAATGCCCTGTTGGCCGAACTGTCGCCGCGCGCGACCTTGGGTGCCGAGTTCTCGAAGTTCAATCAACACGCGGCGGCGATTTGGTCTGGCAACTGGGTCGACTTCGAACCAACCATTTGGCAGTTGCGACGCCACAAGCAAGCCGACGAGCTAGCGATGCTGGCTTTCGCCAACGAGGCAAATCGGCAGATGTATGAACGAGCACGAGAGATCGTTTCGCCAGGGCTCAACGAGCTCGACCTCTATAGCGAGCTGTACCGCGTGACGGTCGACGCATTAGGGGAGCCGCCAACATACTTTGGTCAAGACTTTCGCTGTGCGGCGCGTGGCGGAGCGCCACGCGACCGAGCCTGCCAAGCCGGCGAGCTATGGATTCTCGACCTAGGTGTCGGCTATCGAGGCTACTATTCCGACAATGCGCGGACGATTGCCGTCGGGGGCGAACCATCGTCTGCGCAACAGCAAGCATGGCAACAACTGGCCGCCGTGTTCCCGGTCGTCGAGCAATTCGCTAAACCGGGCGCTAGTTGTAAGCAGCTTTACGAAACTGTTCTTGAGCAGCTCAAACCGGCCGAGCCTTGGCTGTTCAACCACCACCTGGGGCACGGCGTCGGTCTCGCGCCACACGAAGGCCCGCACCTCAACCCCAACTGGGACGACACGTTCGCCGAAGGAGACTTCTTCACCGCCGAGCCAGGGCTGTACCACGAGGACTTGAAGGCGGGGATTCGGCTCGAGCAAAATTATGCCGTCACGACTGATGGAGTCGAGCTCGTGACCGATTGGCCGTTGGGATTGTAAGGTTGACTACTTCCGACCACGTAACAACCGCTCTAATCGGCTCATCATTTCATTAATGGTCGCCATTTCATCGGGCGAGATTTCGCCATCGCCGTCGGCATCGGCCCGGTCGCGAAGGCGTCGCAAGTAACCGGCTTCGGTCGTCGCGTCGGCGACCTCGAGCTCGTCACCAGTGACGGCCGGCGCGCCGTCGGCACCGGTTCCGTAGAGCAACCGCGCCAGCAGTTCGATGTCGGAGAAGCCGACTTCGTGCCCCAACATGGCTTGCTGAATGCCGACCGCTTGGCGGACGACGACTAGTTTGAGCGAAGGGCAGACGTAGAGTCGTTGATTGCCAGCGCCGGCCGCCATCACGATGTCGGTCGGGCCAGCGAACTTGTCGCGATAGATGTCGGTGCCGCGCCGCACAACACGCTCGCGACCGACGAGCTCGGCGGGTACCGGCTTCGCGAGCCACCACGTCAGTCCATAGCCAGGGTTGGCCTGGGAGCCCCTAAAACACTCGCCAAGATTCTCGCGCGAGACAATTTGTTTGCCCTTCGACTGGCCTCCTTGAATGACAAGCTCGCCGAACTTGGCCCAGTCGCGAGCCGAGATCGAGACACCCGACGGAAGATGTGGATTGCCATCCTTACCCATCCGCCAGCGCGCGACCTTTATACCGAGCGGATCAAACAGCTTGGCTCGGTAATAGTCTTCGACGCTGATGTTCTGTGGCTTGAGCTTTCGCGCCAGAAACTCGCCGAACACTTGATAGGCGGTAGCGCCATATCTGAACTCTTCGCCCGGCTTGGCGTTGAGCGGTTTGGTGATCGCGTCGGCAAAAGTCGGTGGCGAGCCGACTTTGGTTTCCAGTCCGCTAGTGAGCGAAAGCAGTTGCCGAACCGTGATTTGGCTTTTCTGCCGATCGCTTTGCCACTCGGTAATCGTGTCGGCCAGCTTTTCGTCCCACGAAATCAACCCCTCATCGACCGCGATGGCGGCAATAACTCCCGAGAAGCTCTTGGTGCCACTCGCTAGTTCGTGCGACCAATCGGCAAAGCCACCATTGTCGTATTGCTCGAAGACAACTTTCCCGTCGATCATGACGAGAAACGAAATCCCCAGCTTGGCGGCGCTGTATTCGGCGGCCAGTTTGTCATGGGCCGAGTTGGCCGGATCGGGTGAGGCGGCGGTTGTCACGTCAAAACTTCCGAACAAGCACAGGATTAACCAAAGCAGGGATGCAAGTCGCATGTGAGTTTGCTCGCTGAGAGTATAAGGCCATTGATTCCGTTTGCGCTAGCTTCGACACTGAATACTCTGCACTAAACCCACAACGCCACCCAAAGTTTCGCGAGGAAACGACGAAAATGCCCCCCGAATTCTGCTATTTCGATCTCGGAAACGTGTTGTTGCGGTTCTCGAACGAGCGAGCCATGAGCCAAATGGCGGCGCTCGCTGCGTTTGATGCCGAGGAACTTCGCTCGCTGCTGCTAGGACCAATCGAATGCGAGAGCATTCAATGGTTGTATGAACGAGGCGACATTTCGACCGACGACTATATCGAACATTACCGCAAATTCACCGGTCACGCACCCGACTTGGGCGAGTTTTCGCACGCCGCCAGTGACATGTTCGAGCCAATTGTCGAGTCGTTCGCGCTGATCGAACACCTGCACGCGGCAGGGCACCGTTTGGGTATTCTTTCGAACACGAACCCCTTGCACTGGGCCTTCGTCACCGACGGCCGCTATCCGGCGCTCAATTATTGTTTTGAGAAGCACTGCACAAGCTTCGCGGCCCGAAGCATGAAACCCGAAGCGAAGATCTACCAGCACGCGATCGAACTAGCCAGCGTGCCGGCCGCGAAGATATTCTTTGCCGACGATCGGGCCGAGAACGTGGCGGGCGCGATTGAGGTTGGCATCGACGCGGTGCTGTTTACTTCGACTGAGGAGTTGAAAGGCGAACTGCGCAAGCGTGGGATTGAGGTTTAACTCCAATAGCCTCGTCTTGCATGATCAAAAGCGACCTCACTCCCTCGACAATCGTCGACAGGTTTGTTGTTGCGATAGGCTGTACGTCCCATCACGAACGTTCGCACGACTTGGCCAGTGAGCGTCTCGCCATCCCAGGGGCTCCAGCCACTTTTGGTGAGCTGTTCGGCATTGCGAACTGTGTGCTGGCGGGCCAAGTCGACCAGCACCAAATCGGCATCGTAACCTACGCGAATAGAGCCTTTGTTTACAATGTCCCAAACCCTCGCCGGGGCTTCGCACATCCAGTGGACCACTTGCTGAAGAGTACATCGGCCGCGGTTTACTTGGCTCAGCATCAGCGCGAGAGAGTTTTCGACGGCAGGCAAACCGCTAGGGCTTGACGGATAGGGGAGCCGTTTTTCTTCGAGTGTGTGCGGCGCGTGGTCGGTCGCGACGACTTGCAGGCGGCCATCGAGCAGGGCTCGCCAAAGACCTTCGTTGTCGGCCGCTGTCTTTAGCGACGGGTTCATTTGCACAAGTGTGCCGAGCCGAGCGTAGTCGCCCGTGTTGAACAGCAAATGGTGTATGCAAGCTTCACCCGTGATGAGGTTCTCATGATCGGCGATTAGTTTACACTCGGCGGCTGTCGAAACGTGCAGCACATGGAAGCGATGGTTGTGCCGCTTGGCGAGGTCGATGGCCCGAGTCGTCGCGATGACGGCCGCTCGCTCGTCGCGAATCCGCGAGTGATCGGCCACGTCGGTCGTGCCGGCATACCGCTCGGTGTTGGCGCGGACGGTGGCTTCGTCTTCACAGTGCGCCGTAATCGGGAGGATCGTCTCGGCAAAAATACGTTCGAGCGCCTCTTGCTCGTCGACGAGCAAGTCGCCGGTGCTAGAGCCGATGAAGATCTTGATGCCTGGCGTTCGCACAGCTTTCTTCAACTCGTCGACATTGGTCGGCGTCGCGCCGATGTAGAAACCATAATTAACCCGCGAGTACTTCGCTCCCAACGCGAGCTTGTCGTGTAACAGTTCGACTGTCGTTGCGTTTGGTTTGGTGTTGGGCATTTCGAGAAATGTCGTCACGCCCCCTTTCGCACACGCTCGGGTCGCGTGGGCGAGGTCTTCTTTATGCGTCAGCCCCGGCTCGCGGAAATGAACTTGATCGTCGATGACACCGGGCAGCAGATGCAAACCGGTGGCGTCGATTGTTTCATCGACGTTGGTTTGCCGCGCCGGATCGATGTCGGCGATGCGCGTCCCTTCGATGACGAGATCGACCCGCGAAACTTCATCAGGCAATACGACCGTGGCGTTCTTGATGAGTGTCTTCATGGTATTTAACTTACCGGAACCGGCCGTTAGTTTCGCAAAATCGCGTTTTTGTTGCGATCGACGACCACGCGGCTGCCGAATTGAGCTAGAGGGTTACTCTTTAGGATTGTGCCGCCTCGGGCGGCTTGTGGCAAATGTTGGATTTTTGGAGACATACTGAGCACTATCGTCCGGCGAGCTTTCGCCTGTTGGTCGTCGTCGACCGGTTGCGAGTACCAGTTGTTCGTTTGGCGGAGACGCTGCTAGGTTTTGCCGAGCGGGCTGGTATGCCCGTCTCATGGGCGCTGGACGATGTGCCGAGCCGCCAATTCGCACGCGATTTACTCCGCAGCCAGTTTGCGTTCGATGTCGCAATTTGGGGCGACGAAGGCTGGACCGACCGGAGCGTCGCGCCCACGGACTTTCGCCGAGAACTAATTTCGCGCACCACGAACCTGCGGCAATTTGGATTCTCGCCGAGTTGCTTGCTTGCCGAGGGGACCGCTTATCATGGGGCGCTGGGGGCATTGAGTAACGCGGGCATCACCGAAGTCATTCACGCAGCTTGTGGAACGAATCGCCGGACCGAATTGCCGCGTGGGCTGGGCTTTGGAATCAGCGATATCCCGTTGACTCATCGCGTTGGCGGTAAAGCAAGGTGGCGAACATCGTCGAGTGTGGCACTGCGGCGGCTCGCTCACGTCGGTCGAAACTCGACTTGGATTGCCCAACTTGGCGAACTTCGTACGTCGACCGCCGGAATGCTCGAGTTGCGAAACCTCGTCGAAACAGCCGGGGCGCTCGGGAGGAGAGGTTTATTGCGGTTCCCGGCGGCGACGCCGCAAATACGCCGTGGCTATGCCGCTTAGCCGTTATTTCGTTTCACGAAACGCACTGAAACTGGCGTAGCCCAACATCGCGGCCGCTAGCATGAAGCAGATGTTTGTGATGATGCTCTGGCCGCCGAAGGGAAGCCCCACGAACGTGTCGCCCAAGAAAGCGAGGCCCGCGATCGCGGCGACAGCCATTCCGCCGATCGACATCGCCTTGGCCATAAGGGGTGTATCCTGCGAGTTGCGAAACGAGGTAGGGGCGATAAGTTGGGCAAGATTTTTAGTATAGTTGCCGGTGCTGGCTTGTCACCGGTCACATTTTTTGTGCAAACAGCAGAAATTTAAGGGTTTCACCTGACGCTCGGAAGCCTGGGCGGTAAAATCGGCATCATCTCACCACTCGACTAGGACCCTGACGCTAGCATCATGCCGAACGAACGTCTCCGCATCGCCATCACGCTGGGTGATCCATCGGGAGTCGGTCCCGAAATCGTCGCCCGTGCATGGACCGACGCGAGGATGCAGGCGGCCGGAGATTTATTCGCCATTGGTCCCCCCGCTATTCTGCGAAAAGCGGTCGAATTGGTCGCCTGTGGGCTCGAAGTGGTCGAGATTGCCGGTGCCGATGAGATTACTGTCGAGCCGGGGACGATTTCCTGCCTACCAGTCGGGACAGACCTAGGGGGCGAAATCCCCCGTCCTCACGCCGCCGCAGGGGGACGCGTTGCCTTCGACTCAGTTCGATTGGCGACACAACTCGCGCTCGACGGTGTGGTGAGTGGCATCGTGACCGCGCCGCTCAGCAAAGCGGCCTTGCACGCAGCCGGTTTCGACTACCCGGGCCACACCGAGCTCTTGGCCGAACTGTGCGGCGTCCGCGACTTTGCGATGATGCTCTATTTGCCGCCAGGGGTAGCGAATGCCTCGCCCCAAGGGCTCGGCGTTGTGCATGTGACATTACACACGGCACTGCGGACTGTGTCAGATGCGCTATCGATCAACGGCGTGATCGAAAAGATCGCCCTCGCCCATCGCGCGCTCGTCGAGCTAGGTTGCGCGCGCCCCAGGATTGGCGTTTGCGCGTTCAATCCCCACGCGGGTGAGGGGGGATTATTCGGCGACGAAGAGACGCGCATCATCGCCCCGGCGGTCGTCGCGGCTGAGGAAGGGGGCTACGCTGCCAGCGGCCCCTACCCTGCCGACACATTGATGCTCAGAGCGAGCCAAGGAGACTTTGATGCGGTGGTCGCCATGTATCACGACCAAGGACACATCGCACTAAAATTGCTCGCCATGCACCAAGCCGTCAACGTCACACTGGGGCTCCCGATCGTCCGCACGAGCGTCGCCCACGGCACCGCCTATGATCGCGCTTGGCAAGGTCAAGCAGAGTCGACGGGCATGGTCGCCGCGGTGCAAACGGCCGCGGCGATTGCGACGAATCGCGCCGCGTTGTATCGGAACTGATAGCCGACGAGTTACGTCTCGTCGCTATTGACTCCGTTGGTGCCAGCGCTTGTGTGAGTCGACGCGAGTCGGATAGCCTTGCGAATGCTCTTCCATTTCCGGTGACTGCGACGAGCGGTAGCTCGTCGGCTATTATCGTTTTCGTTCCTCAATCTAAACATTGCGTTCGCGCCCATGTCTCCCGACCTCATTCCCAACACCAACGAATGCTTCCTTCACGTCATCCGGCATGGGGCGACGCCACATAATTTGCTCGATCCGCCGCAGATGCAAGGTCATCGGATCGATCAATCGCTTTCGCGCGTTGGTTGCGAGCAGGCGGCAACCATTGCCGCTGCGATGGGCCAATGCCCGATAGTCGCCGTTTATGCAAGCCCGTTGAAGCGTGCGTTTGAAACGGCCGAGGCGATCGCCAATCGACACTCGCTCACGCCAATCGCCGTCGATGGTTTGCTCGAAGCCAACGTCGGTCGCTGGGAAGACAAAAGCTGGCCGATGATCGAAGCCGACGACGCCGAGGCGTATCGGTTGTTCCGCGAAGACCCGGTGGCGAATGGATACCCCGACGGCGAAAACTTGGGCGAGGTTTGCGAGCGGGTGATGATGGCCGTCCGCGAAATCGCCACACGGCACATGGGCGAACAAGTCGCGGTGGTGGCTCACAGCGTGGTGAACCGGGTGCTATTGGGCGAAGTGATGCAGGTGCCCATCGCTCGTCGCCATCGCGTGCCACAGAGCAATTGTGGCTGGAGTATTATCCGCTGGCGCGAAACGAAGGCGAGTATGTTGAGTGTTAATGAGGTTCAGCATCTGCGCGGGTAGCGAACTGTTCGTTCACTCGTCTTCATCTACGTCTTCGTGATCGCCCGAAAGCGTTTCAAGATAAGCAATTCGGATCTGCCGAAGGGAGGGCTTTGACGGCACGTCAACAAGGAAGAACCACCAGCCATTCTCAGCTTTTTTCTTCGTGATTGCCTTAGCCGCTTCGGACGGGCTCGTGTAGAACTGGCCAGCGTATTCGATGCGACCATCAGACAAAACAACCGCCCGTTGATCGCGATACTTGGGGCGACGCGGAATCAGTTCGGTTCCATGCGCAATAAATTCCGAGTTGACAAGGTCACCGAGATCGACGCGGTGTCTGGGGCGAACAACATCGGTAGTGAAACCCGACTTGTATCCCGCCGGTGTCGGCCAAATTTTTGTAATCACCTGGGCGAGCCTTTCCGATCTAGCACGGATCATCGGTTCATTCCAGCTTTCTTTGGCGGACTTCAAGAGCTCGCGATTGATCACGAGTACGTCGTGGTCATCTAAACCGTCGCGCTTGCTGTTCTCACCGATCCAAGGTCCATTCGATACCCTTGAATTCAGACGCGATGTCAAGAGTGTCAAGTTTCCGATCGTATGCAACAAAGCTTCACGTTCGCCTTCACTTCTTGCTCCAACGGGCAGCGGCCAATTGGCTACCCACTTTCGTGGCATCACATGCTCAATTGCTAGTTTGCCCCGATGCACTCGCTCCCCGCCAAAACCAGCCTCACCATTTTTCCAGCCACGCAGGTGATCCTCAATCGCCTCGATTACCATCCGCAGGCGTCCCCGTCCGAGTCGACGGTAGGCGGGCAGTAGCTTGAGCTGCTCGACGACCTCGTTATCGTCGGGCCAGTAGCGACTGCTGCTCGGTTGCGCAGCAAAGAATTCTTCAGTTTCGTCGCCGATTGTGGACCGATCTGCGTCTCGAATCACTCGAATTAGTTCGGCTATGATCTGGCTGTAGCTTTTCGTTGTCGCTCTCAGCAGCATACGCCGTACCATCCAGCTTTCGATCACGTCGAGACACTTGTGAACTTGCGACTGAGGTACTTCCGGCAAACTAGGATCGAGCAAGACCAGCAGCACGGGCTTGATAACTTCGCTCTCCATGACACCTGTTCGATAGGCAAAAATTCCCAGCCGATCAATCGGCCCAGTCAATTTCGATCCGCTTTGAATAAAATCACGATAGATGTCCGCTGACCCCTTCAACTTGCCAAGCAACGAATCCAACGGTTCGCCCGATTCGTCGACGTAGCGTTTGAACCTCGTGAACACTTCGCGGGCGACAATTTCTTCCCCCGTTCGAGCAATCAGCCAATGATTTAGGAAAATCGACGAGCGCGAGTAGCGTACCCGCCCAACACTAAGCTCGGACTCCCAAAACGACGACTCGAAGTCGCGCCAATACTTGACGTAGGCCGCCTCCACATCGGTTCCCTTTTCCAGTAAACGTTGGAAGACAAAGTTCTTGATTAGGTCGGCTGCCGTCAATTGCGCTCCGCGTGCGTTCAGCGTCTCAAAAATTTCTTGTGCATTTTCGTCTGCTCCTAAATCGATCACGACAAGCTGGAGTAGATCGCGAACGGTTGTTTCAATGGCCGCGGCCCGCTTTAGGACATTTTCGCTACCACCATCAGCGAGCCACTCACGAGCTGCGCTGGCAAAATACCGATGACCTTGAACCATTCGCTGATCAGCGTGGCCGACAGCACAGTAGTCGATCGGTAGCGTTGCAGACATCACAGCATTGAATGCGGGGCGATCGCGATTCGTCGGCCAAACCTTGAATTGGTCTTCGCGAGTTGTTCGAAAAGGTTCCGCGTTTGTAATCAAGGTTTCCAGTCGCATGGCGGGGGCGGTTGCCTCGGCCGTTACCAGTTCGGCGTGTAATGCATCGAATAACAACTGCAAAGTGGTCAGCCGCTGCTGACCGTCGATGATGGTACGTTCTTGCATCGTTCCCGCTGGATTAGAAACTTGCTGCAGTACGACAGCGCCCAAAAAATGGGGCGAATGTTTGCCCGAGGGAGCTTGCAGTACACGCTCGGCCATCCGAGTAACATCCAGCCAAAGTGGTTCCCATTGATTTTCCTGGTTCCAAACGTAGGGACGTTGAAAGAGCGGCACTACGAGCCGCTGCGGGTGCATGAATATCAGTTGTGGAGTTCTGACCTGAGTTTCCATGTGTATTCTCGACTAGCGAGTGACTGGAAAGAATCGCGACCCCACTGCCCGATCACTCGCGGGCGATGGTCGACGCCCCAATGTAGCGCATGTACATATCGGACTGCAAGTTAGTCTAGAGAAGTGCCACAAGCTAACGAGGTGCAGCACCTTCGCCCGCAGAACCGGGCCGGCTGGCCATGTTGCTCGATTGCTCACGCGCCAACTGATAACGCCGAGTGCGGTCGAGCCTCCGCATGTAACTCGCCGTGTTGTCGCCCCATTCGGGTTCGACCGGTGGGTTGTAGTCGAACTCGCGGTTGTCGATTGGTAGCTCGAAAGCGACATCAAAGAATTCGAGCCTCGCGAGCGGCGCTTCGACGATTTGATAGAGCGACGCGAGCTCAGCAGCCGATTGTCCTGCGCCGCGGTACTCGATCAGATACGGAAACGCATCGTGCTGGCCAACCAACACGAGCACATGGTGTGGCAAACGATCGGGGAGCGGATTCGCGGATATCACATCCTCGGGCAACTTGTTTTGTTCGCGGCGTTTGGTTTCGCTCAGCAATAAGTCGGCGAGTACCTCTTGTCGCCAGCGGCCGATCAACGCGTAGACGGGTTTGTCGCCCATGTTAAAAAGCTGAGGCTTCGTGAACTCAAAGCTCTCGCGAAGCGAGCCAATGAGCATAGCCAAGCCACCAAAGCTCGACGTGAGTTCCGTGGGGATTGCGGACCAACTTGCTTGGCCCGGTGCGAGCTGCCGTGCGGCGGCTAACGCCGTGTCGTACTGTCGGCGAACTTGCCACAAATCGACGCGGTGGATTTTGCGTCCGCTGGCAAGCCTTTGGTCGGTCCACAGGAAGCGGCCATTGGAGACTTGCAGCAGCGTTGCCGCGAGTCCGTCGCGTTGTGATTCGAGCAGCCACTTAATGCGTGGTTCGTCGCTCGAGTTGTCTTGGCGATACGTGCCTTGACCAAAAAACTCTCGGCCATCGATCTCGGCTCGGTGGCGGACGCGCGCGGTGATCGTTGCTCGCTGGTTGAGTCGGGCGATGACATCGGCCAGTAGCTTGTCGCCCGCTTTGTCGATGGGCAAATTGGCGAGTGGCAAGTAGCCCCTAGGCGTTGGGGCGTCGCCACCGGCGAATTGCCGCGCCAAATAGGGACGGGCCAGCCAACAGCCAATTGCTAGCACGACGACCACCGGAAATAAGACAGACAAACGGGGCAAACTTTTGTTCCTGTGCCGGTTCTGACGGTTTTTCCAAAGATTCGGACGTGGGGCGACCGACTTTTAAGCTTCAGGGAGCGATTCGTTTCGAGTCGCCCCCGCGCGGGCCGCTCGCCGCTGGTGGGCGGCGGATTGTAAGCGCGGGCCGCTGGTGCGGTCCACGCCACTTTCACCGCAGGATGATTTTGGTGCAGGCAAACGAAAAACGCCGGGGCCGTGCGGAACAACGGTCAACAAGACTGACTAATCGAAGGTCGCTGGGGTGGCCGCGCACGATGCGCGACCGGCCGCCACGCGATCAATGTGAGGGGGGATAAAATGCGTCTTATCAACTGGCTTGCGAGTGGCATGCTCGTGGCTGCGATTGCAGTCACCGGCTGCCAAGGAAAACTGGCCCACAACCTGCCGCCTGCGTCGCGGCTCATGGAGCCTGGCCCCGGTGTTGGTGGTCCTGGTCCGGGCGTCCTCGCACCTCCCGGCCAATACCCGGGCGGGGGTGGCATGATGGGTGCCGGCATGGGTATCGGGCCCGGCGGGATGAGCCCCGGCGCCATGGGGGGCGACTGTTACGGCGGTGTTGGCATGCCCCCGGGCATGTCAAATGGAATGTCTTCGGGAATGATGGACCCGAATATCCAGCAAGCTACCTTCTGCAACGGTGGTACCTGCTATGGTGGCGGTGGCGGTTGCTATGACGACGGCGGATACGGCGGCGGCAATGGCAGCCTCTGTGGCATCCCCGGCACTTCGCAAATTGCGTTTCTGGGCGAAGACGGTGTGCAAGTCTCGTGGGACGTCAGCGGCAACTGCACGTTCGACTCGACACCACTTGTCGTTCCCGGACGCCAAGACTTTAGCCAAGGGGCCATCTATCGCCTCAAGGTAACCGGTTTGCCTCAGCGGGAAGCCATCGCGCTCTATCCGACGCTCGAAGTCGCCCCGGTGACTCCACGGACCGACGCCTACTTGGCGCACTCGCCGATTCCGATTCAGTTCACTGCCGAGGACTTCGACCAAGTTGTCGCTGGCAATTTTGTGACCAAAGTGGTTTACCTGCCCGATCCCGAGTTCCAAGAACTCGCGCTCGCCGGTGTCGAAACGCTAGTGAGCACTCGGCTTAATCCGGGCGAAGACCCGATCGCCAAGGCCGACCAACGGGGTTCGATCCTGGCCATTCTTCGCATGGGTAACAAAGACCTCGAGTCGGCGACTCGCATGTATGGTGGCGAAGTCATGCCCGCTCAGTACAACGACGAAGGCTACCCGATCGAAGGTCAATATAGCGACGGTGAAGTTGTCGATGGTGGCATGTATGGCGGCGACTACATGGGCGAAGGCTCCATCGGTCAAGTCGATCAATACGGCAGCTACCCGAGCGACGGGTACAGTGCCAGTGATTGTGGTCCCGGCTACGGTGGCGGATACGGCAACATGCCGCAGGGCGTGCCCACGGCAGGTTTCGCACCCAACGCCGTGCCACCCCATCTGATTGCGAACATGGACCCCAATTATGGCATGCCCATCACTGGCACGCCGATTGGGTTGCCCGGCCCGCCACACATTCCGCTCGGAGTGCCTGCCGGATTCCAACAACATACGATGACGAATCGGACTCGCACGCATTTGCCGCCACCGACCAAGCGGATGCACATCAGCGTCAAGCAGCGTCCAGGCAACGACTACCCACGCCCGGTTGACAAAGTGTTCGTCGACGAAGTCAACCGCGCTCCGGCCGCCATCCACGGTACCGTGCCCGGCTTGATCCCAAGTGCCATCGGCAGCATCAAGTCGGCAATCCACGGAGCTGCCGCGAGTTGCGACAACGAGGGTTATTGCCGGTAGTGGAATCGATAAACGTAGTGGAATCGATAAACGATGAGCGATGAGCGATGAAAAATTCGCTCACCGCTCACTGCCAAACTTCCTACTGAAAACTGACTACTGAAAACTGTGAACTCTTCATTCAACACAACGGTCCGCCACTTGCCCCTTGCAAACATTCGTAAGGGTGTCGCAGGCAAATGGAATTGGCTGACACTAGCACTGCTAGCGATGTGTAGCGTGGCATCGGCACAAATGCCGACAGGTCATCCGCTGCACGCCGGCGTCATGCCACCGGGAGCGATTGGCCGCCAGCGACTGGTCAGAGGCGGACCGTTGTGTGGATACATTCAGCCGGTCGAGGTGAAGCTGCCCGAGAACTCTCGGGCCGCGTTCGCCATCGACGGCAACTTTTCTGAGCTGCAGCCGGGACCACAAGTCGCCGGTCTGCTCGTTGGGGCCGTCTATCGGCTGCGAGTTACCGACATTCCGAACAACCCGGGTGCTGAGGTCTTTCCGACCATCGAATTGATCGACCGACTTTATCCGCCCGCAGGCAAGCGGCTCGACTTTCCGGTGCCGATTGAATTGACCGCTGCGGAACTCAACTTGGCCGCTGCCGGTATGTTTGTGACGCGGGTCATTTATGTCGAAGACCCCAACCAAGCGTTACCGGTCGCCCAAGGCGAAGCAGGACACCAATGGTTCGAGGTCGCCACCGGCGAAGACCCTTTGCAAGTCGCCGACCAATTGGGCCGACCGATCGCCATTCTGCGAATCGGCGGACGGAGTCCAGCGAATGGCATCAACGATCCTGGCTTCACCTACGGATGCCCACCGGTGCAGCTTTACGAACAAGGGCGGGCCGACATGCCGATCGAGTACACCGAGTAAGAGTGCAAGAAGGTGTGCCACTGGCTTTGCCAGTGCAAACTTCACCGAGTATCAAAACTCGATCAACACTGGCAGAGCCAGTGGCACACGCACAAATGCAATTTACCGAATAGCCGCCGAAGCTCGCATGAATTCGACATCCGCCTACTCACCTCCCCTGCCCCGCTGGTTCCGCCGTTTGTTGGTGGTGGTTGCGACGCTGATGTTGTGTGCTTGCAGCGCGCCGCAATCTCGGATGGCCCGATTTCCGATGGCGGAGTCGGGCGGTGCTAGGCCGGCGAGCGGCACATTGACCCATGATGTGATTTCACAAGAGATGCCTCCGCGAGCGGTCATGCAGGCGTCGTTTGTTAGTCAACAATTCGTTGAGAATTGTCCGACAGTTCCTTACGACGGACCGATGGGGCCACCGTGTGCCTGCTGCAACCACGGAGGCTGCGATAGCTGTGGACCTTGTGGTCCCGTCGTCGGGCCGCCAGACGAATACATCTGCGATGGTGGCGACTATGGAGTCGAAGCCGGCGTCCGCACCGACTGGGCCATCGAAGGGCTCGAACAAGAAGACACCATCGTTCACTACGACACGCTTTCGGGCGAAGTGATCGTGCAGCCAAGCAATCGCGTTTGCATCTACGCGCCGCGTTTCGGCGCGGTTCGCGAAGTGGTGAACCCCATGAACGCCGATCGCAACGAAAAGTTGGTCGCCATTCTCGACGAAATGGCCCCCAGCCAATCGCAACTCGATCAGCTTGCCGGCACCAGCTTGCAACGCCTCGCTCCGATTGCCAATCTGGGCGATCAGCCCGCCAGCCTCTATCGTTCGCGCGAACAAGCGATGGCTTTGCTCACGCCGGTGCGCGTGATGGAAGTCATCGGCATGATCGCACCGTATTGCGATTACCAAGTCATCAAGCTCGGCATCATCGACAATGCCGAAAAGCCTTGGCTCGCCAAACAAATCGACGCGGCCATCACATGGACTGGCGACCAATCGGCGCAGGTGACCATCGACGGCACCGCCGCTGCCGAGCTGATTCGCGACGAGCAGCCGGGCCAGATGTACCACCTCGATGGACCCGATTCGCCGAAGATTCGGCTGATTAAGTTGGCCTCGACCAACACGGCTCACCCTGGCGAAGAAGTCTCGTTCACGCTCCGTTACGACAACACGGGCGACCAACAAATCGGCAACGTCACGATCGTCGACCACCTTTCGGTCAGGCTCGAATACGTCCCCGACTCGGCCCAAGCAAGTAGCACGGCCGATTTCAGTGCCGAAGAACTGGGCGACGGCTCGACGGTTCTGCGGTGGGAAATCAAAGACCCGGTCGACGTTGGCAAGGGTGGCTTGTTGCAGTTCAAGGCGAAAGTTCGGTAGCGGTCGTGCCGAGCGGTAGCGTGGTTGTTGCGACCATGCTACCGGAAAGCCAAATTGTGCCCCGCTTCTTGGATTGTGATCAAAAACTTCGAGCGCTGACGCTCACGGCTCGTCTTCGCAGGCCTCTCTCACCAGACGATCGATTTCGCCGGGCGTCAAATCGAGTCGCTCGCGAAGCTCTGGCGCAACGAATACCCGCACTCGCTTCACAAAATCATCGAACTGTTCGTGGGCCAAAGCACGAACGACAGGCGAGACTTCGCCCAGCGGGCGATAGATGCCCTGCTTGGGAAACCACAGATCGACATTGAATTGCACTTCGAGCGCCACCGGCGGAGCGTCGATCAAGACTTCATACCACTGCGCCCCCAGCGCCTCGGCTAAGCGACGCGAACAACCGACGAGCCATTCGTAAGGTTGTTGTGCTAGTCGGCGATAGACGTTGGGCGATTCGAACAAACTGTACTGCGCGAGCCGCTTGTAGAGCTTTCGCTCACCGCCCCAAATCGCTCGGTAGAGGAAATGTAAGAGCGGGTCGCTAGTTTTCGCGATGAATGCTCGGCCGAACTCAGCTTCCGACGATTCGGTGAGTACCTTCACATCGTGCGACTGCGAATACTCCCATACAAGTCGCTGCAAGATGGCCGTCGCCGACCGCACGGCATGATGCCAATAGACTTCGCTGAACATGACGTAGCGAGCGAAGACCAATAGCTCGGCTGCCGTTTTCCCCTTTTCGGTCAGCGCGAGTCCATCCCCTGCTTCGTTCGCGCAGAGGCTCCCGATCAGTCGGCCTTGGTCGAAGTGATTCCCATAAGGGACGCCAGCGTGCAGGCTGTCGCGTTGCAAGTAGTCGACCTTGTCGATATCGATGGGACTCGACAGCAGGCTTCCAACGAGTCGCTCCCCTTGTGAATGAAACTGACCGTCGAGCAGATCGGCAATCGCTTCGCCGGAGGTGCTCCAGTCATTTTCGATGTGGCTCGTCAGTTCGCTGAGAACGAGTTCCTTACGCGCGAGCGTTTCGTGCTTCGGAAAACCAGCGAGCGAGATGTCTTCGATCGGATGGCAATAAGGAAAGTGACCTAAATCGTGCAACAACGCCGCCAGCACGAACCGCTCGGCCAGCGGACGGTCGACGAGTTCCGCGAATTGCTCGTCGCCGGCGAGCCTCTGCAAGTACAACAGCGCCATGCGATAGGCACCCAGCGAATGCTCGAACCGAGTGTGAGTGGCCCCTGGATATACGAGGCTCACAAGACCCAATTGACTGACCGAACTGAGCCGTCCGAAGGCGGGCGTGTCGATAATCCGGCGCACACGGGGCGTCATCGGCACATCGACACCGGGCGGAATCCTCACGACGCTCGTCGCATGACGCAGGGCAACCAGCTCAGGAATGTCGTGCAGATCGGCCGGCAATGCTAAGACCCCAGCCCCGGCACAAACTGTAAACCCATAATTGCTCGCAAGATGACGGTGACGAACAAGAACAGTCCAAAGTGCATTCCGGCCGACAACGGTTCGAGGTCGAAGGCGACGTAAGCGACCAAAATTCCCGCCGCGATGATGACCGCCAAAAACACCACCGGATACCACCAATCGAGTCCTTTTGCGATGTCGTCCGGATCAAAAAATTGCGTAATCAAATAGCCATAAAGGAACCACAGTCCGGCATAAACGACTCCCGCTGCCAAAGCGCGCAGCCACAATTCGGTACCGCGATAGGGTTCAAGTTCATCGTCGCGCAGAAACTGGTACCCGGACCAGGCGAGCAGTGGGCCCAAGAGTGCGGCTCCGACACCGAGAATGCCAAGTGACTGAAAAGTCGTTTCTTTGAGCAATTCGCTGGTTCCCAGCAAATAAGCGCCGAGGATTGCAAGCAGTGCTATTCCGCTTGCCGATATCGCGAGCACAGGGCTGAACTTCGAATCCTTACGCCGAGTGGTCTTGAGAACCGAACGCCCTTTGGAGTCAACCGGGCCGCTGGTGGTCGGGTCGGGGGCGTGGATGACGACCGCGTCTTCCTTTTTGGGAATCGTGATCTTGGTTTTGCAGTTCGGGCAAGGCCCTTGCTTGCCGGCATGTTGGTCGGCGACGTTGAACCGCTTGAGGCATTTGGGGCAGGTGACAGGGATGGGCATCGGAGGATCGCGAGGGCGTTATTCGAGAGGTAGACCTGCTGCTTGTCGATGTCTCAATATCTCTACGGATTGTAATCTCTCAGCTCGTCTTCGTTGATGATCCGCAGCCGTTTTTGGGTGAGCGTGTCGAGTGCCATTTCGATGTTGTCGACCATCAGCGCCACGGCCGGTCGGCCGGTCGGCTGCACAAGCAGCGGATAGACCTGTGTGATGTTGACTTCGGCGGCCAAGAGCGCCGTACAGACGAATAACAGTGGCTGTGCGACTTCGGGCAGTTCGACGCCGATCAAATCGCTTTCGACGATCGGAAAACCGGCCCGTTCGAGAATCTCGCGGCCCGCCTCGGGGTCACTGAGCAGGAACCTCACCAACGCACATTCGGTCGAATCTGAGATACTCAGTGCGACGATCCGTACTTGACTCCCCTCGAACTTGCGGACCACCTCCATTAGTTGGCCGACGCGATTTTCGAGGAACACGGTAAACTGCCGGATCGATGGATAATCGCGGCCGCGCATTGTGTCAAAACCGATTCCCGCTCCCGCTCCCGCTCCCTCGCCCACGCTCATGATCGTCAGCCCCCAAGAAATGTCGCGAGTCTGTTCGGTGTCCGCCCGAACCCAACCGGCCGTAACTATAGGCCACCTAGCGACTTGTTGCAACTTTGCCAGAACGGGGTGTCTGACAAGAAACCATGGCCGGGTTTTTTGCAGAGACCTATTCAAAAAACGCAAAGACGCGGAGAACGCCAAGACGACGCCACGAAACAGAGTGGCAACGCACGACTTTCGAGAAGTGAAACGAAAGAGACGGAACGCCACAAATGGAAAACTAAGTCGACGAGCAGAGACCGCTCGGTTTGCACCGGGTTGTCGCTTCGAGATTTTCATTAGTATTGCCATTCAGCCGCTTCTCACGCTTTTTGTTTGTTTGCATCTTTTTATGCCGTGTCTCTTTGCGTCGTGGCGTCGTTGCGTCGTGGCGGTTCCCCTGCTTGGGGTGCCAGAGAAAATTGTCAGGCACAGAACGGGCCGGGGGCAGTAGGCAGTGTGTGTCGTCGTTCTCTATAACAGCGGGTGACGAGTCGGCGCGGCTCGAACTGTGACTGTGATTCGTTGTCAGGAACCCGATGTCCCATCGCTTCGAGATGCCCCTCGAGATCCGTTACTATGAGACCGACGCGCAAGGTGTGGTCCATCACGCGAACTACTTTAAGTACTTCGAGCTCGCGAGGGTCAAACAGCTCGAATCGCTCGGGCACAGCTACGCCGAGCTCGAGCGCGACGGTTTTGTGCTGGTTGTGAGCAAAATCAACTGTCGGTACATGCGGCCGGCGCGGTTCGGAGACACACTGCGGATACTTATCGAAACAACCAAAGCCCGCGCGGCTCGCATCGACCATCGCTACTCGGTCTTCATCGATCAAGCGCTCGTCGCCGAAGGCGAAAGCACGATCGCCTGCATCGACCGCAACGGCAATGTCCAACGACTACCTGACTACTTGCAAGCCGAAGCGACGTAAATATCGTTCCCGCCCACGCGGGAATGACGGACCCTTACCCTTGAGAGAAAAAAGTGTCGAAGAAAATCCTGTTCATCGTCGGCGACTTCGTCGAAGACTACGAAGTGATGGTTCCTTTTCAGATTTTGCAGGCGATGGGACACGAGCCGTTGGCCGTTTGTCCCGACAAGCAGGCGGGCGACAGTGTCGCGACCGCCATTCATGATTTCGAAGGACAACAGACCTTTAGCGAAAAGCGCGGCCACAACTTCACGCTCAACGGCACGTTCGCCGAGATTGACCCGGCGAAGTTCGACGGGCTTGTGCTCCCGGGTGGCCGGAGCCCCGAATATCAACGGTGCGACCAAAGGGTGCTCGACATCACCAAACACTTTGCCGACGCCAACAAACCAATCGCGGCGACTTGTCATGCGCTGTCGATTCTCGCCGCCGCCGACTTGCTCCGTGGCAAGCGCTGCCAAGCCTATCCGGCGACTAAACCCGACGTGATTGCCGCCGGCGGCATTTGGGACGAGCCGAGCGCCGGTCTCGATAGTGTTTGCGTCGATGGTAACTTAGTCACCGCGCCGGCTTGGCCCGCCAATGGGTGGTGGATGAAAGCCTATTGCAAGCTACTCGCTCAACATGAGAACACCCATCGTTGATCGCTCCGAGAAAACTCCGGGGGCTGACGCCACCCGGCTCGCCTGATTCTTGATTCCACACTCCAAAAGGCATCCCCCGATGCGAGCGATCCGTGTTCGCATCGGGGGATTCACGCGGCCGCAAGATTATTCGAGGGCGCCGCCCGTGGCTTTCGAGACCACCGGCGACGCCCTCTGGAGGCTATCCGGACTTATGCGGCGATACGAACCGCTTCGCGGCTCTCTTTGACGCCGATCACGAATTCTTCGAAGATGCGCATGTCGAGGGCCGACGCGCTCTTGGCTTCGGGGTGGAACTGAGTGCCAACGACAAACCAATCGGGCATGACTGATTCGATCGCTTCGATGATGCCGTCGGGGCAGCGAGCTGTGACGCGGAAGCCGCTTGCGAGCTCGTCGATAGCCATGTGGTGCATGCTATTCACACGCAGTTCCCCATCGCCGTAAACGCGATCCATCAGCGAACCAGGTTCGAGTACGAGCGTATGACGATGAGCGTTATCGATCGCATCGCGATGTGGCAAAGCCGACGGGACGTCCTCGGCAATGTCGAGAAACAAGTTTCCCCCCAACGTGATGTTGAGGAGTTGCATGCCAACACCGATGCCGAAAACTGGAATACGTCGCTCGGCGACGAGATGAGCCAAAGCTCGATCGAACGATTCGCGACGATTATCGAGCGGACGAACCGAGTGATGGAGCATCCAGCCATCGCGTCGGGGATCGAGATCACCCCCACCGACGAGCAGCACACCATCGACAAGATCGAGCATCTGATGGATGTCGTCCATCTCGTCGACCGGTGGCAACATCACGGGCAGACCGCCCGCTTCGATGATGGCATCGTAATAATCGGCCGCGACAAACGAATAGGCAGGCTTGTCGCCCGACCCACGGCGGAAATCATTGTTCAATCCGATAACTGGCTTTGACATCAATCACGCTCCCTGTAATTGCGCCGGCGAAAGGCTCGCCGGACGAAAGGCATGGAGAGTTTTGCCAGCGAGTAATCAGAAATTCGGAGCGAAACGAAACGCAACAACCCCACCGTCGTCGCTCATTTCACGACGTAGAGACTGCTGCTGCTCCATCGGCTTACCTTGATCCGATGGAGCTTGCTAGTCCCAGCCGGCGCCGACGATGGGCAATCCATCGCGAGCGCAAGTCCAGGCGTTTCGTAGCCGATTTCCCTTTCGCTCGATACGCTCTACTCCCATGTTGCTCGCCTTGTCACCGGCGATGGCGTGAGATGCAAGTCATTCGGCATGATCTTAAGGACGAATCACGCAATAGCAAGACACGGCAAATATTTTGGGGCAAATTGGCCTTGCTAGCACTATATGATGTGGTTTAAGGGCGAAAACCACCCGCTTTTGTTAGCGATCGTCGCCAAGTTGTTCGGCCAAATCGGCAATTGCCGCGGCCTCCCTCAAAAGTTGTGCCCCGACTCGGTATGCTTGGCAAATTGGAAGCGGAAGTCGCCAAGGCTTCTGACTTTTTCGTGGCAAGTTTCGCGACGAATCTTGATTCACCCCCCCCCTAACGCTTGGCGAGTTTCGCACTAAAGTAGCCCACCGATGCCGCTCGTTCACGTCGACAATCTCACCATGGCCTTTCGTGGCCCACCTTTGCTCGATGGAGTGAGCTGCTCGATCGATGCGCGCGAACGGATTTCGCTGGTCGGTCGCAATGGCTGTGGCAAGACCACGCTGATGCGGATCATTGCCGGTCAGCAGACGCCCGACCATGGCCAGATTCGGCTCGCCAGCGGGGCGAGTGTCGCCTATCTGCCTCAGGATGTCCCCGCGAGTCTCGTGGGGCCGGTCCGCGATGCGGTGGTTGCCGGTATCGCCATCGTTGGTGCGGCCCATGAAGACTTCATCGAAGACTGGGAAGTCGAGCGGCGGCTTGAGCCGCTGCTCAGTGACATGCAGCTCGATCCAGAGGCCGACGTCGCCTCGCTCAGCAGCGGCACCAAACGGCGGGTGCTGCTTGCCCGCGCGCTGATCGCGCAGCCTGACATGCTGCTCTTAGACGAACCGACCAACCACCTCGACATCGATTCGATTGCGTGGCTTGAGGACTACCTACTGCGGTGGCCCGGCACGTTGCTGTTCGTCACTCACGACCGCGCGTTCTTGCGCCGCTTGGCCACGCGAATTCTGGAAGTCGATCGCGGGCGCTTGTTCGACTGGGAATGCGACTACGACACGTTTCTCGCACGCAAAGAAGCGGCACTCGCGGCCGAGGAAAAACAAAACGCCCTGTTCGACAAACGGCTCGCCGAAGAAGAGGCGTGGATTCGGCAAGGCATCAAGGCCCGCCGCACCCGCAACGAAGGTCGAGTTCGCGCGCTCAAGGCGTTGCGCACCGAACGTACCGAGCGCCGCGACCGTCAAGGGACCGCCAAGCTCGACATTCAGTCGGCCAATCGCAGCGGGCAACTGGTTATCGAAGCCAAAGAAATTTCGTTCGCCTACCCGGCGCGCGAAATCTGCCGCGACTTTTCGACCACCATCATGCGGGGCGATAAAATTGGCATCGTCGGACCCAATGGCGCCGGCAAGACAACATTGTTGAGACTCTTGCTCGGTCAATTGAAACCACAAGCGGGGAGCGTCCGACTCGGCACAAATCTTGAGATTGCTTACTTCGATCAACTCCGCGATACGCTCGATGCCGACGCGACAGTCGAGCACAATGTGGGCGAAGGGAATAGCACGGTAGAAATTGGCGGCCGCGGACGTCATGTGCTCGGTTACTTACAAGATTTTCTGTTCAGCCCCGACCGCGCGCGGACGCTGGTCAAGTTTCTCTCCGGTGGCGAACGGAACCGCGTGCTCTTGGCGAAGTTGTTCGCCAAGCCAGCGAACTTGCTGGTGCTCGACGAACCGACCAACGATCTCGACGCCGAGACACTGGAACTATTGGAGTCTCAACTGGTGGCCTTTGGCGGCACCGTAATTGTGGTGAGCCACGATCGCGAGTTCCTCAACAACTTGACGTCGAGCCTGCTCGTCTTCGAGCCCGATGGGCTGCGAGAGTATGTGGGGGGTTACGACGATTGGCATGCCCTGCGACTGAAACAGCTATCCAAACCGCTGACCACGATGACGTCGACAACAAGGTTGGAAACAAAGCCCGGCGATGCCGATGCGAAAACGGATGAGCGTCCCGCGAAGCTCAGCTATCACGAAAAACGGGAGCTCGAGAAAATGCCTGCGCTAATCGAGCAGCTCGAAGCCCGGGCGAACGAGTTGCATAGGCTGATGGCCGACGCCGATTTCTACACCAAACCGGCCAGCGAAATCGCCAAACGCTCGGCCGAAACGACCAAGATCGATTCCGAACTACGCGAAGCCTACGCCCGCTGGGAGAAGCTCGCCGAACGCGAATAGTGTGAACTCCGTAGCCGGATTCGCAAGAATTCGGGCACGAGTGAGTGACTCCGAATTCTTGCGAATCCGGCTACGAGAGTTTTTGCATCGCCCAGCAGGTTCGACTATCCTGAAAAGGCTTGCCATGCTGCATTCGCCACAAGCTCTGGGGGCTTACGCCACCCGGCTCGCCTGCACTTTAGTTCATCGCTCATCCTTCATCGTTTCTTACCATGTCGATCCAAGTCACCTGCCCCCACTGCTCGAAAACGATCAATGCCCCCGACAAATTTGCTGGCAAGTCGGCCAATTGCCCCGGGTGCAAAAACGCGATTCAGATTCCCTCGGCGGATGACGATTTCGAGGTGCCTGATTTCGGGGCGACCGAAACGGTTGACGTCGGGCCGGCCCGCATCGACTTGGCCCCGGCGGGTCCGAAGAGCTCGCCTTATGTGTCGCCGCGCAGTGCGTCGTCGCCCGATCGTGGTGAATTGCAGCGAGTGAAGATCGTGGGCATCAGGATTCCGTTTATGGATGTGATGATCTTGGTGCTGCAGATGTATGCCGTAGGGTTCGTGCTTTCGCTTGTTGCGTTCTTCATATTCGGGGCATTGATGGCCGCTGTCGGCGTGCGTCTTGGTCCTTGACCTGCCGTTCCTTTTGTGTCCGCTGCGCGATCATGCCACAACTCATTATCATCTCGGCCATGTCCGAAGACCGCGTGATCGGCACCGGCGATGGATTGCCTTGGGACATTCCCGACGAGTATCAGCATTTCCTCGACTCGATCGACGGCCAGACTGTGCTCTATGGTCGTCGGTCGCACGAAATATTCAGCGGCGAAATGAAGGCCGCTCACGTCGTGGTGCTGAGCCGAAGCACCACCGAAATCGAAGGTGCGATTGTTTGCGACGACTTTGATGAAGGACTCGAAGTCGCCCGCAGCTTCGGTAAGACCGTCTTTTCGTGTGGCGGGGCTTCGGTCTACGAGCAGTCGATTCCCCATGCCGACCGCATGTTGTTGTCGACGATCAAAGGCAAGTTCGAGGGTGAGACCTACTTTCCCGAATTCGATAAGAGCGAGTGGGAAGTCGCCAAGCAGGTCGACCACGGCAAGTGGATTTTCACCGACTGGCGACGGCGACTCGATCGCTGAGATGCTGGAATAGAGGGTCGAAGACCGGCTTCATTTCGCCGACCACCACAATTTGTAGGGCACCGGTTGCGAGGTGCCCGGCGTCGTGCGCCCGCGATCGATGGCCTGTTGCATTTCGGCAGTCAGCTCCTCGGCTATCTGTGGCTCGTCGGCGAGGCGATCTGTTTGTTCGCTCAAGTCGTTGTCCAGATCGAATAGCTCGCGCTTGCCGTTCTTGTGGAGTACCAGCTTCCAGCGGTCGCGACGGATCGCCAGATCGCCCACGTTCGACTGATGGACGGTCGCTGGTCGCACCCGTTCGGTCGTCTTACCCAGCAGTGCTGGAACGAGCGAAAAGCTGTCTTCACCCGCGTTTTCGGGCACCTTTGCGCCGGTCAGATCGGCGGCAGTTGCTAGCAGGTCGTTGAGACAGACGGTGCGATCACACACTGAGCCAGCCTCGACGTGTCCCGGCCAGCGAGCGATCATCGGCACGCGATGCCCCCCTTCGTAGATGCTCTGCTTCGAGGCTCGCAGCGGCTCGTAGGCGCGATGCTCAGCCCCGTTGTCGCTCGTGGCGATGAGCAGAGTGTTGTCAGCCATGCCAAGCTCGTCGAGCGTCTGCATGATTTGCCCCAGCATCGCGTCTCCTTGATAGACCCAGTCGCCATATTTGGCGACTTTGCGAACGACATCCACGGCGCCGCTTTTGCCAAGATATTCGTCGCTCGGCTCGATCGGCGTGTGGGGTGGGCACATCGGGAAATAGAGAAAAAACGGTTCGCCCACCTTGCGCTCGCGAAGCCAAGCGAGCGTCTTGGCGATCATCAAAGGTTGGTTCTCTTTCGGCTCGACTCGTTCGACAACGCGGTCTTGTTCAAGAATCGATTGAATGTTTCGCGCGTGAGTAAATCCACAAAAGTAATCAAAGCCAAGTCGGTTCGGACCTGCGTCGAATCGCGCACCGATAGCGGGATCCTTGGTCTTGTTGTTCGCATCGACCCAGTCGAGCCCCAAGTGCCATTTGCCGATGCACGCGGTCGCGTAGCCCTGTTGCTTAAGCAGCGACGCCACTGTCGGACGGTTCGCGGGAATAATCGGCGACGAATAGGTCGTCAACACACCAAACTGGCCAATCCGCCAAGGATAGCGGCCCGTCAAAACACCATAGCGAGTCGGCGTGCAAACGGCTGACGCCGAGTGAGCGTCGGTGAATCGCATCCCCTGCGAAGCTAGCCGATCGAGTTGAGGCGTCTGTAATTTGGAGTCGGGAGCGTAACAACCGGGCTGCGACCACCCCAAATCGTCGAACAGCACGAACACAATGTTCGGCGGGCCAGCAAACGTTGCGGCAACGCTTATGATCGCGAAAATTACCGCCAGAACGAATCGTCTTAATCGCATGTGCGCCGCCAAAGTAAAAGTTGCATCAGTGGTCGAATCGAAGACACTAACATAACCGAAAACTGTAGCGAATTAACGAACGAGCGGAGAGGAGACCGGCGGATAACGAGTGATGAGGCGATCGGCTGGTAAGATTATAACAGCACATGGCGTCAGCATGTGAGTTCGAGGCTCACTCGCGCGCCGTGCTCGTATTTTGGTAGGTTTTCATCGGCCGATCGCTTCTTGATCGAACGACCACGCTTGGGGCTCACTACAACCCTTTGCGATGACGACGGCCACGGCGTTGGCCTGGCCCGGGCTTTGGTTTGGGAGGCTCGGGCGTGCCGTCGGGCGATTGGGGCGAAGCAACACTCGTCGCTTCGAAGCCTTCGATGACGTACCTTTTCAGCAGGCGATTGATGAGGATTTCGATTCGCGTTAGTTCGTTTCCCTCTTCGCTAGTAACGAACGTGAACGCGACCCCTTCGCGCCCCATGCGGCCCGTGCGGCCGACGCGGTGAACGTAGTCGTCGCTGCTGCCGGGGATGTCGTAGTTGACGATGTGAGAGATGCCACTGACGTCGATACCACGTCCGACGACATCGGTGGCAACGAGAATCTTCACCTCACCGGCACGAAACTTCTTCATGACCCGGTCGCGCGCGTTTTGGGCCATGTCGCCGTGTATGCAATCGACGTCGCCCCAAATTTTCGAAAGCCGAAGATGTATCTTATCGGTACCTCGTTTGGTGCGGCAAAAAACGATGGCTTGGGCCGGCTTTTCTCGTTTGAGCAGAGCGAGTAACAAGTCGAACTTGCGTTCTTTTTCGACCGTTGCATAGTACTGTTCGATGGTATCGACCGTTTTCGTTTTCGGCGAGAAATCGAGCACCACCGGGTCTTGCATGTAGCGGTTCGCGAGCGTTTCGATTTCGGGGGCGACAGTGGCGCTGAGCAATAATGTTTGCCGACGATTGGGGACTTTGCGGAGAATCTTCTCGATGTCGGGACGAAACCCGATGTCGAGCATCCGGTCGGCTTCGTCGAGTACGACGCACTGTAGTTTCGACGTGTTGAGCGTGCCCCGGCTAAGATGATCGAGCACCCGCCCGGGTGTACCGACGACAATGTCGGCACCCTGTTCGAGTTTCGCAATTTGCGATCGAATCGGCTTGCCGCCATAGAGGGGGACCGAGCGGACACGGCGACCGTAGCTGAGCTTGTCGATCTCGTCGCGGACCTGTACCGCCAGTTCGCGGGTGGGGACCAACACCAACGCCCAGGGAAGTCCGGTGCGACGCTGGCGGGTCATGCGCTCGAGAATGGGAATGCCAAACGCGGCCGTCTTGCCGGTGCCAGTGCGGGCTTGTCCCAGCACGTCGAGCCCTTCGAGTGCGACGGGAATCACACCCGCTTGCACCGGGCTCGGCTCGAAATAATTCGCATGTTCCAGTGCCGCCAGCATGACCGACGAAAGTTTGAGGTCGGTGAACTTCGGAGCGGGTTTGGTTGGTTGGGGCGCGGTTTCGACGACCGGTTCGGCCGTGCTGATGGATTCATTCACGTGAGAGAGTTGCCTTTGGGAGTCGCCAAAAAAAGAGAGAGGGGCGACCCACCCGGTGCGTCGATACGTGTAAAAAACACATGTCGAACCGGCCAAAGCCCTGGCAATTATCACCAAGACACCCTGTGGCAGTCGCCGTATCGCGGTAAGTCGATACTTTTACTGGCGATAGCGTAATAGAAATCGCGTCGCGCGTCAACGCGGCGGATGAGAAGTTAATCGGCCATGTCGAGCCTAGTGGTCTGTCAAAGCCGATAATTAGGGTTGTGTGCCACTGGCTATGCCAGTGGAAGTTATTGTTGACGTGACACTTGCGTCACACTGGCAGAGCCAGTGGCACCCTAAGTTTCTCACTCGACAGTCCACTAGCGCCGAGGCGCTCGATCAACGATCAATCCCAGCGGCCGGCACCCTTGCTGATGGAATATCGCCCGGCCCCGAGTAGGACCAGCGCAATAGCTCCGAAGCAATAGAGTCCCTGCAATTCGATGGCCCAGCCACCATACGCATTGAGCGAGAAAATTTCGCCCGCATGTGCGAGACCGACAGCGACCGCCATATTGAGCGCGAACACTGCCGCGGCCGGACGTGTGAAGTAACCAACGATCATCAGCAGCGGAGCGACGATCTCGCCGATAAAGACGCCATAGGCCAGGGCCTCGGGGAGGCCATTTTGCGACAGCATTCCCTTCACGATCGCCAGGGATTCGGGGTTGAACTTAGAAAAGCCGTGCAACAGCATCGGCAGGCCCAGCGAGAGCCGTAAGACTAATTTCCCCGCGTCGTCGATCCAGTTCATCAGTGGCACCTGATTAAATTGATTAGCGCACCATCACTGTCATGAGGAAAGCGGCGACGCCACCGATACTATACCCTTAAGACTCTCAACTCTCAACTTTTCTAGCGATTGAGTGTGCGAGCGGCTGTCGGACGTTTTGAGCGGCCCGATGCGCTGCGCGGTTGTGGCTCAGTGGGCTGGGACCGCATGGCGGTGCGGTCGGTTGTGACTTGCCGCTGTGGTTGTTGGTCGGCACGATTGGTGTTGTTGCCGTCGCTGTTGTTCGCGCTTTTGAGCGTGGCGGGCGTGGCCGGGCGCGACGTTGTTGTCGGCTGTTGTGGCAGTGGACGCGATGCTTGTTGGTTGGGCGTGGCCCGCTTCGAGGCATCGGCGAGTTTTGCATATTTGAGCGCGGCGGCGCTGTTGCCGAGCTGTTTGTGCATGACCGACAGGTTTCCGTAAGGAACCGCCAGTGTCGTTTCTTCGACGACACCACCCGCGACGGCTTGCTCGATGAGCTTCGCCCCCGCTTCGGTCAGTTTGACCGCGTGTTCGTAGTCGTCTTGATCCCAATACGAAACGGCCATGCTGACGAGCGCTTCGCCATCGCGGCGTGGGATATAGAGCGTCGACTCGGGACGCTGAGCCGTGAGCATCGGCTCGGCTTTGTCGTACCACGTGACCCCCTCGGCGTGGTCGCCACGATGAACCGCGTGGAGCGCACCAATGTGGAAATACAACCGGCCAACGAGGGTCGTCGTCGCCGGCACACTGTCGCGCGACTCCGACCCGGCGCTAAAGTGATTCAGCGCGGCTTGGTAGCTTTTGATCGCCTTGGGAGTTTGCCGACGGTGGTGTTCGATTTGTAGTGCGTGCATGTGAGCGATCCCCATCCGCCACTCGATTTCGTTGAGCCACAGTGGGTCGTTCGACTCGAGTTCAATCGCTTCGAACACTTCTTCGGCTTCGTTGATCAGCGGCTGAGGGTCGCGAGCGGGCTTAATGTTAACGAGCGCGGCGAGCGATTCGCTGGCAACCGCCAGACGCATCTCTAGACCCCCGTCGCCACTCTCGATCGCTTCTTCGGCGAGACCCGATGCGCGACCGATCCATTGGCTGACACTTTCGATCTTGTTTGTGAACTCGCGCCGCGACACTTCGTGAGCGATGGCGAGGTGGGCCGACACTAACAGTTGTTTCGCCGTCCGCCGTTCGAGCAAATCTCCTTCGCTGGCAAGTTTATCGGCGAGGTTGATGGCCGTCGTGTGGAAGCCAATCGCCTTGTCGGCCACGTCAGCATCGCCTAGCGAAGCGAGTTGGCCCATTTGGAAAAAGGCGGCCGCGCGGGTGTTGTCGGGAATGCTTTCGTCGTCGAGTAGTCCGCGGGTCATCAGCACCGCTTGGTCGTATTGGCCCAGCTCGACGAGCGTCTCGGCGAGCCGCAGCTTGTAGGCCGAGTTTGCTTCTTCGAGTTCAACCGCCTTTTTCGCAGCCTTGTTGGCCGCTTCGGGTTGACCCACCAGCAAGCGAACACCGGCGAGCAGCCAATGAGCCTGAGCGTTGTTGGCGTCGAGTTCGATGGCTTGCTCGAGGTCGCGAAGATTGTCGCTGACGGCCGCTGCGCGACGGCGCTCGGCACGCAGTGTGAACGCTTGGCTATCGAGTGGTTGCAGCATCATCTGTTCGATGCGATTGGTATCGGTCGGCGTCACATCGGTCGCGCCGGCCAGCACGAGCACCATGCCGCGCTCGGGAAACGCATAGCCGAGCACGTTTCCCGTGGTGTCGTCGGTCAGCTCAACGTAGTCGATGGTGTCGACGCGGACCTTTCGCTTGAGTGCCTCGAACGATTCGAGCCGGGCAAATTCAACGCGGAGTAGTGTGACGATGTTGTTCTCGACTAAAACGTCGACTTGGCGGAAGGGCTCCATCTGATAGCTCAGCAACTCGCCCCCCTCGGTCGGCGCGGTCTCGGCCGGTTGACCCCACTCGGCCAGCAATTGCTTGCGAGTCGACACGCCCGGTTGCATGCCGTGAAAAAAGGCAGGCTCTGGCTTCGCCTGCTCGGTATAGACGTTGCCAACATCGGTCGTCGAACGGTTGGTATTGGTAGTCGCGGGGTTGACTTCAACTAGGTCGCTCTCCTCGATCGGCGGAGCCAATTCGATCACCTCGTCGATCACTTCTTCGGCCAACTCGTCGGCAACTTCCGTCGCTTCGCTATCGATCGATATCTCAGCGACCTTCGTTGTGGGCTTTGCCTGCTCTGGCTTTGCCGACTTCGGTGCCGGGGCCAATTCGGGGTCGGCTAGTTCGGGCTCGACTTCGGAGTATTGCGAAATCGGCTGGAGCGCGGCATCGAGCGGCGTGTGCGAATCGCGTTCGATCGCGTTCGATTGGGTGCTGGCGATGAGGATCGAGTCTTCGACCTTTCCGATCGAACCCAAGCGGCTAGCGAGATCGCCCGCCTCATTGGCCGGGTCGTCACTGGCGGCCAAAGCCGAAGCGCCGCAAACGACTAGCCCGATGGCGAGCCCGCTGACGAGCGGAGCCAGCGAGCCGACTTTTCGGCGTGCATTGCAGTAAAATTGGTGAGTCGCGGCACGGTACTGAGTCCATTCAACCGACATATTGATGCTCCTCGAACGACCGCTGGGCCATCGAGTTGTGGCTCGACGATCCGCAAGCGAGCGGCATGTGCCCGCCGGTCGCCAGGTTCGGCTGGCGACCAAGATTAGTGATTCGCGATTGTTTGCTTAAACCGGGCCGCTTTGGCGGTGTGCCAGGATGCCCTTAGGCGCAATATCGGAAAAGTCACCGTAGCGAGAACAATCGCAGTCGACAGAATCGGCACAAATTTCGCGATTGGTGCGAATTTGCTAGCTCTGCAAGCTCGTCAAACGTCGCCTGTAGACGAGTAGTGTGGCTCCACTCGCCAACAGCCAAAGCGTTGCGGGCTCGGGCACCGTGACGTTGCCGTTACCCAAATCGGGCGCAGTGAGCGACCCCATGCCGGGGCCCCCCAACTGTTCGCTGATGATGAAGAAGTCGATCCCGTCGACATCGCCATCGCCGTCGGCATCGCCTTGCAGGCCGGTCGCCCCCATCTGTAAACCGAAGTTCATTTGCCAGATGGCGATATCGGCCGCATCGACGATACTGTCGCCGTTGAAGTCGGCTCCGATGGGCATGATATCGGTGACTGTGATGAAGAGTTCTTGTCCCGTGTTTTCGAGAATCCAATTCCAGCCAGGGTTGCTGAGCGGCAAAATGTCGGTGAAGTCGAGGGCATTGAAAGCGCCCGTGATTGCGCCGGCAGTACGCAGCAGCAAAAACGAATCGCCCGGCATGGGATCGAAGTCGCCGAAGGCGGGAGCGTCGACATCGAGCAATCCCCCCAGCGCAATGTCACCAGCCCCCGCGATGTAGCCTTGCTGAAGATTCGAGACAGGTTCGGCGTTGCTGAGTGTGAGATTAAGTGAAGCAAACGCGCTAAGTGTGATGTCGCCCAACACAGTGAGCGTCGAGTCCTGCGTGACAATAAACTGGCCATTGTTGAGAAAGTTGTTGTCGATTGTGGTGTTCGAGTCGCCACTGAAGACGATCAGACCACCCACGTCGTTGATAACATCGGCGCTGAGCAAGTTATTGCCGCCGGTGAAGCCCATGACGTTGGTATTCAGTAAACCACTGCGGAATCGCACGGTGCCATTGCGAACGTTGATGGTACCATTTTCTTCGGGCATGAATTCGTTGACTGTGGTGGTGGCCGGGTCGTCGGCTACTTCGGGAATAAAGAGGTTCTTGAAGCGATTGTCGTCGTTAGTGAGATCGAGGATGCGATCGAACTCAAATTCTCCGTTGGCGACCTCAATCAGGCCCGTGTTGGCACCAAAATACATTTCGGTACCGACGATCAAAGCGTCTTCGCCAAAGCTGCGGATCGTAAGTTTTTCGTCGTCACTGACGATCACCTGGCCTCCACCGCTGGCGTTGCGGTTGAGGAACGTGGTTCCCGAGAGAATGCCATCGCCCACGATGTTGCCGTGGCTGAAAATGTCTTCTTCAACGATCAGTTGCCCATCGCTGGCAAATTCGACCTGTCCAAAACGGCCGATGACCAGTGCCCCCGCTTGTTCTTCGGTCATCAAGCCCTGGGGAATTTCACTAACCGTGACGATTGCTCTGTTCGAGATCAGCAGTGAACCGGCCCCGCTGTTTGGGCGATAGCTGTTCGTCACCGACTCGAACGCGCCAACAGCCAATCCGCCCGCAATTCGCCACCGGCTGCCGAGACCATCGACGGTGACGTTACCGCTCGGTTGTTGATCGTCAGGTTCGACAGTAATGCCGCCGCCCAGTTCATCTTCGAGCGTGGAACCGCCGTCGGGATCGAGCGCCCCAATAGCGGCACCGTCGCGCGAATCGAATCCCGCCGCGTTGCGAATGGTCAAGTTGCCCGTGCCGATCGACCCGATGAGCGTAGCACCGGTTGCTGCAAACGGTGTCATTGGATTGAGCACCGTACCAGCCCCGCCGACGTTGATGTGCGAAGCAAAACCATCGACGACCACATTGCCGTAAGAGCCTTCGGACAAGCCAACAAACATCGCTCCGCCAATCTCCATGCGTGCGCCGCTCGAGACCTCGAGACTCCCCGAGCCAGTCAGCCCAATGAAAGCATTGTAATTGTCGGTACCGCGGGGGGTCATGTCGTCGGGTATAAACTGCGGCACCGTGTTGACGTCGTTATTGAAGAGTGTGCCAATCCCTTGCAGAACGAAGATTCCGACACCCGTCTCTGAGCCAGTAATCACTGTGCCCATCGAACCGGTTTGTTCAGAACCTCCCAGTATCAGGTCTTGGTAACGGAGTTGGCTCCCCTGCGTCACGAGCACGTAGCCATACGACGTTTCGCCAATGATGATCGCTTCGGGCTGTTCGAACAGATCGGGGTCGTCTTGAAAAAAGTTATAGTCGACGATTCCTTCCGAACCGATCGTGAACGGATTATCGGCCGGAGTAACGTCTCCCGTTTGCGTGACGGTCGCCCGCACGGGGAGCGCCCAACTAGCGAGCGCCACGAGGCCAACAGCAGCCAGCAAATGATGGCGGAAATTAATCATTGGTTGCCTTCTTAGATTTTCTGTCCCAGAGGAGTCGCAAACCGCGAGCGAACAACCGCATTGACCCGAATCACCGGGTCATGATGAGTTCGTCGCGCAATGCGACCGCGTTTTGCACTGTTCCCATAATCGCTGGCGGGGGCCAAAGCTGTCAAGCATTTTGGCGGCATTTTGGGCTAAACGGGGCTAAACCACCCCAAATCGTCGAACAGCGGGACGATTTGCACCGACTCGTTCTCAGCGGAGTTGTCAGGCGACCCGCGACTCGTCGCCGGAACCCGCGCGAGCCCGTGCGCACCCGCGATGCCACCGAGGTCGGACGAGCCTCGCCACGCGGTCGGGGTAGCGACAATCCCCCCCGTCGAGTCAGCGGCAAGAGTCACCGGATAGAACAACTCGCGATCGCCGCGGTTGTCGATGGGCTGGGCCAGCCGAACCGACGGCCAAAACACGCCCCCCTCTTGCCCCGCGAGCCGAGCCAGCAGCCGCTTCACGAAAACGTGAAAGCCGACAAAACTGCTGACGGGGTTGCCGGGGAGTCCGAACACGTAGTGGTCGCCCACCGAGTCGCTTTTGGTGCCGAACCAAATCGGCTTGCCGGGCTTCACGGCGACTTTGTGAAAGACCCGCTCGACGCCGAGCGACTCGAGTACGTCGGGCACTAGGTCGAGCTTTCCCGCCGAGACGCCACCGGTTAGCACGAGCACGTCACTATCGAGCCCCATCGCGATCTGTTCGGCAAGCAACTCGCGGTCATCTCCGACGACAGACAACAGATCAACTCGATAACCGAGCTGGTCGAGAGCGGCAGCGAGCATTGGTCCATTGCTGTTGCGAATCTGGCCCGCCACTGGCAACTGTGCGGCGGAGACAAGCTCGTTGCCCGTCGGCAGCAGGGCGACGATCGGTCGCCCGACGACCGCGACCGTCGCAGCGCCAACCTCGGCCAGTAGCCCAACGCTCGCACTGCCGATCGAATGGCCCGATCGTAAGACCAAATCGCCCCGCCGCAGCAGTTCGCCGCGCGGCATGATGTGTTTTCCCGCTGGCGGGTCGACCCATTCGAGTTCGACAGTCGAATCGTCGATCATCTGTGTTCGCTCGACTGGCACAATGGCATCGGCACCAACCGGCACGATCGCGCCGGTCATGATCCGCGTCGCCGTGCCGGGTTCGACACGTCGGATCGGAAGCTGACCGGCAACGACTTCTTCGACCACCCGCCGACGCGTCGCGCGGTCGCTCGACACCACGGCATAGCCATCCATCAACGCTTTGTTGTGTGGCGGCGAGTCGATGTCGGAGCGCACATCCTCGGCGAGAACACAGCCGACCGCGACAGTCAGACTTGTTTCGACCACCGGCAGCGGCCGAGCCACCGAATCGATCGCGGCAAGTGCTTCGTCGACTGAAATCATTCGATTTCCAAAAACCGCCTGAGCAAATCGTGACCGGCGAAAGTCAGAAAACTTTCGGGATGAAACTGTACACCAAACAAAGGAAGCTCGCGATGTTCGATCGCCATGATCTCGCGGCCGCCGTGCGGCTCGTTGCTCCAGGCCGTGGCAATCAAACAGTCGGGGAGCGTCTGGGGGGCGATCACCAAGCTGTGGTAGCGAGTCGCTTGAAATGGATTCTCAAGCCCGTCGAGCAATCGGCCCCCGTCGTAGTGAATCTGATCGGTCTTGCCATGCATGAGATTCTTGGCCCGCACAATCGTCGCGCCGAGCGCTTGGCCAATCGATTGATGACCGAGGCAGACACCGAGAATCGGAAACTTGCCGGCGAGCCGAGTAATGCATTCGACGCTCACACCCGCTTCGTTGGGTGTGCAAGGCCCGGGCGAAACAATGAGCCGCTCGGGCTGCCGCTCGGCAATTTCATCGACAGAGAGCTCGTCGTTGCGCACGACCTCGATGTCGAGCGTGGGATCGACCTCGCCCAGCCGCTGGACGAGGTTATAGGTAAACGAGTCGTAGTTATCGATCACGAGAATCACGGCAGTCGCTTTTCACACCAAGAAACGTAGGGCAATTTCGCCAGTTCTTACTATACTATGCGACCGCCAACAACTTTCAGAGAGTGGGGCCCGAAAATAATGCAAAGGTTAAGCAACCGATGTCCCTTGAAATCCTCGACTTCCTCGTCATCGGACTCTACCTCGCCGGCGTCATTGGGCTTGGCCTGTGGTTCGTGCGAACCAGCGGCACAACGAGCGAGTTCATGGTCGCCGGCGGATCGATTCCCGGTTGGGCGGTCGGGCTTTCGGTGTTTGGCACATTCTTGTCGAGCAACACGTTCATCGCTTATCCGGGCAAAGCGTACGCATCGAACTGGAACGCGCTCGCCTTTTCGTTCTCACTGCCGATCGCGGCCTGGATCGCCGCAAAATATTTCGTCCCTTTTTACCGCACCCACGGCGGCGTCTCGGCTTACGAACATCTCGAAGCACGCTTTGGCAGTTGGGCTCGCGTGTATGGAGTCGTCTGTTATCTCCTGACTCAAGTCGTGAGGATGGGGGTTATTTTTGTCGCCGTGTCACTTGTGATCGCCCAACTGACGGGTTGGCCTCAACTCGCCATTATTCTCGTTGCCGGAGGTTTGATTACGTTTTACACAACTCTCGGCGGCATCGAAGCCGTCATCTGGACCGACGTGGTGCAATCGGTCGTACTGGGGCTCGGGGCGATTTTGCTGCTCGTGCTGTTGCTCGCTGGCATGCCCGATGGGCCGGGCCAAGCCGTCGCGATCGCCTGGCAGAACGACAAGTTTTCGCTCGGCGATTTTAGCACGAGCCTCGTCGCAGCCACGTTTTGGGTCACACTCACGTATGGCGTGTTCGAGAACATGCGCAACTTTGGCATCGATCAAAACTACGTGCAGCGCTATCACACGGCCCGTAGCCAGCGCGAAGCGGCGCGAAGCCTATGGTTCGGCACCCTGCTCTACGTGCCGATGTCGGTGGTCTTTTTTATGATCGGCTCGGCACTGTTCGCCTACTACGAGTCCCACCCCGAATCGCTTGCCGATGTTCGGTCTGACGTCGCGACGACGAAGCTCATCGCCGACAAAGAACTCGTCAACAAACAAACGATCGCCGCGCGGGCGGCCACGCTGACATCGGCCGACATTGGCGATCGGGTCTTGCCCCACTTCATTGGCACGCGACTTCCGGCCGGGCTTCGGGGACTTTTGATTGCCGCCATCTTTGCGGCCGCGATGAGCAGCATCGACACGTCGCTCAATAGCTCGTCGACCGTGATCTTGATCGATATTTACAAACGGCACATTCGCCCCGACGCGGGCGAACGCGAATCGATGGTCGTGCTCTACACCGCAACCACGCTCATGGGAGTCATTGCGATGGGGGTCGCCATCGCGCTAATCGGCGTCAAAAGCGTCCTCGACGCCTATTGGACGCTGGCGAGCATTCTGGCCGGTGGACTGCTCGGGCTGTTCCTGCTGGGACTGATCAGCCGCCGCGCGGGCCAACCGGCCGCCGTCGCGGGCGTCGTCGCCGGCATCGCGGCGGTGCTCTGGATGACGCTGCCAAATCTCGAGCAATTCGGGGTGCCGGCTTTGCCCGACGCATTGCAGGTGCCACTGCACGCGACGCTGGCGCTGGTGGTTGGGACGATGACCGTGTTCTTGGTAGGTCTGTTAGTCGCAAGATTTCAGCGTGGCTAAGTAGTCAGCGCCGTGTTTCGATAAGGCCTATCCTAGTGGACTGTCAAATGAGAAACTTCGGGTGCCACTGGCTCCGCCAGTGTGACGCAAGTGTCACGTCAACAATCACTTCCACTGGCATAGCCAGTGGCACACAACCCTAATTATCGGCTTTGACAGACCACTAGGGACCGCGGATGGACGAGGATAAATCAGGGTGATTCTTGATGGAAAATGCGATGTCTGGCGATAACGGCACCCGCTTTAAGGGTGAGTCGTAAGGCGATTGGCCGAGAAGAAGATACCAGCACGCGGCGCCAGCGAGTGCGATCAAGCCTCACTCGCGCACCGTGCTTGTATTTTCGGATGATTTCATCGGCCGCTTGCCTCATCGATCGACGCGTGAGCGATGACTTTCTGCGAACATCGGCGTTCCCTCGATCAACGACCGGTAGCTGCCGAGCCAAATGCCTCACATGGCCAAAAATCGTTGTCGAAATCGTGCGTTGGGTATGCTACAAAAGGGTCGGTCACAAGTACGCACGCCCGACGAATACCAACGCGAATACCAGCACGCAGCACCAGCAAGGAAGGAGCTCACCCGCCAACGACACCCGACCTCACTTGCTGGCGCTACGAGCCGGTTGTGGGTCGAAAGTAAAAAGTCGCTTTGCGCAGCCAAAAGCGCCAAAATACCGTGACTAAAGTCGCTGAACGTTTCAGAAAAACGCTCGAAAACAACACGTTTTTGAGATTTGGGGGGACAACATTGGATGGGAATAAAGTCGCATGAAATCGTTTTTGCGACAAAAGCGACAAAAGCGACAAAAGCGACTTTTTGAGCACTCAGCGGCCGCGACTTCGATGCCACCTTTGACTTTGGTTGAACGCTGAATGCGCAACCCACCTGATTCATCACAGGCCCACCCGGCTGACGGGGTGGGGGCCACGTTGTGATTCGAGCGGTGTTTTGTTCCAATAGCGAGCGGTCTGTCAAAGCGGATAAACGCGGATGATTCTTGATGGAAAGTGCCATGTCGAGTGACCGCCCGACCGACTTTCGTTTTGAGTCGTTAACCAACAACGCGCGGACGACGATTGTCTGCGAAAATCTGTGTCCATTCGCGTTTATCTGCGTTCCCTTGATCTTCAACTTGGCGCTGTCTAGTTAGCCGGACAGCGCCAGGTTGCAATACTGCCGATTCGCGCGACCGCCGATAGGCGAGGATAAACGCCGATGATTCGTGATGGAAAATACCAAGTCGAGCGAAAGCCGCAGCGGCGCTGTGTTTGAGTCGGAAACGAACAACCACTTGGCGCGGTACAGCGAATCAGAGGAGCCGCGGAACTCGCTTTCTCGAATGGACAGGATAACAAGATTGGCCGGATTGACTGGATTACCACTTTCGTTGGCGGATTCGCTTTTTCCCGTTGATCCCGCCGATCCTGTTATCCTGTCCATGAACGAACCACGCGCGAACG
>JBGSRO010000005.1:0-39502 GCA_041737535.1 Pirellulales bacterium | reverse complement strand
CGTCGGCGGCAACCCAGCCCGCAAGCTGTCGGACCGCGAACCGCCGGCGAGTTGCTAGCCCCGGTTCGCGGCTCGGATGCCGCATTCTTGCAGCAAGTGAGTGCCGCTAATTGTCGCAAGTTGTAAAAATGCAACGGTCGTATGGCCGATTGCGATTGTCGGTTCCCAAAAAAGGGACGCCAAATGATTGACGAACAGCCACCCGTTCAGATACGATGAGGTAGGTCGTTGCGCTACCGTAAGTTGTTGTCATTAAACGACTTACGGTATATGGCCGGCGGCTGCTCGCGGCAAACGCGAACAAGTTGGCTCGCGTGTTCGGCCCGCCACGTGGGCTCGCTGGCTTCGCCCGGCACAATGGTTGCTCCCATGCTGATCGGAGTCGGGTGAGGCGTTGGCCGACGAGGTCGGAGGCTGTCGGTCGATGCGGTTGCAACGGCGTCCAACGACTAACTAAATGAATTCTTCATCGTTTCAGTCGTCGATTGTTCACACTTTTTCGCTTACACTCAACGGCTTAAGGCTGAATTAGTTTCGTTCGAGCTGCATGGATCAACCGAAGCGGCTTGATGGCGTACCAGAGATAGACCGTTCGCTATCGGAAAGTGATGGAAGCTCTTCACTGATGTCTGAAAAAGTCGCCTTTGTCTATTTGATTGCGGGTTTTGGCTCGCTGCTGGCTAGCATCATCGTTACGCCGCTGGTGCGAGCCCTGTCGCGCCGCTTGGGGTTCATCGACAAGCCCGACGGGCAGCGCAAGACTCACCAAACGGCGATCGCACTCGGTGGCGGCGCAGCGGTTTTCGTGGCTGCGGCGTTCGCCCTGACGTCGGCATTTGTGTTTGGGTATTCCGCAAATCTCGACTTGTTCGGCGGGCGTGACCTGTTGTTCCTGGGAGCGATGGCCGTTGCGGCCGTGTTGATAGTCGCGCTGGGTTTGGTCGACGACCTGACGGGCATGCGCGGTCGCACGAAGCTCGCGGGTCAAGTCGCCATCGTCGCGCTGTTGATCGCCGCCGGGGCGAACATAGACAAAATCTCGATCGCTGGCCACCCGGTTCAGCTCGGCTATTTTGCGATTCCGATCACTGCTTTTTGGCTCATCGGTACCACCAACGCGGTGAATCTCATCGATGGCATCGACGGGCTTGCTGGCAGTGTGGGGTTCATTCTTTGCCTGACGATGGCCGCTATCAATGCTTGGCAAGGCTACTACATCGAAACAGCCTTGATGTTGGCCCTCGCGGGTGCGCTGCTCGGTTTTTTGCGCTACAATTTTGCTCCCGCGTCGATTTACTTGGGTGACGCGGGGAGCATGCTCGTTGGTCTCATGGTCGGGACCGTTGCCGTGCAGACGTCGGCGAAGTCGTCGGCCGCGATGGCAATGGCGGTGCCGCTCGCCGTATGGTCGATTCCAATTCTCGACACTGTGGCCGCGATGGTTCGCCGCAAGCTCACGGGCCGCAGTCTTTTCGCCGCCGATCGTGGCCACATGCACCACTCACTGCTCGTGCGCGGCTGGAGTGTGCAGCAGGCGTCGATGTTTATTGCGCTGATTTGTGCGACCACCTGTTTAAGCGCGGTGATGAGCCTGTTCATGGGGAGCGATATGATCGCCATCATGACCGTGGTCGCGGTGATGGTGTTTCTCGTGTTTACCAAGACATTCGGTCACATCGAATTCGCCCTGTTGACCAACAAGTTTCGCAAGCTGGCGAATTCATTGGCCCACACACCCGCCCACGGAACGTCGCGCGAGAGCAGCATTCAATTGCAAGGCTCTCGGGAGTGGAGTCGGTTGTGGCAGGCGATTGTCGAGTCGGCCGACGACTACCAGCTCACCAAAGTGCAACTCACCATCAACATTCATTCCATCCACGAGTGCTTCTACGCCACTTGGGAGACGAGCCGCGATTTTTCCCGCGATACCGAACGTGGCTGGAAAATCTCTCACCCGCTCGTGCTCGATGGTCATCCGGTCGGCAAGCTGGAACTATTCGGCTTGGCCGCCCGCGACGATGGCTCGACGCTCGCGCAAATCACGGCCGCGCTAGAATTCCTCGAACCGATCGAAGACGACATCCGCGCAATTCGCGACAAAGTCGCTAGCGGCGACAGCCAACTAAGCATGTCGCGCGTGAGGGCCTTGCGTAGTCAGGGATCGGCATCGAGCAGTTCGCTGGTGACCGCCACGTCGTCGATCCTCCCTAGCCAGCCGACGGGCTAAACTCTCGCCTGCCCCCTTTCAATCGGCCTGCGATTCGAGCTTTGCAGTTAGCCGCTCTCGCTATTACGATGAAGCCTGACGCCGATTTCACCTTTTGATGCGCCCACCATGCCCACGCTTTCGACTCAATCTCAAGTCTATGTGACTGGGCACCGTGGGCTCGTTGGTTCGGCCATCGTGCGACAACTCCGCCAGCGTGGCTTTTGCCAGATACTCACAGCGACCCGCCAGGAGGTCGACCTCCGCGAACCGGTGGCCGTGAGCGCGTGGTTCGAGCAACATCGGCCCGACTACGTGATTCACGTCGCTGGGCTCGTTGGCGGCATCGAGGCCAATCGGTCGCGACCGGCCGATTTCATGTACGACAATTTGATGATGCACGCGACGGTGCTGCGCGCCGCTTGGCAAACCGAGGTAACCAAGCTGCTGTACCTCGGCAGTTCGTGCATTTACCCGCGCGATTGTCCCCAACCGATTCGCGAAGACTATCTGCTCACCGGGCCACTCGAACAGACCAACGAAGCTTACGCACTCGCTAAGATCGCGGGGCTTCGCTCGTGCGAATACTATCGCTCGCAGTATGGCTGCAATTTCATCTCGGCGATGCCGACCAATCTCTATGGCCCCAACGATAATTTCGACCTAAAGTCTTCTCATGTCCTACCGGCCCTGATTCGCAAGTTTCACGAAGCCCGCGAAAAGCATGCCGACGAGGTCGTCATTTGGGGGACTGGCCGCCCCCGCCGCGAGTTTCTGCACGTCGACGATTTGGCCGATGCTTGTCTGTTCTTGCTCGAAAACTACGACGGACCGGGCACCATCAATGTCGGCTCGGGCGAAGACATACCGATCGGTGACTTAGCCAAGTTGGTCGGCGAAATCGTTTATCCCGAGGCGAAAATAGTCTACGACACTTCAATGCCCGACGGCACGCCGAGGAAACTGCTCGATGTCTCGCGTATCCATCAACTGGGCTGGAAACACCAAATCGACCTCGCGACCGGCATCGCCGATGCCTATCGCTGGTATTGCGCCGAGCTCGCGCCGAAAGCAGTTGCCGCGAGCTGAGCCAATCGGATGC
This sequence comes from Pirellulales bacterium, assembly GCA_041737535.1. Lineage (GTDB taxonomy): Bacteria > Planctomycetota > Planctomycetia > Pirellulales > Lacipirellulaceae > JBGSWC01. The sequence continues at coordinate 36,194 of JBGSRO010000005.1, read as the reverse complement.
GAGGGAGCCTGAACGGTTACATGCTATTAGGCTAGTATGTAAGCACTAAGCCATTCGCCGAGCCCACTAGGACTAAAATGACCGCTTCCGCCCCCCCACGCAAACGCGCTCTCATCACCGGCATCACCGGTCAAGATGGCTCGTACCTAGCCGAACTCCTGCTGGCCAAAGGCTACGAAGTGTGTGGCCTCGTGCGCCGCAGTTCGTCGTTCAATACCGACCGTATCGACCACATTTACCAAGACCCCCACGAGTCCGAAGTTCGATTGCGACTCGTTTACGGCGATTTGGCCGACGCTTCGAGCATCAACCGGGCGCTCAAGTCGTTTCAGCCCGACGAAGTTTACAACCTCGGCGCACAGAGCCACGTCCGCGTGTCGTTCGATATCCCCGAGTACACGGGCGATGTGACGGGCCTCGGCACCGTGCGGATTCTCGAACAACTCCGCGCCCTGGGGCTCGAGAAGACCAGATTCTATCAAGCCTCGTCGAGCGAGCTGTATGGCAAAGTCTTTGAGACGCCACAGACGGAGACGACACCCTTCTACCCTCGCAGTCCTTACGCAGCGGCCAAGGCCTATTCGTTCTACATCACTCAAAATTATCGCGAGTCTTACGACATGTTCGCGGTCAACGGCATTCTGTTCAATCACGAATCGCCCCGTCGTGGCGAAACGTTCGTGACGCGCAAGATTAGCCGCGCCGCCGCGCGTATCAAGCTGGGCCTGCAAGAGCGGCTTTATTTGGGCAACCTCGACGCCAAGCGCGACTGGGGTTTCGCCGGTGACTACGTCGAAGCGATGTGGCTAATGCTGCAAGCCGATGTGCCCGATGATTACGTGATCTCGACGGGCGAGACTCACTCGGTCCGCGAATTCTGTGAAGTCTGTTTTGGTGAACTCGATCTGCCCCTCTCTTGGAAGGGCAAGAACGCCGAAGAAAAGGGATACGGCCCCGATGGAAAGTTACTTATCGAAGTCGATCCGCGTTACTTCCGGCCGGCCGAGGTCGACTTGCTGCTGGGCGATTGCAGCAAAGCGAAACGCGACTTGGGGTGGGAACCGAAGGTCTCGTTTCACGAACTAGCCGTGATGATGGTCCAGTCAGATTTCGCTTTGGTCGAGCGCGAGAACCGGAGCGACGTGCTCCAGGCGTTTTAGTGCTTCTTCGGTTCGAACGTCGGAGTGTCACTCGCTCCGCTAGTTTGAGGTTGTCCCACGGGATTGCCTACTTCCGCTGGTAAAGCCAGTGGTACACAACCACTGTCATCGTTTAAGTCCCCTTCGATTGTCGCAATTGTGCCGATTGCGCGGCACGAAAGGGGGCGACTTTCGGCTCGGAGAATTGGTCGTCAGATGCCAAGGGTTGGTGTATGCTTAAATCTCACCAATAGCCACGCCACGCACTGCCGTTTGGTGCGGATCGAGGCTTTTACTCAATGGCAACGAAAATACATAGGCGAGGCGAACGACAACGATGAGCGACGGGCTAGTTCTGGTAGCAGGTGGGGGCGGATTTATTGGCGGACACTTGGTCGAGCGACTCCGCGAAATGGGCCACACGCGCATTCGCAGCGTCGATATCAAACCGCTCGACGAGTGGTATCAGGTGTTCGACGACGTCGAGAATGTGCAGGCCGACCTCAAGCTCAAAGAGGCCTGCGTCAACGCTTGCCGCGGTGCCGAGCGCGTTTACAACTTGGCGGCCGACATGGGGGGCATGGGTTTCATTGAGAATAACCGCGCCCTCTGCATGTTAAGTGTGCTGATCAATACGCATCTGCTCGAAGCCGCGAACGACGCGGGGGTCGACCGCTTCTTCTATGCTTCGAGTGCGTGCGTTTATAACGCCGACAAACAGGTCAACGAAGACGTGGTGGCGCTCAAGGAAGCCGACGCCTATCCGGCCATGCCCGAAGATGGTTACGGCTGGGAAAAATTGTTCAGCGAACGGATGTGTCGTCACTTCCGCGAAGACTATGGGCTGAAAACCCGGGTGGCTCGCTTTCACAACGTCTATGGGCCGCTCGGCACCTGGGATGGTGGCCGCGAAAAGGCCCCGGCCGCCGTCTGCCGCAAGGTCATCACCGCCAAGGAGTCGGGCGATCACACCATTGAGATTTGGGGCGACGGCAGGCAGACTCGCAGCTTTATGTACATCGACGATTGCGTCGACGGCATTCTAAAGATCACCAACAGCGAAATCATCGAACCAATCAACCTCGGTAGCGACGAGCTCACCACCATTAACGGACTCGTCGACATCGTTGAAGAGATTGCCGGCATCAAACTCGAGCGCATCTACAATCTCAGCGCGCCGAAGGGTGTCAACGGTCGCAACAGCGACAACACGCTTATCACCGAACTGCTTGGCTGGGCTCCCGGCATTCGCCTACGCGACGGGATGGCGAAGACCTACGAGTGGATTCACCGCGAATATCTCAAGCAACATCATGCCGCGATGATTGGCTGATTCCCGCGACAAATTTCACTTGATGTGCCGTCGTGACTGAGCCCTGAAAAGAGGCTTGTCGTGTGAGCTCCGAGGGTAGGGTGGCCAAAAACAAACGTCTACTTATCATCAGTCAGGTTTACGTCCCCGATCCGGCGGCGGTCGGCCAATGCATGGCCGACGCCGCGAGCGAGCTCGTCAGTCGCGGCTGTGACGTTACCGTGTTCACGTCGCGAAGTGGCTACGCCGATTCGTCACAGAAGTTTCCCGCCCGCGAAACTCTCGACGGCGTCGATGTCGTCCGTTTGCCGTTTTCGTCGTTTGGCAAGGCGACCATCTTGCACCGCGTTGTCGGACAAATGAGCTTTTTGCTACAGGTCATTCTCCGTGGCTGGTTCAGCGGCCGACTGTCGGCGATTGTCGTGAGCACCTCGCCACCGATGGCCGCCTTTGCCGCGATTGCGATTGGCGTCGTCAAGCGTGTGCCAATCAAGTACTGGGTCATGGACCTCAACCCCGACCAAGTCGTCGCCATGAGAAAGATGAAGGCCAGCAGTCTGCCGGTGAAAATGTTGGACTGGCTCAATCGACGTATACTCGGCGCGGCGCGCGATGTCGTGGTGCTCGATCGATTCATGGCCGAGCGTATCGAAAACAAGCGGGCGATTGGCGACAAGATTCGCATCATTCCCCCCTGGCCCCTCGAAGGGGAGCTTGCCGACGTCCCGCGCGACGAAAACCCATTTGTCAAAGAGCATAATCTCGACGGCAAGTTCGTCGTCATGTACAGCGGAAACCACGCGCTGACTTCACCTGTCGACACACTCGTCGAAGCGGCGCTCCGGCTGCGCGATCACCCGACTCTGCACTTCATGTTCATCGGAGCCGGCTACGGCAAAGTGGTCGTCGACAAAGCGATCGCCGACCACCGGCCACCCAACATGGTATCACTCCCCTACCAACCGCTCGACCAAATCAAATACTCGCTCTCGGCCGCCGATGTGCATGTCGTGTCGCTGGTGGCTGAATCGGTCGGGATCACCCATCCCTGCAAAGTTTATGGGGCGATGGCACTCGGCCGACCGATTCTTTACCTCGGCCCGTCGCCAAGCCACATTTCTGAGATTTTGGACCAAGAAAACATCGGCTGGCAGGTCGCGCATGGCGAAGTCGACAAGACCGTCGAACTACTCGAACAAATGGCGACGCAGCCAAAGCAACAACTTGAATCGATGGGCACACTCGCTCGCCAGCGAATCGAACACGACTTCAGCAAAGCGAAACTCTGCGGCGACTTTTGCGATGTCGTCGAGCGAGGGCTTTAAGAGGAAACTCGAAAGAACGTCATTCCCGCGCAGGCGGGAATCTAGAGTTAGAGCGTCGCGTCTGGATTCTCGCCTGCGCGGGAATGACGGACACCTCTTGAGCGTTGTCGGCAATTTGATAGAGACACAATCAACTCTAACGCTTGCCGTCGATATCGGCTGCCGACCCCGGCCGCGCGTCGGCATGGGCGCTGCCGGGGGCCATCGGAACGTTGACTTTCGGCAAGTACCGCTCTTGCAGGTGGCTGGCCATTTCTCCAAATCGCGAACGTTCGCCCGCCGTGTTGCGAAACTCGTGGGGGTCACTGCCATGCTCATAGAACTCTTGGCTGCCATCGACATAGCGAATATAGCGAAAGTCGACTCCGTCTTTCTGCAAGTGCAGGGCGTGGTTGTTTTGGCCAAACGTCGTCAGCGCCGCATGGGTCCAAACCGCGTTACTGTCGCTAATGAGAGGCACAAGGCTGTGACCTTCTAATCCTTTCTGTGGCGATAAGTCGCACAGTTCAACAAGCGTCGGATAGATGTCGATAAGGCCAACCGGCTTGTTGACCTTGCTGCTTTTTGGCAAGCCGTTCCCCGCAAAAATCAGCGGCACTCGCGTCGCGTCCTCCCACAGCGACCGCTTCCCCCAGCGATCCTTCGTCCCCAGATGAAACCCATGATCGCTCCAGAGCACGACAATCGTGTTGTTGGCATTCGGCGACGTGTCGAGCGCGTCGAGCAATCGGCCCACTTGATCATCAACAAAACTGACGCAGGCCAAGTAGCTGTGAATTGCGTGTTCGACTTCGTTGTGTTCGACCATCCATTTGTGCCTGGGTGCGACGGCGCTCCACGACAGGTCTTGCCCATACTGAGGCACATCGCCGAGGTCGTTTTCCAAATAGCCGGCCAGTTTGCACTCTTTGCGATTGTAAAGATCAAACCATTTTTTTGGGGCATACATCGGGACATGTGGCCGATAAAAACCGACCGCCAGAAAGCGGGGCTCGTCGCTTGGCTGAGCAATTATCTCGCAGGCTTTCGTCGCGATTTTGTAGTCGGCCATCTGGTCGTCGCGTTCGGGAAACGCCCCCCAATCCCAAAGGGGATGGGTGTGGCCGGCCGAGATCGGTTTCTTTGGTTGTGGCCCGAAACCACCAAAACTACCAAGGTATTCCTGAAATTCTTTGTTGTCCTGTTGGTGAAACAGTTTGCCGATACCGATTGTGCGATAACCATTCGCCGCAAAGTGTTGTGGCAGCGTCACCAAATCGCGTGTCGTATCGCAATTGCGAATCAGCGGCGAGAGGTAATAGATTCCCGTCGTCGAGGGGAGCCGCCCCGTCATCAAGCTGGCCCGCGACGGATTGCAAATCGGCGCCTGGCAATGGGCGTTTAGAAACAACGTCCCCCGCTTGGCCAGCCGATCGATGTGGGGCGTCTTCGCGTGCAAATCAGCTTCGGTACCGTACTCGTCGGCACCGTGCCGAACCGACATACAGCCGATCATGTCGTTGAGATCGTCGATGGAAATAAACAGCACATCGGGCTGCTTCGCGTCGGCGAACGTTACGAACGCGACGACGATAAGCGTAAGAAGTATGCGCACCGTTACCTCGCGTTTTTCTGCATGGTTTCTTCGGCATAGTCGCTGAACGCTCCGCGTTCAGCAGCGGATCGCTCCGCGATCCGCGACAATGTTTGGCTGACAGATACTAAACAATCACACTCGTCAGCGCGCGAAACTCGGGGTCGTCGCGCAGTGCGTCGAAGTCCGACTCGTCGGAAACCAGTTCGCGAAGATTGCTGTCGAGGTCGATCGCTCGTTGCAAACAACGCAGCGCCCGTTCGCGCTTCGAGAGCAAACTCCAATAACAGGCGAGGTTGTAATGCAAAATTGGCTCGCGAGGCTCACTCTCTTGCGCCGACTCGAGTGCGTGGATCGCATGCAGCACTTGGCCCACTCTCTTGTAACACCAAGCGAGCGCAAGCCAAACATACATGTCGCCCGGCCGATGTTGTGCCGCGTGTTCGAGCGGTTCGATCGCATCGCGATAGCGACGCATTTCGCGGAGCGACTCGCCCCACAAATAACTGGCCCGGCCATCGGCCAGCGCCAGCGTGCGGCGTCGCTCGAGAGCCTCGACCGCTTGTTCGGGGAGGCCGAGTTCGAGGTAACCCTCGGCATTTCGAATGACTCTCTGCGTGCTGCTCGTTGCGGCAGGCATGGCGGCGACCAATCTTTTCTTGTCGGGACAGATGTTTGTGGTAGCGGCTGTTGGCTATTGTTGCGTGCGATTTCGAGGGCTCGGCAACTTAGGCCATTCTACGCAGTTCTCGCTTTCACCCCAAATGCTTGGCAAAAAGTCGTGCCGTAAGTCTTTGCCCCGCTTGCACTTAATGGCGAAATTTTGACTTCGCACGATCTGCCGCCTGTAGCAGCCTGAGAATCTGTGGCAAATGTTCCACAAAATCAATGAGCCAATCAGCGAGGCGTTGCGAAAGGGCGACATAGCCTGCTCCCGAGCGATGTTAAAGCACAACGTTGGAGCCAGCGGCAATTTCCGAGGCGGTGCGTAACTCGTTGTGCTGCAACACGATACGTGGCGTGCCGCCCGTGAACCGGCAATGCGGCGCGACGATTGCTTAGTCGCAAAGTGCTCGTCTCTTGTTCCCAAGCCCGCTGTGAGTTGCCACCTGTGAAGTCGGTCGTCGCCATTTGCTTGTTGCTGGTTGTTGTCGGCGAATATGCCCGAGAATGGTCGGGCGACGTAGTACCGACCGCCCCGCCCGTGGTTTCGACTGCCCCTTGGGTCCGCACAGTCGACGGGTGGGAACGGCTAGACACTTCGCCGCCACCTGTGCCGTCGTCAACGATAGAAGACAAACACCCAAAGTTGCACCCGGCGGTCGTCGCCTTTGCTATGGTGCTGGGGTCGCTCTATGGTCTCGTAGGCAGGCCATCGCACGTGCGTTCGCCGAGCGATCGACCTTAATCCGGAATCACCGCTTCGGCCGTCCGATCGCCGATCTCAAAGTAGCCAAGTGGCTTGGCACTATCGCCCACGCTACTTACGAGCCAGACCGCGCCGGGCCTTGTCTGTTGACTCTGTCGCTTGCCGGCGGCGATCGTGCCATACGATTTTGGTTTACCTTCTCGATCGATCCAGGATAGTTCGACATCCTCAGTGCGCGAGTTGGTGAAGTAGACGGTGAATGTACCACCATCGGGTTTCGATGGCGGTGCCTGTCCCGCTTCGAGCGGCTGTAGCTTGAGTTTCACCAGCGACTCGACCGACGGTTTCTTGAATTCGGCAAAGTCGCGTGGAGCCGCGGCGCGAAATGCTTCAAGCAATTCGCGCGACTCGGATTTGGTCGCCAAATTGTTCCACTCATATCGATCGGCGGCTGTGTCGTAAAGTTCTTCGTCGCCGTTGGCATAGTGAATGTAACGATGGGTCGGCGACGACATGCCATACGATTCGGGTCGATTGAGAAAAGTAACCGAATGGTGGGGCCATTCGGCCTTGGCATCCGCCAGCAACGGAACGAGGCTCGGGCCATCATTCGTTGCGACAGCCGGCAGCGAACACAAGTCACAAAGTGTGGGATACAAGCTGACAAGATTCACAGGAGCATTGCACTCGGTTCCGGCGGTCGTTCCTGCGTCGAGCGGCGCGGCGATGCCGGGCGGAACGCGGACCATCAAAGGGACTCGCGTGCAAACTCGCCAGGCTGTGTATTTCTGCCAGTGTTGTTTCTCGCCCAAATGCCAACCGTGGTCGCTCCACAAGACGACGATGGTGTTTTCTTTATTCGGTCCACTTTCGAGCGCGTCGAGCACTCGGCCAAGCATTGCATCGGCAAAGGCAATCGACGCAAGGTAAGATTGCACACCTTGTCGCCATTGACCATGCTCGCGAATGTGGGGGAAGTAGCGATTCGGACCGGCCGCTTGGCCAGCCGGCGGCAAGTCGTCGAGATCGTCTTCGCGATAACCGGGGGGTAATTGCACTTCGTCGAGCGGAAACGCCTCGAAATATTTCGCCGGCACAAACCAAGGTTCGTGAGGCCGATAGATGCCGCACGCCAAAAAGAATGGCTGCCGGTGCTTCCGCGAAAGTTGCTCGCCGACCCATTTCGAGACGAGCCAATCGCCACCGAACTCTTCGTCGTCGACCGGCATCGGCCCCCAGTCGGTTTCGTTGTATTGCCAGGGACCACCAACCGGCAAGTTGACCGGTCGCTTGCTGGGATAGAACGTTTCGGGCAACGGATTCTCAGTCGACTTTTCTGGAAAGTAATCGTCCCAAGATTTTGCATCGATGAAGTAGTGGAGCATTTTGCCCGATCCCATTGCCCGATAGCCATGCTCGCGGAAGTACTCGGGAATGATTTTCGCGTCGGGCAATACCTCACGCATCGGCTGACGATTATCGTAGACTCCCGACTGATTCGGCGACCTGCCGGTGAAGATGGCCGTCCGCGAAGGATTGCAGGCCGGCGCGGCACAGTGAGCGTTGGTGAACAACACTCCACTGCGAGCCAAGCGATCGAAGTTGGGAGTCTGCGTCTGTGGGTGACCCCCTAAGACACCAATCCAATCGTTGAGATCATCGACGGCAATGAACAACACGTTGGGCGATGCGGCAGCTGCGAGTGACGACCAGCTCAATAAAATGAAAATTGAATAGAGTAATCGCATGAGAGGTTCTCGGATGGTTTAGCAACGAAGTCGAGCACAATAATACTCGATTCACCGTCGTCACGCGAACCCAAGCAGCATCTGTCGATTGGAACTCGTCGCGACCGTTGGCTACACTGGCGCTATCACCTTACCTCCGATCGCTCACGGCTCGCCATTCTCGAAACGGTTTTTCTGATGATTCGATATCTACGCTTTGCGCTCCCGTTCATTCTCGTCGCACTCTGCCCGCTGGCGAATGCCGAACCGCTCGCAGAACTCAAATCGTTCTTGGCCAAACCACGCGACGAGCGTGGTGAGATCGCGGAACAACCTTTCGCATCGGTGCCACTCACGAAACAGCAAGCCGCCAAGGCGCAAGAACTGTTGTGGAACGATCACAAACAGTTCATCAACGAGTCGCGAGCCGATGAAATGAAAGCCGGCAAGTTGGCCCTTGGCGAACTGACGATGCCGTTCTCTTACAAAACGTTCGGTGAGCGACCCAAGTCGGGTCGCAGCCTCTACATTTCGATGCATGGCGGTGGCAATGCGCCGAAGCAAGTGAACGACCAACAATGGGAAAACCAAAAGCGACTCTACACACCTCCCGAAGGCGTTTACCTCGCACCCCGCGCACCTACCAATACTTGGAATTTGTGGCACGAGGGGCATATCGATGGTTTCTTCGATCGGCTCATCGAAAACCTCGTTGTCTTTGAAGATGTCGACCCCAATCGCGTTTACTTGATGGGCTACTCGGCAGGCGGCGACGGGGCGTTTCAACTCGCGCCGCGGATGGCCGACCGCTGGGCCGCCGTGTCGATGATGGCGGGCCACCCGGGCGACGCCTCGCCGCTGGGTCTGCGAAACATCGGGTTTGCGATCTACATGGGGGGCCGCGATGCTGCCTACAAACGGAACGAGTTGGCCGCTGAGTGGAAAACGAAACTGGCCGATGTGCAGAAGGACGACCCTGCCGGATATAAGCATCAAGTGACGATCTATCCCAATAAAGGGCATTGGATGGACCGCGAAGATGCGTCGTCGATCGACTGGATGCGTGGGCAAAAACGCGACCCGTTGCCGACCAAGATCGTTTGGAAACAAGACGACGTGACTCACCCTCGTTTCTATTGGCTGGCGACGCCCGAGCCAATCAAAGAGACGATCGTCAGCGCGACACGCGACGGACAAACGATCGCTATCGAAACCGAAGGCGTGTCGCAACTCACCATCCGTCTCTCTGACGCGATGCTCGACCTCGACGAACCGGTGCAGATCAAACAAGGCAGTCGGGTCGTTTTCCAAGGCGTCGTCCCGCGCACGATTGCAGCACTCGCGAAAACGCTCGCCGAACGGGGAGATCCTGAATCAGTCTTCGCGGGTGAAGTTGGTGTCGATTTGAAATAGCCTCGCGGCTGGCAGGTGCCACCCGGCCGGCCTCTGCGGTTTCGGTCGTCGATAGCCATAACGCTATCGAGTTCACCTGACGTTACGATTGGAGACAACCAATGAAAATACTCCGCCCCGCCAATGAGCGTGGTCATTTCGATCACGGTTGGCTCGATACCTATCACTCGTTCTCGTTCGGCGAGTATCGCGACCCGGCTCACATGGGGTTTCGCGTGCTCCGGGTCATCAACGAAGATCGCGTCGCGCCCGGCCAAGGGTTTGGTACGCATCCCCATGCCGACATGGAGATCATCACCTACATCGTATCGGGCGGGCTCGAGCATCGCGACAGTCTCGGCACAGGTTCGGTTATCACTCCGGGGGAGCTACAAGTCATGTCGGCCGGCACCGGCATCACCCACAGCGAGTTCAATCCGTCGGCCGACGAGCCGGTTCACCTCTATCAGATTTGGCTCCGACCAGCCGAACGAGGGATGCCGCCGCGATACGATCAAAAGATGTTTCCACTCGCCGACCGGCACAACAAATTGTGCGTCGTTGCGTCGCCTGACGGAGCCGATGGTTCGCTGGTCATCGGTCAAGACGCGCGGCTGCTGGCGGCGACAATCGATGCAGGCACCGCGATCGATTTCCCCATCGCCAGCGGGCGCCACGCATGGCTTCAGATCGTGCGTGGCTCGCTCGAATGCGGCGATACGACGATGGCAGCGGGCGATGGACTCGCTATCAGCGACGAGTCAAGTCTACAGCCAAAGGCAATTCAAGAATCGGAACTGCTGTTGTTCGATCTGCCCTAGTGGACTGTCAAATGAGATACTTCGAGTGCCACTGGCTCCGTTAGTGTGACGCAAATGTCACGTCAGCAATCACTTCCACTGGCATAGCCAGTGGCACACAACCCTCATATCGGCTTTGACAGACCACTTGTAAAATCAGGCGAGCCGGAAGCGTCATCGACCGGAGTCGACCTGTTAACTTCGGTCGCTGACGCTTCCGGCTCGCCCTGATTACGATGGAGCAATGAGCGACCGCGCCATCAACAGTGACGACACTCAAAGGCTCGCCACCAATGCGGCGTGGCTGGCCAAGCTAAGGTGGGTCGCGCTCGTGGGCCAGTTGGCGACGATTCTCACTGTTCAGTTCTTGCTCGGAGTGAAGCTCGATCTCTGGCCCCTTGGCGCGGGACTCGCTGTGACCGGTGTGTCCAATGCGATTTACGTCGCGTGGCTCGCCCTCCACCGCCATGATGGGCAAACAGTGAGCCCGCCAACATGGTACGCGGTTCTCGGCGGGCTGACGCTGCTCGACTTGGTAGTGCTGTCGGCCATGTTGTGGGCGACGGGGGGGCCGACGAATCCGTTTGTGATTTTCTATTTTGTCAACGTGGCCCTTTCGGCCGTGTTGTTGCCGGCCGTTTGGGCGTGGACCGCTTGTGGTGTGGCAATCGTCGCAATCGGTGTGATTTATGTTTCGCACCGCTCACTTGAGGAACTGACTTTGGCCGCACGTTTGCAGCCGCTGGCGAAGACCGAGGGTGTGCCGCTGGCAGTGGCGGGGGAGTTCGTGGCTTTCGCGGCCTGTGCTTGCGTGATTGTGAGTTTTTTGACGAGGCTAACGAGTGAGCTGCGCGCTAGCGAACAACGTCGCCGTTTTGCCGAGGAGCTTCGCGCTCGCAGCGAAAAGCTCGAAGCGCTCGGCACACTCGCGGCGGGCGCGGCTCATGAGTTGGCGACCCCGCTGTCGACAATTGCCGTTGTTGCGGGCGAGATCGAACGCGATATACGCGAGCATGCAAGCAGCGAAACATTGATGGAAGACATGCAGCTCATCCGCGGCGAGCTCGATCGTTGCCGCGCGATCCTCGACCGAATGGCCCTCGACTCGGGACAGATGATTGGCGAAGCGCCACGCACGATCTCGGCCGCCGAGCTGTGCGAAGAGGTCATTGCCGGACTTAATCAATCGCAAGCTGCGCGAATTGTGCTTCACGTCGATCTTGCGGCAAACGCTGTTACGTTGCCGGTCGTCGCTACCTCTCAGGCACTGCGTGGGCTGGTGCAAAACGCCCTCGACGCCGCGCCGAATGTGCCAGTTGAAATCAACGTTAGCGAAGGTGAAGCCGTGGTGCTAATCGCCATCACCGATCGCGGACCCGGCATGAGCCGCGAAGTCTTGGACCGATTGGGCGAACCGTTTTTTACCACCAAACAACCTGGGCGCGGCATGGGGCTGGGTTGGTTTCTGGCACGAAGCGTCGTCGAACGATTGGGCGGGAACCTCGGTGTCGATTCGAGCGAAGGACAAGGCACAAAGGTCACGGTGGCATTGGCTTGTTCGCTCGACAACAATGAATAATATGTCAGCGCTTACCTATCTCATCGTCGACGACGACCAATTTCTCCGCTCGAGGCTCGCACGAGCACTCGAGTCGCGTGGCCATGTAGTGTTGCAGGCCCAGGACTTTGAATCGGCTCGTGCGGTCATGGCCGATGAGCGTCCTGATCGCGCTATTGTCGATCTCAAGATGCCGGGTGGCACTGGGCTCGATGTGCTGCGAGAGATTAAGTTGCGTTCGCCTGCGACCGAGGTCGTTTTGCTCACCGGCTACGGCAGCATCGCCAATGCGGTTGACGCGATGCGTCTGGGCGCGGTGGGCTACGTCACTAAACCGGCCGACACCGACCAGATTCTGGCCGCCTTCGAGACTCGCGATGCCGTCGCGCGCGAGCCGGTTGGAGCCATCGACCCACCGTCGCTCGCCGAAGCCGAGTGGAATCACATCCAGCAGGTGCTGGCCGACACCGGTGGCAACCTCAGCCGCGCGGCAGTGCTGCTGGGGATTCCTCGGCGAACCTTGCAGCGGAAGCTGAAGAAGCTGGCGCCTTGAGGGGCGAACGAAGACGAAAAACGTTGCCGAGCGACTGCCAGTGGCCCGTACTGTCGATTTGCTTTGGCCCGATTGTGGGTCGTAAGGTGCACTTGACAGTTCGAGGCCGAACTTTCGCCTCCCCTGCTCCTGTATCTGTTCCTGCGGCTGTCTCTTCTGCCATTTCAACTGCCGTACCGCCTGCAATTTTACACCCAGTTTCGAAATCAACGTCCATTGCCCAAGGGTGCGTCAGTTAGTACCAGCAGTCACCCTGAGACCGCTCTTCAAGACGGGATCCCCAGAGGGCTCACCGCCACAACTCTGTTGTTGAGAAAGGCCTAATTCGTGCCCGCCGCTCTTCGGGTGCTTGCGGTAAATCGTGCCAACGGTTCAACTTATGGCTCGATTGGGGCACAACGTTGAGTTGTGAGTCGGGGTGCGGCACCAAGCGCCAGCATCCGAACTATCGGGGTGATGAAGTCAATATGTCAGAAGTGATTGCGGTCGATGTGCAGGCGATTGCGCGCGAGCTCGAGCTCTCGGCGGCGAGCGTCGAAAAGACCATCGCGCTGCTCGACGCGGGCAACACGATTCCGTTCATAACACGTTATCGTCGCGATGCGACCGGCGGGCTCGACGAACAACAGATCGAACGCATCCACGAGTGCATCGCCCGCGAACGGCAACTGGCCGAGCGCAAGCAAACCATTCTGCGGTCGCTCGCGTCGCAAAATAAGCTGACGCCCGAGTTGCAAGCCGAAGTCGAAGCGGCTGGCGACTTGCGTCGACTCGAAGACCTCTATCTCCCCTACAAGCCGAAAAAACAAACGCTCGCGGCAAAGGCCCGTGAACAGGGGCTCGGCCCGCTGGCTGACGAAATCGTCAGCGATGCACCTTCGGCCAACGATCTCGACGCTCGTGCGGCCGATTTTGTCAACGAAGACAAGGGGATCAACGAAGCGGCGCTGGCGCTGGTCGGTGCGGGACATGTGCTCGCCGAGCGGTTTAGCGAAATGGCCGATCTGCGTCGCCTGTTGCGAAAGCACTATCGCAAGACGGCGAAGGTCGTCGCCGTTCAGGTCGTGAAAGACCACAAAAAGCTGTCTCTCTACAAAGACTATCTCAACTACAGCGACTCACTGGCTCGGGTGAAGCCTCACCGAACGCTCGCACTCAACCGGGGTGAGCGCGAAAAGATTCTCCGCGTTGGCGTCGAAGCCGACAACGAGGGGCTCTTTTCGATCGCGAGCGAAATGCTCGTTCCGGCCGAACATTCGCATCGCGATTTTCTCTCGGGCTGCGTTCGCGATGCGCTCGACCGGCTGGTCATTCCCAGTCTCGAACGCGAATGCCGTCGCGAGCTGACCGAACAAGCCGAGAGTCATTCGGTCGAAGTCTTTGCCCGCAACTTACGGGCGATTCTCTTGCAGCCGCCGGTGCAAGGTCGGCGGGTGCTCGCAATCGACCCCGGTTACAAAAATGGCTGTAAGCTGGCTGCGCTCGACGAAACCGGCCAGCCGATTGCCATGGGACTCGTTCACGTCACCGGCAGCGAAGAGGGGCGAGCGGTTGCCAAAACCAAACTCCGCGAGCTGATCGAGCAGCACAACCTCGATCTGATTGCCATCGGCAATGGGTCGGCTTGCCGGCAGTCCGAAACGCTTGTCGCCGAGCTGTTGGGCGAGGCGTTTACCGAGCGAAAAGTCGAGTACGTGATCGTCAACGAAGCGGGGGCGAGCGTCTATAGCACCAGCGCGATTGGCCGCGAAGAACTGCCTGAGATCGAGGCGATTCAGCGGAGCGCGATTTCGATCGGTCGCCGGATGCAAGACCCGCTGAGCGAACTGGTGAAGATCGACCCGGCCAGCATTGGTGTTGGACTCTACCAACACGACGCCAAGGCAAAACATCTGAGAGACTCGCTCGAAAATGTTGTGCGGGCCTGTGTGAGTTTCGTCGGTGTTGACCTCAACACAGCCAGCCCGGCGCTGCTGGGTTACGTCTCGGGTCTCAATCAACTCACGGCCCGCAGAATCGTCGAGCATCGCAATACTCATGGCCGCTTTGCCAGTCGCGAGGCACTCAAGCAAGTCACCGGCATCGGCGACGCGACGTTCGTGCAAGCGGCCGGCTTTCTGAAAGTCGACGGGGGAGACACGCCGCTCGATCGCACTTGGGTTCACCCCGAGAGCTATCAAGTAGCGACTCGGCTGCTCGAAAGATTGAACTTGCCTCTCGAAGAAATCACGACGGGCAAAGCGACCGACAAGTTCCACGAAGGATTGGCCGGCCGCGACCGCAATACACTCGCCAGCGACTTGGGGGTCGGCACGCTGGCGCTCGAGCAACTGATCGAAGCCTTGGAACGACCGGGCCGCGACTTACGTGCCGATTTGCCTCCGCCAATTTTCCGCCGCGACGTGGTGAAGCTCGAAGACTTGGAAGTTGGCATGCCACTGCATGGCACGGTGTTGAACGTCGTCGACTTCGGCGCGTTTGTCGATGTAGGGCTGTCGGATTCGGGACTCGTGCATATCAGTCAAATGAGCACCGATTTTGTTCGCGATCCCCATTCGATTGTGGCGGCTGGCGATCAAGTGGCGTGCTGGGTGGCCTCGATCGACCGCGAGCGTCGCCGCGTGGCATTGACGATGCTCGCGCCGGGTACACCCCGTCCCGAACGCGAAGCCAAACCAAAGCATCAACGGCCGCCGCGCCCAGCGAAGCCCACTGGCGGAGACAATAAACCCGGTGGCGACGCCACTCGCGATCGACCACGACCACCGCGCAAGCGACCGCCGCGAGGTAAGAAGCAAGAGTCGCGCGAACCACAGCCCACGGGCTTCGAGAAGCGCGCCAAACGCGAGGTGGTGCCGCTGACCAAAGAAATGGAGCAAGGGAAAGAGGCCATGCGTTCGTTCAGCGACCTGTTGCAATTCGTGAAGAAGAAGCAGAAGGACGAACCGGAGACTAAAAACTGAACGAACAGTCGTTGAGCGGATTCCGTCATTCCCGCGCAGGCGGGAATCCAGACGCAGCGGTTTCACTCTCGATTCCCGCCTTCGTGGGAATGACGTACCAAACAAAAGAGCAACTCTCGATGGATTTTAAGGATAAACTTCGCCAGGCAACCGAGCGCGGGAGCAACCAGCGCGAGGCCCGTCAAGCCGAGCAAAACGCGGCCGCTGTCAGCGAAGAAGAATACAGAAAGCGCCATGCGTCGCTCCGCCGCGAACTGGCCGACCATATCGAAGGCTGTCTGCATCAATTGGCCGACCACTACCCAGGGTTCCGCTACGAAACGGTGGTCGACGAACGAGGCTGGGGAAGTGCCATCTCGCGCGACGATCTGTGCATCGAAGGGGGTCGCCGAAGCAATCTCTTCAGCCGACTGTTGCTGGTCGTTTCGCCCTACAATGAGTTCAAAGTGCTCGACGTTGTGGCGAAGGGAGCCATTCGTAATCGCGAAAACTTCTCGCGGAACAGCTATCAAGAACTCGACGAAGTCGACATGAATGAGTTTCGGGCGCTGATTGAAAAGTGGGTGCTCGACTATGCCCAGCGCTACGCGGAGTAGCAAGTTGGCCCAGCGCTAGGCGGCGTAGCGAGTTGTAATAACGAGTGACGAAGCCTGAATGACGAAACAAGGCAACAAATGCCTTCTTCGTCATTACCGAGCGGGGCGCCATTACCGAGCGGGGCGCTGTGCTAGCACCTTTTGCGCGTGGTGGGCGACGCCCGTGGCGATTTGCTTGGCGCACGCTTGGTACATTTCGATTGGCCCGCCGATCGGGTCGGCGACGTCGTTGCCGTCGGGCAACAGCACAAAAGTTCTCGGCGCGGCCGAAGGGAAACTGTCGACAATCGCACGCCGGTGGCTACCGGTCATCGTCAGAATTAAGTCAGCGTGCCGGAGCATTTGTTCGGTGAGTGGCTGCGACGCATGGTCGTCGAGCGAGAGGTTTTGTGCTCTCATCAACTCGACCGACTCGGGGCTGGCGGGTGCCCCGTGGGCGGCCGCGAGTCCGGCCGAGACAACCTGCACCCCCTGGCTTTCGAGGTCAGCAATGTCGATCTTGAGGCTGTCGGCCAACTGCTTGCGCATCAACACTTCGGCCATCGGACTGCGGCACGTGTTGCCGGTACAGACCATCACGACGCTGACCCGCGCGAGCCGTTCGAGTGTTTCGTCGTTCACCACACCTTCGCGGAGCATCGTATAGCGATTTCCTTCAATGCGAATGACGCTCGACGCTTGGCCATAATGCGATGGCCCCGTGTCGAGCACCAACTGCACTGTATTTCCCAAAGAGGCGACCGTTTGCTCGGCGCTCAGCGAGTCGGGCTCGCCTGATTTGTTGGCGCTTGTGAGCGCGAGCGGACCCGCTAGCATCCGCAGCACGTCGAGCAGAATACCGCTCGCCGGGACTCGCAGCCCGATCGTTCCGTGAGGGCAAATCGCCTCGCGCACGCGGGTCGAGAATTGTTCGCTGAGCCCACCGGTCGGCGGGTCATCGACCACCAACGTAATCGGCCCGGGCCAACAGCGCCGCGCGAGCCGCTGGGCAAGTGGGCTGAAGTTGGGGACATAGTCCTCGGCCTCTTCGGCACTCTTGATCGCGAGCGTAAACGGCGCATTGGTGCCGCGACCCTTGGCCGCGACGAGCCGGTCGATGGCCGAGTCGAGCGAACAACTGGCGGCCACGCCATAGACGGTTTCGGTCGGAAACACGACCAGTTGTCCCTCGGCGAGAGCCTGGACCGCCCGATGCACAACATCACGCACATCGTCGGTTTGACGGACATCAATAATTCGAGGAGGCATGGCAAAAGGGAATCGAGAGTCGCTACGGAAAAGGGACTTTAGACAGCTCGGTTATACGAATCATCGACAGCAAGGGCAACTCAGCCGGCAACAAGAATACGTTGGGTTCAGTCATTGACGCCAGGCGCGTGATGGTTGACCTTCCAAATAGAAGCTCGCCGAAACGTGCAATCATGCCCGACGAAGTTCGATGCGCCGACGCCGAGCAGCAATTTGATTTCGGTTTTCCCCGGCGGCGACTCGGGAATGATTCGCACTGGCTTGAATGCTGGCTAAAGCAAAGAGTTCCGCGACCGCGAAGCGAATTTGCCGCTGCTCGAAACGATGGCCGAACTGACCCCGACCGGTGGCGAGCGCGGAACGATCATTGGCCGCGATGCCGGCACGATACTCACCGGCAGCGCCACAGCGCGTGGTTGCTGATGCCGAGTTCCGCTTGCCGCTCGGCAATCTCGGATCTGAACCGCTGTGCATCGACCGGGTAACCGGCCGTCGGCTTGAGGCCCGGGACTTGGTCGCACCAAAACTTGTTGAACGCCTTCATGCAAAGCTCGCGTGTGTATTTGGCCACCATCGAAGCGAGCGCAGTGGGGAGTTGCGATTCGCCCTTTGCGCGGAAAGTTGCTCGATAGGCTCGACCGGCGACTTGCCACCGATAGCGACTCTCACTGCGACTTTCGTGTTCGGTGTCGATCCAGTCGCCCGCGAACGTGTGTTGCAAGAGAGCCGCGTAGCGATTGCGTCCGCCATGTTTGTCGAACTGCAAGAGGACGGGCGCGGTGGAGAGTTCGCTCGGTCCGCTTTGCGAATTCAAAAACTCGTCAAGCACATCGCGAGCCAGTTGAAGGCTCGCGGCCGAGAGGACGGCACCTTTGGTGCCAAGCCGAGCAATGCTGTCGTTCAGTTCGGCCGCTTCGATCAGGCGCACAACCAGCGCGAGTGGCCGCGCCGGTCCAACGGCCAACGTTTGCAAGGCCCGCGCGATGTCGACAGGTGTGGCATCGACCGGCAATTGTGGATCGTAGTTTTGATACCACGGCAGCGGGGCGAGTTGGCCACGAACGATTTGACGCAACGTCACTTCGTTCCTCCCAATGGCGCCAAGCACCGCCATTTCCAATCGTGCGAGCGAACCCCTCGGTTTGTAAAGGGTCTTCGAATCGGCAATGGCGAGTTGCCCCCCGCTGCCATCCCGATTCACCGAACCGGCGAGCAGCGCATAGAGATCGGCCGAGTCGCCTGAGACCCACCACATCGACGCGGCAATCGCGAGCGGCCCCAGATTCGGGCCATAGCCAGCTTCGTCGACACCAATGACAATCATGTCGGCCAATTGTAGAGTACGATGTGAACGCCGATAACGGCGGCGTCGGTATTGATGTCGCGGAATTCGCCAAGACTTTCGCTACGATTGGATCGCATCGAGGAACAGTCTCATGAACGATTTCCTCTCGCAAGTCGAACTGCGCGAAGCGGTTCGTGGCGAACTGCCAAGAATTGTCGAAATCTACAACGCCTCGATCGCCGGTCGTAGCGCGACGGCCGAACTGCGCCCCGTGACGGTGGCCCAGCGCGAAGATTGGTTTGCCGCGCACACGGCCGACAAACATCCACTGTGGGTAGCACTCGTCGGCGATGAAATAGTTGGTTGGATTGGGCTCGCCCCGTTCCTGCCCCGCGCCGCCTATCACATCACGGCCGAGTTGAGCGTTTATATCGCCCCCGATAAACAAGGGCATGGGCTCGGCACCTGGATGCTCGAGAAGCTGATCGCCGAATGCCCGCGACTGGGTATCGAAAACGTCGTGTCACTGGTATTCGCTCACAACAAGGCGAGCCTGCGAATGAACGAAAAGGTGGGATTCGAGCGGTGGGGATTTCTTCCAGAGGTGACCGAACTCGACGACGTTCGCCGCGATGTGGTGATTTTGGGCCGTAAGATTGTGGCAAAGTAAGCACGTTCGCGAGAATCGGCTGTTCTTGAGTGCCATCGGCCACACAATTAGACTAACAGGCTCGGCTCAAGTCGACTTCGAGAAAACTTATCACAAAAGGATCGGCGGGTTTTGGACGACGTTGTCATCACTGGTGTGGGAATCGTCTGTCCGTTGGGGGTGGGCCGCGCGGCGGTTTGGGAGTCGCTCGAAGCGGGCCGCGCCGGCATTCGCACAATCGACGACTACCAAGCGGCTGGCTGGCCTGCGCCGTTTGGTGGCGTGGTCGATCACTTCGACCCCAAAGAACACGTGCAGCCGCGCAAGAGCCTGAAGGTGATGGCCCGCGAGATTCAGTTCGCCTTCGCAGCCGCCGAAATGGCGGCCTCCGACGCCGGGCTTCCCGACGAACCGGCCAACCCCGACCGGGTGGGTGTCGTCCTTGGGGCGGGGCTCATCTATTGTGACTTCGACGAGCTAGTCGGTCCTTACAAAGCGTGTATCACCGATGGCCAGTTCGATTTCAGCAAGTGGGGCAGCAAAGCGTTCCGCGAATTTTTTCCGCTGTGGATGCTCAAGTACCTGCCCAACATGCCCGCCTGTCACGTTGGCATTCGCCGCGACGCACGCGGACCAACTAACACCATCGCCAACGGCGACATCTCGAGCCTCACGGCCATCGGCGAAGCAGCCGATGTGATTCGTCGCGGCAGTGCGGATGTGATGTTCGCTGGTGGAGTCAGCTCGCGGCTCGCGATTGGCGACCTGCTTTGGCGAGGTACACAGCGTCTTGCGACCGAGTGCGACGATCCCGCGTTCAGTTGCCGCCCTTTCGCGGCCGATCGAAACGGGATGGTCGTCGGCGAAGGGACGGCTCTGTTCGTGCTTGAGAGCAGGCGGCACGCCTTGCACCGCGGAGCGAAACCGATCGCCACGGTGGGGCCAATTGTCTCGCGCTACGAGAACGTGATCGGCCGGAGCGATCCGCCGCAAAAAGCGATCGCGGCCGCGCTCACCTCGGCCCTCGACATGGCCGATGTCGCCCCCGTTACGCTCTCGCACATCAACGCCCACGGGCTCGGCACCCGCGCCGACGACGCTGCCGAAGCAACCGCCATCGCGTCGGTGTTGCAAGGGGGAGCGAAAGAAGTGCCGGTGTTGGCAGCGAAGAGCTACTTCGGCAACCTCGGCGCCGGCGGCGGTGCGGTCGAACTGGCCTTGAGTTTGCTTGGCTGCCAACATGGTCGCCTTGCCCCTACCTATCGCGCGGGAGCGGCTAGCAACGATTGCCCGATTCGCCTCGCGAGCGAGTGGGAGTCGCTGCCTGCTGGCCCGTTTGTCGCACTCAACCACAACGGCACGGGCCAGGCTGTGGCGGCCGTATTCGAGGCGATGTGAACTATCTCGCCCACGCCCACCGCTTTCTCATCACCGGCAACGAGTCAGCCAACTTCATCGCCGGAACGGCGGTCCCTGATTGGCTGAATGTGGTCAATCGCAAAGTTCGTTGCCGCGCTCGCCAAGCTGAGCCATTCGTCGGTCATGAGAACGCGCGGCTCGCCGATCTCGCGCGAGGCATCATTCAGCACCACGCCGACGATGCTTGGTTCCACTCGACGCGGGCGTTCACCGAGTTGTCGATTGATTTCAGTCTGCAGCTGCGCGAGCGACTGGGCGACATCAGCGATCTCCGGTCGGGGTTCTTGGGACATATCATGGTCGAGCTGCTCATGGACCGAGCGCTGGCCGAGCGCGAGGTGGGGCTGCTCGATCGCTACTATGAAATGATGCAATCGGTCGACGCCCCGTTTGTCGCCGACGCGGTTTGTGAGCTTAGCGGCGGCCGGGCCGAGTCGCTTGCACAGTGGATTCCTCGATTTTGCGAAGTGCAATTTTTGCGTGACTACCTCGACGACTCACTGCTAGCATTTCGCGTCAATCAAGTGCTAGCACGCGTAAGGCTCGATCCGCTGACGGGCGAACTGGTCGAGCTTCTGCCAGCGATGTTCGCGAGTGTCGCAGGCCGACTCGATGAGTTATTGCCAACATAGGCCTGCGGATTCGAGAGTTTTTCGTGCGGGTGAGACGATTCGTCTGCACCAGTCCGTCGCTGGCAACGAAGTCAATCGCAAAAAACACTCCCGCCCCGTTCGTCTTTTCACGCTCCGGCTGCGTAGGCATGTGTGGGGAAGCCAATTTTTGTCAGAGACTAAGATTCTTCATGGGGACTTGTGAAATGGTTAGGCAATCAATCGCACTGGCGATATTGTGGCAACTGGTGCTATTCACACCGACTGCTGAGGCTCAAGAACTGCTTGGGCTCGAAGAGGGTTTGCCGTGCGTCGAGTTCGACGTGCCTCGGGCGGTGGTCGCTCACGACATCTCGCCGCGCGGGCTCGCCGACATTTGGCCCGACCATCGGCTCGTCGAAGTCGTGATTCCGATCTCGGTGCGCGTCACAGTGGGGAATGTATCGCGGGTTCGCGAGGTGGCGATCGATGTCACCGGACCCGCCGAGACCCAGGTCCACGACTTCGCTCCGCGCACGACTCTCGACACTCGCGGACTCGCCCCGGTGGCCGTGACCACGACCAATGAACGAGGCCGCTCGGTCGATGCCACGCTGGGGGGACAGCTTCCCATTCCCGGTCTCGAAGCCGCTGCGAAAGTCACCCCCAGCATCTCGGCCAATCGCACTAGCCGGGGCGTGACGACCGAAACTACCACGCGACTGCCAGCCCAGCAGCCAGTCATCGTTAGTGGTACGCGAGAGTCGGGCCGAGGCGTGTTCTTCCAAATGCGCCCATCGCCTCAAGCAACCCTCGAAGGCCAACACGAACTACGGCTGCAACTCTTGGTTCGCGAATGTGACGAGTCGGCCGAGTTCACCGTCGACCTTGCCGCGAAAGGTCATCGCAAAGTGCTGTGGATCGACCAGCCACAAACGTGGGGATCGCAGCACGCGACAATCGCAGTCCGTTATGTCGTCGGCGCCACGCCGGTGAGTCATCAGGTGGCGAAGGCAGTGGCTGTCGAGCGATGAACGATGAGCGATAAGCGATGACTTGTTAAGGCAGCTCGCTCATCCAGCGCAAGAAATTCGCCTCGAACAACTCTAAGTCACTGCCGAAGACTGCCGCAAAGTCGGCCAAGCGATCGGCCGCCGCGTACTTTTCGCCCAGCTTGCGGTTGCCGGTGGCGAGTAAGTAGCGAGCATATTGCGCGCCGCGAGTTTCGCTCAGGTAGAGCGAAAGCGCCCATGCTTCAGCGTACGCGGCATCGGGGTCAACGCGAAACAGCGTGTCGCTGGCGACTAGGTTTTGCAGTTGGCCCGACGGCCGGTCGCCCGCGAGATAGCGAAACGCGGCGAGTCGGCCGGGGTTCAATCGGTCGGCAATCGAGTCGCGGGCTTCGGCGCGGTAAACGCCGCGCGCCTCGAAGAGCGTCGCGAGGCCTTCGACGAGCCAGCGAGGATTCTCGGCAAGCCGCGCGTGAACGCCGACGTTGAACGCCGTTTGATGGGTTGCTTCGTGAATCACCGTGTCGGCCGTCGCTGAGTCGCCCCCCTCGTCGTACAGCAAAACGCGATTGGTGACGGGGTCGTAGTGCCCCACCGTGTTCGGCTGGAGCGTCTGGCCGGTCGCGGCCGCGTAAGCCAAGTAATCGCGCTCGCTCGACAGCACCACGGCCACCAGTGGATAGGCTGGCTCGGCCGGATCAAAACCGCGCACGCGTACCCAGCGGCAAAAATCGCGGTAGAGCTGCTCAAATCGCTCAGCCCATTCGCTGCCACGTCCGACGGGGTGAATGACCATGTAGTGCTGGGAACCGGTCATCGTGAAGCGATTATCGAACTCGCTACGCAATTGCTGCCGCAACTCGCCCGACGACAGTCCGACGAAGCGAGGCGATGTTTTCGTCGCCTGCGCGGCCAAGCGCGGGTCGAACGTGTGTACCTGACCATCGCGTGCGAGCAACACCATTGTGGTTGCGTCCCACGAAAGGGGCTGGCCCTCGAGCCAATTTCCCTCGACCAGCGCGCGAAACATGAACGGCTCGGCAGCGACAGCGGAAGCACAAACAAGCCAGCAGAGGCTGGCAAACACAAGGTTCTCCAGCTTGCTTGTGTCTTTGCGTCGAAAATAGTTTTTGGGCTGCTGCATACTGTAGAATGGGTTGCAGGCAACCAATTGCCAAACCAAATAGCCGACTCTTTTTGCCGGAGATTTTGTCGTGTTGTTTTCTCGCTCACTTTCCGTTGCCGTTGTGTTGTATTTGTGCATCATGTCGCTGGTCAGTTCGTCGCCAGCGCAACAAACAGACGCGGAAGCGGCCGAAATCCGTCAGCAGATTCAGGAACAGGTCGACGACCTGCTGCTAAGCCTAGCCGGCGATACGATTGCCGAGCGCGATCTTGCCGAACAGAATCTTATCAAGCTGGCAGAGCTCGATGCGATTCCGCTCGATGACTTTCTGGCGCTGCTGCCGGCGGCCGATGCGAATTTGCCGCCGGCCGTTCGCGAGCGGGTACAGTCGATTCGCGCTGTGCTCGAGACGCGCCGCGCGAAAGCAGCGACCGCTGGAAAAAATGTGACTGTCACCGCCGCGGGATGGAAGCTGAGCGAATTGCTCGCCGAACTCGAAAATCAAACCGGCAACAAGATTATCGATGCGCGCGAGCAATTTGGCCAAGCACCGACCGATCCCAAGGTGACGGTTGTCGCCGACGATTTGCCATTCTGGTCGGTGCTCGACCAGGCGCTCGACCAAGCGAAGGTCGATATCTATGGCTATGGCGACGAGTCGGGGGCGATGCAGCTCACCGATCGCGCGCCGGGGCGAACCGATCGCTATGGTATCGCAAGCTACGCCGGGCCGATTCGCTTCGAGCCAGTCGAAGTCGTTGCGACGCGGGGGCTCCGTAACACGACGACCGAGTCGCTCAGGGTCGATCTCGAAATCGCCTGGGAACCTCGCTTGCGGCCGATCGCGCTGGCGCTGCCAATCGATTCGGTAACCCTCGATATCGGCGGCGGCAAAGAACTCGCAACGACTCAGCCGGGGCGGGTGTTCAATGTCGAGGTACAACCGGGCACACAGAATGTTGAGCTCAATCTACCGTTCGAGCTGCCGGGCCGCGATGCGGCGAAGATTCAGTCGCTGACCGGTACGCTGCTGGGACTGCTGCCGGGGAGTCAAGAGACGTTCGAGTTTGGCGATCTCAAGAGTGAGCAAGCCATCACGCAAATCAAAGGGGGCGTGGCCGTCACGCTCGACCGAGTGCGGAAGAACAATGACATCTGGGAAGTCCACATGCGGCTCAAGCTGGCCGACGCGAGCGACGCGCTCGCGTCGCACCGTGGCTGGGTGTTTGGCAACACAACTTATCTCGAAGCGAAAGACGGCAACGTCATCGACCACGCCGGGTTCGAGACGACGATGCAAACGCAAAACGAAGTCGGCATCGCCTATCTGTTCGATCTGCCTAACGGCATCGAAGGGCTCAAGTGGGTGTACAAATCGCCTGCGGCGATTGTGGAACAGAGTTTTGATTTTGAACTCAAGAACATCACGCTGCCGTAAACCGGTGAAGCGATCAGCGGTCAGCCGTCAGCCTTAACATTTCGCAACGCGAACAGCTTGCGAGGCGAGCGCGTCATTCGCGCCTTCGCGGGAAGGACGAAAATCTGGACCAGTAAAACTCGCGCTACTAAAACGCATCGTCGGAAACGGGAGCCAGCTTGCGGTCGGGGGTGCTGCCGACGACTAGGTTGCTCTTGCGCGAACTGCTGGTCATGAGTTGACGATAAATTGTGGGATCGATACTGTCGGCCACGTAAGCAATGCGACCGTCGGCAAAGCCAACATTCACGCCGCCGGGGTGGTTGCTCGACGGATAAGCATAGCACTCCATCATCTGGTCCATCGACGACGGAGCTGTACCAATCGCGTCGAGGTTGTTGTCGCCATTGATGCGGGCGGTGCTTACGCCGTTGTTTTCGCACGTGCTGAGATCGTTATGCCAGACGAAGCCGAAGAATTTCTTGGCGTCGGCGTATTCGCTCCCTTTGTTGGCCGAATTGACGGCCGGATAGGTCCAGAAAAAAGCATGCAAGTTCTCGCTGAACATCATCGTCTTGCTGGTGCCGTCGTTACTCGACAGATAGTTCATCGAGCACTGCTGCTTGAGAGCGCCTTCGCGTCCATCGGTTGCCGAGCCACAGGCGTTCCGGTTTTGGCTGAGGTCCATGAAGACGCCGTTGGCGACGTTCTCGACGTTTTGCGAACTGCCTGACGAGCGGGCGTCATCGCCAAAGGCCCAACCCGAGTTAGCGACGTAGTTGCACCAAGGCTGGCCGGGAGATTCGGGTGCGTCGCTGGGACACTCGAGAATTTCGATTTCGGGCGCGTCGGTATTGGCGTTGAGTCCCGACTGAAAGTTCGACCATCGATCCCACAACTGCTTCTGTTCCATGTAGGGGAATAACATCACAACCCAGCTCGCCTGGCGTGCGGTGTTATAGTCACCGTTGCCATCCTTGCCGCTATTAGGGTCGAATACGTCGTTAATGTAGCCGGGCAGTTTGCTGGTTGTCGTATCGTAAGATTGCGCCGCTAGCCCAAGTTGCTTCATGTTGTTCTTGCACGTGTTATTGCGGGCCGACTCGCGGGCGTTTTGCACGGCTGGAAGCAGCAGCGCCACGAGGGTGCCAATGATGGCGATTACCACCAGCAGTTCGACGAGTGTAAAGCCTGCATTGGAGCGAGGGTTCTTCATGATTCGGTTCCTGTTTGCTCTTTCTGTTCCATCTGTTCCTTGCGGTAGTAAGCGACTGGCCGCAACTAAAGATGAGGATGACGTTTTGTGCGAGAATAGTGCGTACCGCGATCGGGGTCGGACGCCGGACTCTCGATGTGATTCTGGCAGGTTACGACGCATTTGTCCAGAAAACGCGCTGGCTGGCGGCGGTATATCCTTGTTTTACCCGATAATTTTGTTACTCTCTCGGCAAAGAGAACTCGACTCGGTGGCCTTCTGGTAATGTGGCCCGGGTCGGATTCCCCTTTACTGTTCGTTCGCCGGCTCACCCCGCATTGCACTCCGGTCTCCGAAAACCGGCGATTTGCAATTTCGCGGCGGCCTTTTTTTGGCCCGTACCGGCGGTTTCGGCCGTTCCTGTATTAGCCACTTTTTAAAGGAGAGTCACGATGTCGATGTTTATTGGGGAAGCCCTCGCTGGCGATGGCAACGAAATCGCTCATATCGACTTGCTGATCGGCACAAAAGATGGCCCCGTGGGGTCCGCTTTCGCCAACGCCTTGTCGACCCAGAGCGAAGGCCACAACAACCTGTTGGCGGTGCTCACGCCCAATTTGGCCGTGAAGCCGGCGACGGTGATGATCACCAAGGTGACCATCAAGGGCATGAAGCAAGCGGTCCAAATGTTCGGCCCAGCCCAGGCCGCCGTGGCCAAGGCCATTGCTGACAGCGTTGCCGATGGGGTGATTCCAAAGGACCAAGCCGAGAGCTTGGTTTGTGTCTGCGGTGTGTTCATTCACCCCCAAGCCGACGATGACAAGAAGATTTACGACTACAACTACGAAGCGACCAAGATGGCAGTGAAGAACGCGATGGAAAACAAGCCGAGCGTCGACGAAATGCTGGCCGGCAAAGAAGAAGCCGCGCATCCGTTCCGTGGTTTCTAAGTCGTGCACTCTCCCTCCCCCTCCGGGGGAGGGCCGGGGTGGGGGCAAGTGCCAATCGGTTTCAGCAGAACGAGCATTGCGAGTTTGATGGCGCCGTCGATGACCGTACCGGTCGCGATGGTGGTCGTCGTGGACGACATGTCGACCTGAAACAATTGCCTCGTAATGGCACTCAGCGAACCATCGGGATTCGCAGGCGGTTCGTGGTTGCTAGCGTTGCACCAACCGCCGTGGCGTCGCGTTGGGGTCGCCTCTAGAATCGCGAGCCGCGCTGCCCGCTCCCGAAGCCCCCGTTGTGTGTTATGGCCGATTCGCTCGATTCACTCGCTACGCCCGCCCCGCGTGGTTCGCGGCTGGGCAAGTTTCGTCGCCGCGTGTTGGTGGTGCTGCTCGTGCTGGCGGTATTTGTTGGGGCGCTTCCCTGGCTGCTGTCGAATTCGCCGCTGCGATCGATGGTGCTTGCGCGTGTTGTGCCAGCCGAACTGGGAGCGGCAAACGTTAATTCGCTCTCGCTCGGCTGGCTAAGTGGGATCGATGCCGAGGGTGTCGTCGTGCTCGACCCGACGGGGCAGAAGGTGCTTGAAGCGGAGCGCATCACCATTTCAAAATCGCTGCTAAATCTGGCGTTCGATCGCCGTGATTTGGGCGTGATTCGCATCGACAAGCCGACGCTGTATGTCGTCACCCGCGACAACGGCAGCAACCTTGAAGACATGGCGAGAGTGGTTGCCGAGCTAACGGCTGCGGACGACCCGACGGCCGATTCCAACGGACCCCAGTACACACTTGCGCTGACCGGCGGCCAAGCGTTTTTGGCTGATCCCGAGTTGGGCGAAATGTGGCGAATCGATCACCTCGAAGTCGACATTCACCACCCAGGCAACGGCCCGCTTGAAGTCGCCGCCGTTGGGCAGATCGGCGCACTCAATCCCCAGACGCTCGCCGAGGTCGGCCCGCGTGGCGACGCCAAGATCGTGCTCACTCGCAAACCCGATGGACAGCAAAAGGGTGAACTAACATGCGACAACTTGCCTCTCGCGGCCGCGCGGCCTTGGCTGCGGCGGTGGGATCGTGCGATGCAACTCGATGGCATCGCCAGCGGACAAGGCGAGTTGAGGTGGAGCACACCGGCCGAAGTACCCTTAACGCTAGCCAGTGTGAATGCCCTCTCGCTCGGGCGGATCAACATCACGCAGTTTCGCTATCTCGGAGCGGCCGTGGCAAATCGTCCGCTTGCACTGCCCCGTGTTGAGCTGCCTTGGAACTTGGAACTTGTCCGTGGCCAGCTTACCGCTAAACAACTCGCCATCACCACCGACGCGGGTACGGCGACAACGACCGGCATCGTGCCGTTGGCCGCTTGGGGTAACGTGCCACGGCTCTTAGCCGGCAGCCGCGCCGTCGTCGAAGGCGAAGTCAATCTCGCGCAGCTCACGAAACTCGCGCCCGAGCTAGTGCCACTCCGCCAAGGAACCGAAATCACCGGCGGCACAGTTAGCTTTCGTGTGAACGCCGAGCCCGATGCCGACGCGCTCCGCGTGTTGGCGAATCTCGAAACGACCGCCCTGGCCGGTCGCCGCGATGGGAGAAACTTTACCTGGGACGCGCCGCTGCGGATTCGCCTCGCCGCACGGCAATACGAAAACCGGGTGATGGTCGAGTCGGCCAACATCAACAGCGAGTTCGCTCAGCTCGCGCTCACAGGCGATCGCAAACAGATGAGCATCGAGGCCAACTTCGACCTCGACAAACTGGCACAAAAGCTGGGCGAATTCGTCGACATGAGCGACCTGCGGCTCGCAGGCACCGGGCAACTCAATGGCGCCATGCAAGTCGACGACGGGGGCCGCTTCACCGCCAGCGGGGCCGGAGCGCTCAACAATTTGATCGTCATGCAATCGAATCGCAAACTGGCGGCCGAGCCGCTCGTTGAGTGGCAAGCCAACTGCCAAGGGATGTACGACGCAGCGCGGCATTTGCCGCAGTCGTTCACAATGGGCCACGTCGTGCTCACGGCCGGTCGCGACGAACTGGTAGCCGACCTCACGGCAACCGCCACACTCGGCGAATCGCTAGCCACGACCGCTTGGCCGGTGAAGCTGAATGTCGTCGGCGATGCTGGCAATTGGCAGCGTCGCTTGCAGCCCTTCGCTAGCACGGGCGATTGGCAACTCACAGGGCGCGTCGCTCTCGACGGCACCGGAAAGTTTCGCCCCGAACCATTCCGTTGCTCGCTAAGTGAATCGAAACTGGCGGTCGATGACTTTCGCTTGCAGTCGCCCAATTGGGACGTGATTGAAAAACGCATCGAATGGACCGGCGACTTAGACATCGACTCGGCTGCGGGCAAACTCGCCAGCCGCAATGGTCAGCTCGTCGGCAGTACGATTGCGGCGAGTTTGCGGAATTGGATGTGGACACTCGACAACACGGCGCAAACGGCTGCCGGGGGTGAGCTTGCGCTTCGCAGCGACCTCGCGCGACTGGCTGCGTGGAGGCGAGTGAAACCGACCGACACGACGCGGCTCGCCGCCTTGGGCCAACTGGTCGGTAACGTGAAACTCGAGAAAGTGGGGGACGAACTTCGCGCCCAACTCGACGTTCGGGGCGACAATGTCGCGATAGCGCGCGTGCCGCTTGCTGGTATGGCTCAAGCCCCGCCACCCAAACCCATGCAGGTCACACTCACCGGCGGAGTAACTTATCGTCCCGCCAGCGACGAGCTCGTGTTAAGCAACTTGCGGGGCGAATCGCAAATCATCGGCGTTACGGCACAAGGCAAACTCGTCAACTTGCAAACCCGCCCGGTCGCCGAACTGGTCGGCACCGTCGACTATGATCTCGCGCAAATTACCACGCTGTTCGTCGAACCACTTACCGGCCCCGATGTGAAACTGGTCGGCCGACAGCAGGCACAGATCCGCTTGAGTGGTCCGCTGGGTATTTCGCAGGTTGAGGTCGTACCCGTCTCGGCCAATGCCAATAACGGCTTGAATGCCTACGTGCTGGCCCCTTGGGAATCGGCCAGCCTGTTCGGACTCCCCATTGGTGGCGGCAAGATCGAAGCTCAAATGTTGGGCAGCACTGTCGACATCAAGCCGTTCGACTTCGCCGTCGGCGGTGGCCGGCTCACGGCATCGCCACGCGTGCTGCTCAAGCCCGAACCAGCCGTGCTCACTCTGCCGGCCGGTCCGCTGCTGACGAATGTGACGATTACGCCCGAAGTGAGCAATCGAATGCTCAAATTTGGCGTGCCGATCCTCGACCGTGCGACGCAGGCCGAGGGAAAGTTTAGCGTCCGGCTCGAAGGGGCGACCGTGCCGCTAGCCAGACCCGTGGCGGCGACGGTCGCCGGTCAGCTTTCCGTGAGCAGTATTCGCGTGAGTGCGGGTCCGACGATTCAGCCTATCGTCGACCTCGCTTCGCGTGTCGAGGCACTCGCCAAGGGGGTCGACCCGTTGAAGCTAGCCGACGCCAGGGCGAATCGATCGTTGATAGTTGTCCGCGATCGCGTGGTCGATTTCCGCTTGGTCGATGGTCGCGTGTATCATCAAGGATTGGAATTTGAAATTGGCGATGTCGTGGTCCGCTCCAGCGGATCGGTCGGACTCGACGAAACCCTCAACTTGACCTTCGATGCAACGCACCCGGGCCTCAAAGAAACGTCGATTCAAGTGCCGGTCGGAGGCACCCTCTCGCGCTGGGAGCCCGACCTTCGTGCCGTGCTGCAACAGAGCATCAACCCGCTCATCGACCGTGGCATCAACAAGGCGCTCAACCGATTGTTCGGTCAGTAGCGGAATCGTTGTTGATCGCTCCGCGATCGGTGAGGTAGGCCGGAATAAGCGTACTCGCGCGATTCCGGCATCGCGGCGCAGAAAACGACCCGTCGCCGGATTTGCGGCTGTCGCCTTAATCCGGCCTACGTCGATGCAACTCACTTGCTTGCGCTTCGTGCTCATATTGCTCGCAATCAATTCGTCGGCGAATGCTCAGTCACCCAATCCCCAAACCACTGGTCTCGACCGCGAAGCGGCCATCGCCCAGTGGCCCGCGTTACCAAGGCTCGATCGCGCGCGGCTCGAGCGGGCCGGATTGCGAGTGGTCGAAGGCAAGTACCTCACGCTCATCACCGACTTGCCTGCGTCTCGCGAGATCGACGAACTGCCAAAAATCGCCGACGCGGCTGTGCCGAAGTTGCGCGCTCACTTCGAACTGCCGGCAAGGTCACTTGACCGCTGGCGAGTCCGCGCGTGTCTCATGCAAAACGATGAGACGTTCATCGCCACGGAGTTGCTTCCCGGCGACCGGGCCGAGTTCCCCAATGGGCTCTCGGTCGGCTATCGGCTTTGGTTGCACGAGCAAACCACCGCCGACTATCGCCGTCATTTGCTGCTTCATGAACTGACCCATAGTTTCATGGCCACGCAACTCGGTGGCTGTGGTCCTGGGTGGTACATGGAGTCGATGGCCGAGCACTTGGGGACGCACACCTGGAACGCCGAGACGGGCGAAGTGACGCTTGGCGTCATGCCCACCAATCGCGACGGGTTCGCGATGTGGGGGCGCACGAAACTGGTTCGCGACGCAATCGATGCGGGCCGTGGCCGATCGATAACGGTCGTGATGAAGACCGACAACACGCGGGCGCTCACGACCGAAGAGTATGCCTGGTGTTGGGCACTAGCGAAGCTGCTCGACACGCATCCGCGTTTTCAAGCAAGGTGGCGCTCGCTTGCCGGCAATGTACTCGACCCCGATTTCGACAAACGCTTCTACGCCACCTTCGCCGACGACTGGTCTCATCTCGATAGCGAGTGGCGGTTGTTTACTACGCAGCTCGATTACGGGTATGACATTAAACGCGAGACAATCGATTTTAAGTTCGGCCGCCCTCTGGTTGGTCCGCAGTCCGAGTGCAAAATCGCGACCGACCGCGGCTGGCAATCGACCGGCTGGTTGGTGGAAGCGGGCCGACGCTACAAACTGGTCGCCACGAGACAATTTATCGTCAGCCACGAACCTGACGGCACCCCTTGGCCCTGCTCGGCCGACGGTGTGACGCTCGATTACCACGATGGCCGACCGCTGGGTCAGTTGCTTGCCACCGTCGACCCGAGGACTGCCGACAAAGTCGCTCGCCAACTAGGCACCAATGCGTTCTGGCAACCCACACCGCTAGGAACCGATGTCGTGTATGAGCCAACAGCAAGCGGGACGCTCTATCTTCGCGTTAACGACTCGCCAGCAAAGCTGGCGGAGAATGAGGGGGAATTAGCGATCGAGATTCGACGTCTGCCGTAGTCGTTTCTACCGTGAGTCATGCCTACAATTCAAAGAGCTTGCTAACTCCCGCCCCGAGCTTCTCCCGATGATCAATAAGACAGCCATCGACGAACTGCACCAACGACGCCCCTTCGAGCCATTTGTCATTCAGATGTCTGGGGGGGAGTCGTACGAAGTTCGCCATCCTGAGAATCTTGCAGTCGGCAAACAACGAGTCGTCGTGATCAACCCGGAAAGTGACGAAATGGCTATTTGTGGTTTGTTGCACGTCACGAGCTTGCGAACAACAGCGATGCATTAAGTGGCGGCGGAGCCCAGCGGCAAGGGTTCAATCAATTCACAATCCAAATTCGATATTCTCGAGCAGTCATCGATGAACACCTACACCTACATCATCGAGCGATGCCCCGATACTTCGCTCTTCATTGGGTACGTACCCGGTTTTCCCGGGCGCGCATTCTCAAGGAAACACCGTCGCAGAACTCAAGGCCAACCTGCGTGAAGTGATCGAAATGCTCACGGAAGAGGGCGTGCCCGAATTGGAGTCGCAGTTTATCGGTACAGAGACGATCGAGGCATAATTGGCGTGTCTCAGATACCCGTACTCAAGCCACGTGAAGTCCAGCGAAGCTGGCGGAGAATGAGGGGGAACTGATCATCGAAGTCCGAGGGTTGCCCGATCATGAGATTCAATAGCCGACGAGCTACGCCTCGTCGGAGTCTTGAGAATTAGATTCGTTACTGCTTACGACAAAGCTGACCGCGACGAGACGTAGAGGCTGTGAATAAATGGGACTGGCTCCACGGACAGTTGAAGGTAACCCGCCAAGCAGCGTCATCCGTGGTGCCTGTCCCATTTTTTCACAACCTCGTAGCTCGTCGGCTACTAACCTAGTGTGATTGACCCAGTCCGATTGACAGTTAGTAACAGCGACCGACAATGGAGGCGGTTCCGCGAGTATTTCCCACCCTCTTCAAATCCCCCTAGCAGCATGAATTTTATCGAACAAAACGACCCCGAAGTTTGGGCGGCCATACACGACGAAATCGAGCGCCAGCAAGATGGGCTCGAGATGATCGCCAGCGAAAACTACACCAGCCCCGCCGTCATGCAGGCGGCTGGCAGTGTGCTCACCAACAAATATGCCGAGGGTTATCCGGGGCGTCGCTACTACGGTGGCTGCGAGTATGTCGACGTGGTCGAAGACCTCGCGCGTGACCGCGCGAAGGAATTGTTCGGAGCCGAATTCGCGAACG
Organism: Pirellulales bacterium; assembly: GCA_041737535.1. GTDB lineage: Bacteria > Planctomycetota > Planctomycetia > Pirellulales > Lacipirellulaceae > JBGSWC01. The sequence goes on along the minus strand of JBGSRO010000005.1, from coordinate 2,455 downwards.
TTCAACCTCACTCGGGTTCGCAGGCCAACATGGCCGTTTATCTGGGGCTCCTCGAACCGGGCGACACCGTGCTTGGGCTCGATCTCGCTCACGGCGGACACCTAACGCATGGCATGTCGCTCAACATCTCGGGCATGCTCTATAACTTTCACGCCTATGGCGTCACGAAAGAGACCCACCGCATCGATTTCGACCAGGTTGCCAGCCTCGCTCGCGAACACAAGCCCAAGCTCATTATTGCCGGGGCGAGTGCTTACCCACGTGAGATCGACCACCCCAAATTTGCCGAAATTGCCCTCGAAGTCGGCGCGAAGTTGATGGTCGATATGGCCCACTATGCCGGATTAGTCGCCGCTGGGCTGCACAACAATCCGGTCGAAGTCGCCGACGTGGTGACGACCACCACGCATAAAACCTTGCGTGGACCGCGCGGGGGGCTCATTCTTGCCAAGAAAGAATATTCGAAAGTCTTCAATAGCCGCGTCTTTCCCGGCATTCAGGGTGGACCACTGATGCACGTCATCGCCGGCAAGGCGATTTGCTTCGGCGAAGCCCTGCGGCCCGATTTCCGCACCTATCAACAGCAGGTGATCGAGAACGCGAAAACGCTCGCGGCAGCACTCGCGGATGGTGGCCTCCGACTCGTCAGCGGTGGCACCGAGAACCATCTGATGTTGGTCGATGTGACCCCGCTCGGCGTGGGGGGCAAGATTGCCGAAGAAGTGCTCGACAAGTGTGGCATCACCGTCAACAAGAACATGATTCCCTACGACGAACGCAAGCCAGTCGACCCCTCCGGCATCCGCATCGGTACCCCCGCCCTCACGACCCGGGGCATGGGGACCGCCGAGATGGAAACGGTCGGCCACTGGATCCTCGAAGCGCTGCGCGGCTACGACGACGTGTCGATCCACGAGCGAATCCGCCGTCAGGTAAAGGAACTGTGCGCCAGCTTCCCGGTCCCTGCCGCAGCGATGGATGCGAAGCTTGCGGGGGTTTGATTGAACGCGACACCAAATGCCGACCCCGAATGGGTGATACTACGTTAGCCCAGGGTGAAGCGGCGCAGCCGTGAAACCCTGGGTTTAGTTGCACCCGCACAACAGAACCCCGAAGGGGTGGCTCTAATCGTGCTATATCGTCATGCCGCAATCGTTGGCCCAAGTCGTTCTGCACCTCGTCTACAGCACCAAACATCGAACGAATTGGCTCGACGATGCAAACCTAAGGGCCGAATTATTCGCCTACAACGCAACGGTCTTAAGGAACGATGTTGACTCGCCCGCAATTCATATCAATGGTGTCGAAGACCACGTTCACATACTTTGCCAGTTGTCGCGGAAGCATCCAATCATGGATGTCGTGAAGGTGTCGAAGACTGAAACGACGAAGTGGCTGAAAACCCAGCGCCCCGACCTGCGCGATTTCCAGTGGCAAAACGGATACGGGGCGTTCTCTGTGAGTGTGTCGAACATTGAGCAGGTGAAACGCTACATCGCCCGTCAAGAAGAACATCACCGTCGGATGTCGTACCAAGACGAATTTCGTGAGCTATGCCGCCGGCATGGCGTCAAAATTGACGAGCGATATGTTTGGGATTAATGTTCTAGGACCACCCCTTCGGGGTTCTTGTTTTGCAGTTACGACCATGTTTCCCAGGGTTGCGCGGCTACGCCGCTCCACCCCGGGCTTACATAGGTACGCCCCGTTGGGGCTGGCTGGTGAATCGTACATAATGCGGAAGTCTCTTGGACAAGCGGCGATCATCGAGCTTAATAAGCCGGAACGAATGGCTTCCACCTCGCTGACTCCCTCCGTGACCACCCCGGTAAACCCAACTCATGAACGAACGACATCGCATTCTCATCGCCGACGATAACGAGCCCAATGTCGAATTGCTCGAGGCCTACTTGACTGGACTAGATGTCGATACCGAGATTGCCGTCGATGGGCAGGACACGCTCGATAAGGTCGCCAGTTTCGGCCCGCATTTGATTTTGCTGGATGTGATGATGCCCAAGCTCAGTGGATTCGAGGTTTGCAAGCGAATCAAGGGGGATCCGGCCACCAGCGGGACGATGATTCTGATGGTGACAGCACTCAATGAGCATGGCGACATCGAGCGGGCCGTAGATGCTGGCACCGACGACTTTCTCAGCAAACCGGTCAACAAACTCGAACTTGTCAGGCGGGTCGAGAACATGTTGCGACTTGCCAGCGTAACGGACGAGGTCGAAAGACTTCGGCGGTATATCGAAGAGATGGAGCAGCGCCCTCCGGCCGGATAGCGGAACCTCGCAACGGTAACAAAGTCTGTAACCGTTCACGCCCCGGTGCAAGCACCCGAGAAACCGGGCTAGACTCGCACGGTCGATTTCGGCCCCAATACTTGCATGAGCAAGTTGCCGCCGGAACTGGAAGCCGAAATGACGCCCGCTGTCAAAGCGGCTTTCTT
>JBGSRO010000193.1:0-23960 GCA_041737535.1 Pirellulales bacterium | reverse complement strand
ACATCCGCCAACTCGATCCTCGAAACTCCTTCCTCATACCCGTCACCTCCGTGCCGTTGAGAAGAACAGAATGCTCGATGATATGTACGCATGCTAGCGATCAGTTGGTTCTTATGGTTTTGAGATAGGTTCTAAGTATTCGGCATATCGCAAATAGTGAAAGCGACAGGTTGCCGCCAAATTTTCATATTCTGGTCGTCCCCCGTTTAGTTCGACCAAGTGTTCAAACTCTCGGACAGATGTCAGCATTTCGTTGCACTCTTCGATACTCGCGCCGTCGCTTCCATAAAGAACTCCCGACGGCAATTCGTGTATCGAATAGTCGAGTTGCCAAGCTAAACACTCGATAAGTCGGTCTCGAGCGAGCCGGTCGTTAGGATCATTCTCCACTGCAAGGCGAAGCAAACCAAGTTCGGTGCGTAGTTCTGGCCGCAGTTGGTCTTGGGCCTCTGGCGACTTGTAGAGTAACTGTGCGAAGCCGGCCATCCAACGAGCACAGCCGGGCAATTGTTCGTGAATGCCCGCCAATAGTGCGGGAAAAATAATCTCGCGAAATAGCGGCATTCGGATCGGCGTGTTCATCCCTTTGTCAATCGAAGACTCCGCAATCTCTAACGCCCATGCACTACGTTGGGCGAGCGGTAGCTCGTGCAGCATTCCAATCACGAGCCTCAATTGTGCGATCGCGTCGTCGCGAACACGTGCATTTTCCGCGTCTACATAAGCTAGCCAAGCTCGTTGCACGTTAGGTTCGTCCATTCCCTCTGCTTTCTTCAGCCGTGATTAACCAAGCGGTGACCGTCGATAGTGTTCGCTCTCTGTAACCTCAGTGACTCAGTGGTAAAATCGCCACTATGACTAGCATACTCTTTATCACCGGCACCGGCACAGAAGTTGGCAAGACCTATGTAGCTTCGCAAATCGCCCAGCAGTTATTCGCGTCGGGCGTGCGGGTGGGTGTCTACAAGCCGGTGGCGAGCGGTTGCCGAATGGTCGAAGGCGAGTTGGTTTCGGATGACGCCGTCGCACTGTGGGAAGCAGCCGGACGACCGCTATTGCTCGACGCGGTTTGTCCCCAGCGGTTTGCCGCGCCGCTCGCACCGAATGTTGCAGCCGCACTGGAAGGCAAGTCGGTCGATGTCGAGTTGCTCGCACGCGGCATCGAAGTGTGGCGTGACGCGTGCGACATTCTGCTCGTCGAAGGTGCCGGGGGGCTGATGTCGCCTTTGGCCGACGACTACTTCAATGCCGACCTCGCGATGGACCTTGGCTGCCCGGTTGTCATCGTCGCGGCGAATCGCCTGGGGGTCATCAACGACACGCTGCAAACAGCCATCACGGCAAGTGTTTATCGCGACGGTCTCGACGTGGCGGGGGTTGTGCTGAACAACGTGACCCGATCGACCGACGAGAGCTGCCTCACCAATGCCGAGCAGTTGAGACGCTATCTCGTCCCGCCACTGTTGGCGGAAGTGCCATTCGAGAGCGAGTGTCCGCCGGTCGATTGGACGAGATTGGCGAGACCTCAGCGTGAGCGTCCAGAGTCAATTGGTCGCTAGAGAAAACTCCGGTCGCTAACGCTCACGGCTCGCCAGCTAGTTTTCCCTCGTCGAACGTGGCTTTCACATCGAGGGTGAAGCCATCGAGCAATTTCGACGCAACTGTGTCACCCGGTCGACCGACGGAATGCTCGACGTAGGCATCGTCCACAAGCGCGAGCACTTTAATGACTTCTTGCTGGGGATCGACGATCCAGTATTCGACAATACCGGCTGCCGCGTAGTCGGCTACTTTCTCGCGGTAGTCGCGTACACGGCTGCGGTCGTCCTCGCTAACGATCTCGAACACTAGCTCAGCACCATGCAAATAGCGCTGTTGATCGCGACTCATCTTTGCGAATGAACGATAAACAACGTCGGGCTGGCGGTACTTCTTCGGCCCCGCTTGGACCCGCGTCCCGGCTGTCGTGACGAGTCCTAGCTTGTGTGCGTCGATATAGCTGAACAATCGACGGTAAATAAATCCCTGAATCAACTGATGCAATAATGTTGGCACGGGCAGAAACTCCACAAAGCCATCGGTATATTCGATTTGGCGATTCGACCAATCGGTCAGTGCGAGATACTCGTCCTCGTCCCAGTAACCCTGGTAGGGATACAATTCGGCAATGGCCCAAGTCGGCTCTGCATCCGATTGAACATCCGATTGTGGCAACGATCCGGCAGACATACCCGATGCTCCGTGAATAGAGGTTACTTCAAGTCAATTATAGCAAGGACCGCCACGCGAGCCGAACCCGTTGGTTGCCGTTAGTAACGACACGATTGCAGGATCGGCGGGATTGACCGGAAATAGCCACCAGCTCAGCCAGCAAAACTCGATCCCGTCGATCCAGTCAATCCCGTGATCCTGTCGATTTTCGTCGCTAAGCCTGGGCGGTGGCGACCACCGGCGTGCGGCGCGATTCGGCCAGCGAGGTATCAATCGCCAGTCGCATCGTCACACTCCACCGGCCTTCTTCGTCGGCTTGCAGAATCCAGTGCGGAATCGCCACCACCGACTGATGCACCAACTCAAATCCCCCTTCGCTTTGGCTCACCGTCGCGAGGGGATAGGCCCATAGCGATGTCGGCTGGTCGATCGTGAGATGGCAAGCGAGTCCAAGCCATTCGTCGGTGAGCGAAATGCCGGTGATGTCGTGGTGGTCGAGCTTCGTGCCAAGCTGGCCAAGCGGTATGCCTTCGGTCGAGGTGAAATAGCGGTCATCGGCTCCCGAAGGCATTCCGGCGAAGTTCAGCTCGACGCCGAAATGAACCGGGCGATCGGTCGGGAGTCCTTCGAGCCGATAGGCGATTACGAGTTCGTCGCCACCGGCGGTGAGCGTCACACCCTTGGTTATTCGCACCTGATGACCATCGACGTGACCATCGCGCGAGAGCTGCAATTGCATGCGGTCAGGATTGCGGCGTAGTCGCGCCTCGTAGGCTCCTTCGACAAAGTCGCCTTGTTCGCGGTACTCGTTGCGAACAATGGCGTGCCCGTCGACATCGAGATCATAGAAGTGATCGACCAACGATTTGCGAGCGAACGTGTCGTAAACGACTTCTTGGTCGAGGTTTTCTTGCTTAAAGACCACCCGGTCGTGAATGCTGGCGACGTTCGCGCCCCCGGCACTGGGACCAGCGAGCACCTTGCGGTGATAGGCTTCGGGCCGACGGGCGAGCGTGGCGAGCAGGTTATGGCAGATCGTACGAACGTCGATTTCGTAGAGCCGTCCGCCCGCGTTTGGTTCGGCGAGCAAAACGAGACGATTCGTCGCGAGGCGCACTTCCTGGCGACCGTCGAGGTTGTAGTCGGCCGCTTCGAGTTCGATCCAGGCGTCACCCGACTCCCAGCCCCGGCACTCGAATTCGTCCATCAAGTTGTCGGCGGCGATCAACTGGTTGAACACGGCGTTGCGCAAGTGTGGCAAATAGGTGCCGCCGAACGCCCCGTGCCAGTAACTGCAGTTACACTGTCCACGATAGAGGGCCGTGGTGGCCAGTTCGATTAGTTCGCCGCCGCCACCCGCTTTTTTCAGCGCGTCGAGCCGCCGGCTGACCATCATCATGCGGGCGTACATCTCGTTCGTTTCAGGATACTTCGCCTTGAAATTCCGCCAGTAACCGCCACGGATGAACGGCTTCACGGCATCCCACTCATTCTTTTCCTCCAAATCGTGGTGTAAGTCTTCGAACTTCACGAGTTGAGTGGAGGGGAGCACCCACTCAGTCATCTCGCGATAGCTCCCTTCGGGGATGTAAATCTTCCCCAAAGGCGGCACAGCAGCAATCGCTTCGCTCGGCGTCGTGACCTTGAGCCACGAGCTGTTTGCCTCGAGTGCTTCGAAGAACCGCTGCAGCCAACCGTTGTCGTAGACGTGTTGTTTGGTGTCGGGCCAGGTGCCAAACTTCTCGCCATCGTCGCCGAAGACGACCACCGCACCCGGGCGAATCGATTGCACTTGCTTGAGGTAGTCGATCGTCTCGTGTGGCTCGGCAAACGGAATGGTGTAGCGGAGCTTCTCGCTGCCCGGGAAAACCGACACAAGCCGGCCATCGTCTTCGGTCAGGTAATAGCCGTGCAGTTGGTCTTCGGTCCAGCCAGCCGCTTTGAAATGGAAATCGTCGAGCAGGGTGTATTTGATGCCTGCGTCGGCGATATCGCGGGTGAGCGACTGCTCCCACACCCGCTCGGGCATCCACATACCTTTGACGTCGGCCCCGAGGCGATCGTTGAGCCACGCCGTGTACTGTTCGATCTGCCCCACGCGGTCGCGCGGCGGAATCATCGTCATGATCGGCTCAAAAAACGGACCACCAACAATCTCGATACGGCCCGCTTCGACCAATTGCGCGAGGCGATCGACGTATTCGGGATGGCGATCGGCGAGCCATTCCATCAGCGAACCGCTCGTGTGCAGGGCGATCGGTAGCGACTCGAACCGCTCGTAAACTTCGAGAAAGGGCAGATAACTGTCCTGGTAGGCTTGCTCGAAAACGCCATCGAAGTTACCGATGGGCTGGTGGTTATGCAGGATCAGAACAAGCCGCAGCGGAGGGGTCATAGTCGTCTCGCAGACACGCTAGAGTGGGTTGGGGCCGATCGCCACGTTGCATCCGGCAAAATCACGGCGAAGCTAGCAACCGCGATGGTAGCGAAATCGGGAGTGATTCGTCTACGTGTGACAGCCGCGATAACGTGTCTATTTTCCGACCAGTGGTCGTCAGCATCGTCATCGAAGGCAGAGCCGCTAGCATTGCCGACAGTTGACTCAATCGGCAATGTCGAGGGCAATCGGCAAACTTTCGCGCGCGAATCGCGTTGTGCGAGTCGTGGCGATCGCGCCGCGAGCGTCTCAAAGCGGTCAGCTTTCAGCGGTCAGCCAGTCGAGGGATCGCAGCGACCGTCATTCCCGCGCAGGCGGGAATCTAGACGGGTCGTTGTCCAACTGCGTTGAATCCGCAGCCGCGCCAATATCGGCCAAAATTGACGCAAATCTCGCGATTCGTCTCGCCGTTAATCGATCGAAGGTTGCTTCTCTAGATTCCCGCCTGCGCGGGAATGACGGAAATGCTTGCAACCACCGTAGCGAAACTCGCCAAGAGTTTCGGCCTCGTCACGCGCTCGGCCGAAAGTCTTGGCGACTTCCGCTACCGAGTCTTGGCCGAAACAACAGCGACGCTATCGCCGTCCGCCGAACAGCCGGAACCCACTACTGCGATCGTCTTCGCGCTGCGGACCATAGCCATCCTTGGTCGGCGATTTGCTCGATGCCGGGATGGTCGTGCGGGCGGCGATGGCGGGGACGTCGCCGTCGTAGGGCTGAAACTTCCGCTGGTCGTACAGAACCAGAGCGTGCAGACCGTGGCACATTGCGCCGGTGTCCCACTGATGGTCGGCGTTGCTGTAGAGAATGTTGGTCAGGTAGTTGACCGCTCGCACCGTGCGCCAATAGTCGAGTTTTTCGTCGTCGAGTTGATACAGCATCCACTCGAGCGTGTGCCCGGTCGTGCGGATGCGGCGGTCGAGGTCGTCTTCCTGGCCGGGCCCACGGAACCACTCGGTGCTAAAGCTGCCGTCATTGTTCTGTAGCCGGAAACACATCGCTTCGTACTGCGCCGTATAATCGGCCGCACGCTTAAATTCGCCATCGAGCGGTTCGCGGCGATCGAGTCGTCGACGGGCGGCGAGGCTCAGCCCGGCGAGCCGATGTGTGCCACCACAAGCTGCGCCGCGAATCGGCTGTTTTAGCTCCTCGGCAATAAGGCGGTCGATCGACCATTGCTCGCCCCGATCGTTGAGCCACTGGGCATCGCTCGGCAGATAGTGCATCAACGCAATGAGCTTGAACGTCAGCTCGTTGTCGGAATAACACGTCTTTTGTTCGCTGACAATCAGGTCTTCGATCGTAAACTCGCGACCACCGGCTTGAATGGGATAGGTCCGCGTGACGTTACACTGGGCGAGCATCGCCAGAAACTGACCCAAGTGGCCTTGCACGCCAACGCCATACTTGGCCCGCAGTTCGCCGCTTTGGTTGACTTCGAGCAGCTGGGTGTTCTTCGACCCGTTGTTGTAACAGAGCCAACCGACGGCCGTGATTGGCTCGCCACGATCGCTCCCTTGCCGCACTTTGCTGTCGAGCCCATAGGCCAACATGCCGTGCATGATCTCCCACGAGTCGTGGCTGCCCGAATTGAGCGGCCGACGATAGTAGTGCGCGAGCACGGTCCGCAGCTTGTTGCGAAGATAAATGTCTTCGCGCGTCAGCGGCTTCAGCACACGCTTTTCGATAACCGGGGGTCGGGGGGGGCCGCCGCTTTCTTTGTCTGCGGCCCCATTGCTCGCTGTGGGCGACTGGCCCGTGGGCAATTGGTTCGCAGGCAACTGGGTCGAAGGCGACGGCGACCTTTCCGGTTTCGAAACGGGTTCGGTTGTGGTTCGTCGATTATCGGGAACGGCCGTCAGTTCGGGTTCTTTGTCGAGCGGTTTGAGCCCCAAAGCAGGCGCGGCTGCGGTCGGTCTTGATGCAGAGTTTGGTTCGGGTTGGCTTTCGACCGGCGGTTTGGCGACCGGCTCGGAGGTTGATTTCTGATCGTTCGTCGTCGCTTTCGTCGTTTCGGCCGCCAGTTTATCGGCCGCCGAGAAAGCGTCGCTCAAATCGTTGCCACTCGGGCTCCGCCAAACCGGCGCGAACCCGGGTTCTTGCACTTCTTGATCGCGACGCATCGCGAGTCGCGGCTCGTTGAGCGCCGGACCGCCGAAGCGACTGGCAAGATCGTTGACGACGTTGCTTGCCACCTCACTTGCCTCAGCTCCCGGAATGGGTGTGATCGGCATAATTGGTTCGAGCTTGATCACATGCCAGGGGACTTCGATTTCGAGCCGACCATTCACGTCGATACCGGCAAGCGTCGGATTGAGCGCCGCCAGATCGCGTTGCGACAGGTCTCCGGAATCAACGTTTGGCGACGCGACGATAGCCACCCACAGCCGATCGGGCTCAGCCGCACTGACGAGTGACGACGAAGCGAGCAACGACAATGAAAGCGACAACAATCCAACCGAGAGCAATAGGCGCGCAGCATGGCACACACGAAGAAATGACATAACTAAGCTCGACCCCCCGAATATCTCGACCAAATGTCGACACAGCTAGCGTGCGTCACCAGGGCGAACAGCGTCCGCGCGACGGCCATGGGCGACAACGCTAGCGACCCTAGGGGGGAGAGACCAAGCCAGTGGCTCGGGTGGTGGCTAGCCGGCGCACCTTGACCGACAGCAAGAGGTATCGGGCGAGTGGTCCGCGAAAATCCAACCGAACCAAATGGCTCAAGTCGATCGCGGACCGGGATTACCGAAATGGCAACCAGCGGCTCGGCTTCGTCGCGACTGATACCTCGGGCGACTCGCCCGCCGGAGTTTGAATCGTTGGAGTCTCGCCCTGGGCGACTTGTAGCCACGCTTCGACGTTCGGTCCGTAGTCTTTGCCGGTGACCGACTTCATTGCTTGCACGCCGGCGTACTGCATCGCGGGGTCGTTGTCCGATAGCGCGGCCGTGAGCGCGCGGGCCGCTTCGGGCGACCTGTACTTTCCGAGAGCCGCCGTAGCGGCCAGTCGGACGTCGACACTGCTATCGTCGGCGACTGTTTTCGCCAGCGGCGCAATCGCCGAGGCGTCGGCCCGCTCGCCCAGCTTTTCGCAACAAACGAGTCGCACCATGCTCTCGCTGTCTCCCAGCCCGGCAACCAGAATTTGCTGTGCGAGCGGAACTTTGAATTCGCTGACAGTGAGCACAATCTGGCGGCGGATCAAGGGATCGGGGTCGACTTGAATTTGTGAGGCGAGTTGCGTGACGAACGCCTGTTGCTGGGGTGTGTCGGTGCCATCGGCCCGGTTGGCGATTTCGCGAATCGCATCGAGCCGCATATCGGGCGTGCGATAAGTCGTGCGATCTTTGGCAACATACAAATTGCCGGGCAAATGCTCCGCCAGTCGGCAACCGGCGGCGACAATCAAGCAGAGCGTCAACAGGGCGAACAGCGTTTTCATGCCAAACGTGCCGATAGAGTGAGCGAACGAGACGAGTTATCTTCCCTGACAAGAGCACGCGCGGCGCGCAGCCCCCGCCCGTGGGGTGGCGGACGTTAGCAGAAGTTGGGCCACCGGGGGAGAGCGAAAATCGTCGCTGACAATTGGGTGCTAGCGTCTGCACGAAAGGGGTAGGATGGATGAAGGACGCGAGAGCCCGCGCGCCGACGCCATCAGTCCTTGGCTAACCGCCAATAGTGATACCCACTCAATCCGTGAAGCATTTCGGCGAGAGCATCAATTGAGAAAGTTGGGTATTGACTTGCGAAAGTGACCGAAACAACGCAAATACTTAACTCGAAACGATTAAAAACGGCGACACTCAGCAAAATGGCCAAGCCGGTAACGATCATAGCCGAAGGCTCCGGCACGGCTGCCGAGCCACTGCCCACGATACTGCCGGAGTAGGAGTTGCCAAAGTTCGTGCGCCACAAGTTGTAATCGGCGGCCGTGACGGTCGCGCCCCCCGTGCCGTTCCCGTTGAGTGCGGCGGCATTGCCGTTCAGATTGTCTCGCCACACGGTGTAGTCAGCCGCATCACTTTCTACTACTCCGGGCCGATTGCCATGTACGGCATGCCGATGCGGCAAATCACCGATGGAAAGTCTTTGACGATGATGGTGTCGGAGGTTCGCACACGCGATAATACCTTCGACCAGCGGGGGGCTTGGATTCTACCGTGGGGGGGGGGCGTCGCTGTTGAGCATGGATTTCCACCCGCGGTATTTCGGTGCCGCCGCCGACAGCGACCGCTACACGAATCTCAATCTTGAACCCAACCGTAACTCGCTCGGCTTGACGCGAGTTCCCAATAGTACCTGGCCCGACGTGCTTTATGTTTGTCCCGATCCGGCCGGTGCCGAACTCGAAGGCATGCCATGTAGCGCAACCTCCGATTATATCGCGGCGGGTCCGCGAAGCCACCACGTCACCGGTGTCGCGTCGGGCTTTGTCGACGGTCATGTCGAGTTTATCGGCGACGATATTCCTGAGTATGTCATGCTCAATTTAATCGACGTTGCCGATGGTGCTGTGATTCCTAACCACTAGCGCTCCGCCGGTTGTCTCGATTTTCGCGGCAGACTTTCGCCAACGAAAGTCGGCGTCATTTTTGCATCAGGGATTTCCGAATGATGAGTGAGAGCAAGACTAGCTTCAATCTCGGCGTTGCGACAATTGTGATGGGTTTTGTGCTGGTGGCTCTTGGTCTTTTGTGGCCGCTGCTGGGGGTCGAAAAGTTGATGTGGACCGAGCAACAAGCCGAGCAAAGATCTCGCGCCCACAACGTCGCCCACAACGCGACGATGGGACCCGATCACCAGCACGCAGACGATGCCGGTCATGGCGAACCGGGTCATGAGCACTCCGATGATGAACCCCTCAGCCTCGAAGAGGCCCACGCGCGGTTGGCTGCGATCGACGCCCAACTCCAGCGCGCCCACGCAACACGAAAATATGGGGGGCAGGCAATTTCGATTGTGGGGGTGATCGTCTTGCTAGGCGGATGCTTACTGATGCGCCGTAGTTAATGCTTCCAGCAACGCCCTTCGTGTCACCGCCGTGCGGGCAAGAATTGTTGTCGAAATTGGCGGCATGGTGTGTTAGAACAAAGGAGCTGCGTAGTTCGGAAGCCAACGAGTGGCGCACCGAAGTGTTGCCACTTCGGCTACGAATTGGCAAGGCTTCGTAGCCGGACTCGCAAGAGTTCGGAAGCCAACGAGTAGCGCTCCGAAGTGTTGCCACTTCGGCTACGAATTGGCAAGGCTTGGTAGCCGGACTCGCAAGAGTTCGGATGCCAACGAGAGACGGACCGAAGTGTTGCCACTTCGGCTACGAATTGGCAAGGCTTGGTAGCCGGACTCGCAAGAGTTCGGATGCCAACGAGTGACGGACCGAAGTGTTGCCACTTCTGCTACGAATTGGCAAGGCTTGGTAGCCGGACTCGCAAGAGTTCGGATGCCTACGAGTGGCGCACCGAAGTGTTGCCACTTCGGCTACCGGGTGGTTTTGAACGCGCGAATCGATCTTGCGATTTCGCGATCAAAACGATCAAAACCTGCGGGCGCGTGATTCAGGTTCACGCCCGTGCTATTTTTCGAGGTCCCTCAAGCGGCGACAAAAAAATGTCCGAACCCAATCGCCACGCCCAACTGGTCACTTGGCTCGAAGATCAGGGCCACACGCCCGACGACATCGAGCGGATTCTTGCCAAGCTGCAAGCTTACGATAAGCAAACGGCTCACGAGTCGATCTTCGACTCGATCAGCGCCGGGCATTTTGATTTGCAGAAGATTATTGACGAGGCGCTGAGCAGGGAGGGGGGAGCAGGGAGCAGGGAGAATTGACCTTGGCTTTTTTCTCTCCCCGCTCCCGCGTTAGCGATTCTCAAAGTAATGCCCACACTTGGGACACTTGGCATACCACATCGGGACCGACTCGTTACAGAATCCGCATTTCACATGGTGGCGAATGACCGACGAGCCGAGCAGGCTGCCACTGGTGCTTGAGTCTTGGTCGGCGAGCGGTTCGTCGAAGATGCTGCTGCTGCCGATGCCACTTTGCGACGCTTCGTGTTCTTGATTCCAAGCCCGGTCGTAAGCGCTCTTCACCTCGCGGCTGCTGAGTACGTCGGGCACTTGCACGACAACCTGGCCATCGCAATGCGGGCAAAGCCCTTTCTTGCCGGCGTACTTGTCTTTCACTTTGAAGACGTGCCCATGAGGACACTTCACCTGGATTCCCATGCCCAGCTAGTCCCTTCGACGTCGGTGGCACCCTCCCGGCAATCGCTCCCAGAGTGGGACGATGCGAACGGGCCTCTCCTGCCACCAGTTCCGCTAAGATAAGGATACCGCGCCGCAGGGTCGCAGTGCAACAAAAACTTCGCGGACCTTAACCGTAAGCTCCTGGTAAGCCTCAAATTCCTGTATCACCAAACTGTCGAAGACCGAGTCCGAGCGTTTGCTCATTAACTATGAATAGCCAGCGACGAGGCGTGGCTCGTCGGCTGTGGTACAATCTTCGTCAGTGATCCATCAACCGAGAATGACGACATCGAACGTTCTGACGCGAACCATCGCGATGTTGCTCTGCTGCGCGATGCTCACGATCACCGGGTGTGGTGGCTGTCGTCCTGAGACGCCGGCTGAGAAAGCCGCGCGCGAGGCGGCCGAAAAAACCAAGCAAGCGCAAGAAGAGCAAGAGAAGAAAGAACGCGAACGACCACCGCTGGAGATTGCTCGCCCAGTTCCTAAGCCGAGCGAAGTGGGCAACAAAGCTCTAGGGTTGCCACAAGTCAAACCGGGTCACTGGATGACGGCGACCCAGGTGATGAAGGCGAACTACGAAGATTGGGTCGGCGAGACACAACTGCAAGTCGTCGACAAAAACGGTCGGCCCATCGGCATCGAACGCACACCGTTCTACCTCGCGAGCTCGCGCCCCGTGCGGCTCGCCAAGGGGAGCGCGAGGCAGGTCGAAAACGTCTTTCTCGTGCCACAGCAACTTAAAGGCATGACGGCCGAGAGCGTGCTTCGCGATCGCGAGGGGGGCAGCGAGCGAAGCCGCAACTCGACGGGGCTGCTGACGATGAAGCCCTATGAATACTTTTTTGTGGTGCTCGGCAAAGAACCGAGTCGCTACACCTATCTCAAAACGATCAATGCTATCGAGAGTCCCTACCGAGGCGACAATGTCACCGAACTCGAAAGCAGAGATGCGTCGTACTACCGCGTGTTGTTGCCCGACTTGAGCACACAGGTGCCACTGCCCGAGAATCCGCTTTGCTGGACGACCGTTGCCTACATTTTATGGGACGAAGTCGACCCCGAACAACTCGACCGCCCGCGTCGCGAAGCGCTCGTCGATTGGCTGCACTGGGGGGGGCAGTTGATCGTCAACGGACCCGACTCGCTCAAGTTGCTCGAAGGGAGTTTTCTCGAACCTCACTTGCCCGCCACCGATGGCGGAGCGCGATCGCTCATTAGCGAAGACATCGATCCTCTCAACGACAACTGGTCATATGGCCAAAACGCCAAGACGCTGGCGCCGACAAAACCTTGGTCGGGCATTGCGCTCACCTTGACTGAAGGGGCCAACTTCGTCGCCAAGACGGGCGACTTGCTCGCCGAGAAGCGCATCGGTCGCGGCCGGGTTGTCGTCTCGGCGATGCAACTCGCCGAGCGCGATCTATTGAACTGGTCACCCCACTTCGACAACTGGTTCAACGCTTGTCTGCTACAACGGCCACCTCGCGAGTTCACCGCGACCCCCTACGCATTTGAGCAGAGCGATTACAACTGCACCTGGGCCGACGACAATCTCAAGCCGCGGCGGCTCGATGCCGCGCTGTCGACCCGACTGCGGCTGTTCGCTCGCGATGTCCACAGCAGCCGAAACGCGACCAATGTGACCGTCGTCGCGGGTGAGCCTGAAGACGATGGGATGGGAAACGTCGTTCTGACAGAAAAGAGTGTCGACCCCGAAATCGTCGGCGGCATTGGCGCTTGGAACAACTTTAACGCGACCAGCACGGCCGCCCGCGCCGCACTCCGCGAAGCGGCCGGTGTGCAGGTACCGAACTCGACGTTTGTGATTTCGTGTCTGGCCATTTATCTCGCCGTGCTCGTGCCACTGAACTGGGCCTTCTTCCGAGCGCTCGGTCGAGTCGAATACGCTTGGATCGCGGCGCCGCTGATCGCGCTCGCCGGAACGGCGGTTGTCGTCAAACAGGCCCAGCTCGACATTGGCTTCGTTCGCGCACAAACCGAAATCGCCCTCTTAGAACTACAGGGCAATCACGATCGCGGGCATCTGTCGCGTTACACGGCTCTTTACACCTCGCTCGGCACCACTTACGACCTTGAATACGATAACGAAACGGCCCTCGCCGCGCCGTTTCCCGTCGATGCCCAGTATGCGTTGCTCACTGGCCAGACGCAGCAATTGGTTGAAATCTCGCGCAACACAACGGTCAAACTTCGAGGGCTCCGCGTCTCGTCGGCCGCGACCGATATGGTCCATAGCGAAGAAATGATGCCGATCGCAAAGGGAATCACCATCGGCAAAGCCAGCAATGGTCTCGATCAAGTCGTCAACCGCATGGATGCCCCGCTCCGGTCAGTGGCCATCGTCCGTCGCGATGCGAAGTCGGGCAAGCTCTTCGGCATGTGGCTAGGCGACATCGAATCGAGCGCGAGCAAACCATTCAAGCTCGACCCCATGACGATTGATCCCAGGATCGCTCTTTTCACCAAAGAGCGACAGGGCGAAGCCGACGAGCGGAAGTTGAATCTCGAACCGATGTTCCGGCTGGCGCTCGACCCAAAGTTCATTGAACCAGGCGAAACGCGACTTGTCGGTCGCATCGACCAAGTGTTGCCGGGACTCACAGTTTCGCCCCAAGCCCCGCAAATCCGCGGTGCCGCGATGGTGGTCGCCCACCTCGATTACGGAGCGATTCCGTCGCCCCGCCCCGACAAAAACACGCCGCTCGATGTGGTGGCGAAGATTGAGGCCGACTTGGAAAGCGACGAATAGGGATTTCACCACAGAGCCACAGAGGGCGCTGAGTTTTCTTTGTAGGAACCGCCGATGAACGCAGATAAGCGCCGATAAATTATTTCGATTCACCAAACAACAAGAATGATTCGTCAGCTACGGTCAGTGAACTGCTGCTTCAATTTAATTCAACTTAATCTGCGTTTATCAGCGTCCATCTGCGGCCAAGAAACTTTTCTCTGTGTCCTCAGTGACTCAGTGGTAACAAAAAAGCAATGATCGAAATCACCAACTTCGGCAAAACCTACGGCGACTTCGTCGCCGTCGAGAACTTGAACCTCAGCATCGCCGCCGGCGAAATGTTTGGGTTCATCGGTCCCAACGGCGCTGGCAAAAGCACCACCATTCGCTTTCTCGCCACGCTCCTGAAGGCGACACATGGCCATGCGACCATCAACGGTCACAACGTGGCCGACGACCCCATCGCCGTGCGGCGGAGCATTGGCTACATGCCCGACAATTTTGGTGTGTACGACGGCATGAAAGTGTGGGAGTTTTTGGACTTTTTTGCGGTCGCTTACGAAATCCCTCGCGCGAGTCGCAAAGCGGTCATCAGCGATGTGCTCGAACTCTTAGACCTGACCCACAAGCGCGACGACTATGTGAATGGTCTCTCGCGAGGCATGAAGCAAAGGCTTTGCCTCGCGAAAACTTTGGTCCACGATCCCCCGGTGCTGATTCTCGACGAACCCGCCAGCGGACTCGACCCCCGCGCGCGACTCGAAGTGAAAGCGCTGCTCAAAGAGCTGCGCAGCATGGGCAAAACGATTTTGATATCGAGCCACATTCTCACCGAGTTGGCCGACTGTTGCACCAGCATCGGCATCATCGAACGGGGGCAACTACTGCTGCACGGACCCATCGAAAGCGTCTACCGCAAGATCCAACGCAACCGCCACATCGAAGTCCGCTTCGCGAGCGACAAGCTGGAGCAAGGGGCGAGCCTGCTCCGCAGCGACCCCAAGGTGAAGAACGTGCAAGTCGACACTCGCCGGTGCATTGTCGAACTCGAAGGCACCGACGCCGACGTCGCCCGTTTGATGCGTCAGCTCGCCGCCGCCGACGTGGGGCTGACCAGCTTCGCTGATAAAGAGCCTACGCTTGAAGATGTGTTCATGATGGTGACGAAGGGGTTGGTGACGTAGATGGGGTTCGAGGCTAGGGGCTAGGGGCTGGGGAGAAAGAGTTATGTAGCCGACGAGCTACGTCTCGTCGGAGTAACTCGCTCACAAGAACTCATCAACATCCCAGCCCCGTTCTGTCAACAATTGCCAGAACTCTGATCGAAAAACATAGGCCCCGGCCATCGCGATCTGGCCGTCAGCGAGTGTCACTTGCACGAGCTTTCGCGCGTAGAGTTCCCCCTCGTGGGCATCGAGCCGCGCCCAGGTCGATTCATCGATTTCGCGATAGACGACGCCCTCGACCACACCTCCCGGTTCGGGCGTGATGGCCGGATAGGGTTTGCCCCGAACGCGGTAACGGGCGAAGCCTCGGAGTGTGGCGCGCTCGTGCGTTGGGCTTTTGCCAGTGACCTCAGCGAGTCTCTGTGGCGACATGAGTGTTCCATAAGCAAATAGATGTTGCATTGTGTCTCCCCGCTCCCCGCTCCGGGACCGCTGGCACTTGCGTCGACGATAGCCCCTATCGAGAATCGGGGTTGAATCTGCACTCCAGCGACGGTTAACGAGTGATGCTACCCGAGGCCTGACGGCCACGGCTCGTGTCGATTGTCTCTATTTCTTTGTAATTAACGTTTCTATATCCGATGCCTGTAACCGCAAATATCCCCGACGCCGCCGGTCGTTTTGGCCAATTCGGTGGTCGCTATGTTCCCGAAACGCTCATTCGTGCGCTCGACCAACTCGCGGCCGAATACGACAAGAGCAAGCACGATGCCGCGTTTGCGGCCGAGCTTGATTCGCTGTACGCCGACTTCGTGGGGCGGCCATCGCCGCTGTACCATGCCCGGCGGCTGAGCGAGCAGGTCGGCGGCGCACAGATTTGGTTCAAGCGCGAAGACCTCAACCACACGGGTGCTCATAAGATCAACAACACGCTCGGGCAGTGTTTGCTGACCATGCGAATGGGCAAAGGCCGGGTGATTGCCGAGACCGGTGCCGGCCAGCATGGCGTCGCGACCGCCACCGCGTGTGCGCACTTTGGGTTGCCCTGTGTCGTCTACATGGGCGAAGAAGACATCCGCCGGCAGAAGCCGAACGTGTTTGCCATGAAGCTGCTGGGGGCCGAAGTGCGGCCCGTGACCAGCGGCAGCCGCACGCTGCGTGATGCGATCAACGAAGCGATGCGCGACTGGATGAGTAGCGTCGAAGACACGCACTACATCATTGGTTCTGTCGTCGGTCCGCATCCTTTCCCCATGATTGTCCGCGACTATCAGTCGATCATCGGCCGCGAGACGATCGAGCAGTCACAGGCTCGCTGGGGCAAGCTGCCCGATGTGGTGGTCGCCTGCGTCGGCGGCGGCAGCAACGCGGCCGGCATGTTCTATCCGTTTGTCGATCACGCGTCGGTCGAAATGGTCGGCGTCGAAGCGGGTGGCCGGGGAAACAAGCCGGGCGACCACGCCAGCCCGCTCACCTACGGCCAGCCCGGCGTGCTGCACGGCAGTTTCAGTTATGTGATGCAAGACGACGACGGCCAAACGTGCGATGTCCACAGCATGAGCGCCGGTCTCGACTACCCGGGCGTCGGCCCCGAGCACAGCTATTGGAAAGACTCAGGCCGGGTGCGTTACACAAGCTGCGACGACAGCGAAGCAATGCGGGCCTTCGACGCCTGTGCCTCGAACGAAGGCATCATGCCAGCGCTCGAAACGTCGCACGCGGTCGCGAAAGCCATGGAAGTCGCCGCTGGTCGATCGAAGAACGAACGAGTCGTCGTTTGTCTGAGTGGCCGGGGGGATAAGGATGCGATGGAGATTGCGCGGCTGAAGGGGGTGGATTTCGGTTAGAATAGAGATGGCCTTATCGCCACTAACACGTTCACGAGCGAGTTTTCTTATGGTTTGCATCAATATCGAACTCCCCGATGAGCTGGGCAAGAAAGCCGAGAGGGAGGCTTCGCTACGCGGGCAGTCGCTAGAAGAATTTGTTCGCACTTGTGTAACAAAAGAGGTCGCACTACCTAAGCCACGATCAATTTACGATGAAGTCGAAGTCTTCGATCGTCCCACTCCGCCTGACTTGAGCGCTCGGCATGATGACTATCTCTGCGAGGATTACCAGTGATCTTCGTCGATTGTGGACCGCTACTGGCGAGACAGTTGCACAGCGATCAGCATCGAGTTGAAGCTCTTGCCGAGTGGCAACGTTTAGGATCACGCAGGGAACCGCTTTGTATCAGCGTTCTTGTCATTGTGGAATTTATGACGCTCATGGCGCGCAGGATCGGAACACGGATTGCCATCGAGCAGGGACGCAATATTTACTCCTCCGCTGACTTAAAGATTCTCCGCACCGACGAGCGCGTCGAATCCCAGGCGCTCATCGTCATGCAAAAATATGCCGATCAAAACATCGGGTTTGTCGACTGCACGTCGTTCGTGCTGATGCAAACCCACAACATCAAAACGGCGTTCACCTTCGACCATCACTTCGCCGATGCCGGTTTTGATGTGGTGCCAAAGCGATTAACAAACGAGATACGTTAAGCGAAACGTAGCACAGGCTTCTAGCCCGTGTGTTTTTGATGCCTTTCCAACTCGCACGGGCTAGCAGCCTGTGTTCCGAACAACAACACCATGCCCATCATCGACGACCTCTTCACCAAACTACGCGATGAAAATCGCAAGGCGCTGATGCCGTTCATTACGGCGGGCGATCCCGATTTGGCTTTCACCGGCGAGTTGCTTAAGGAACTTGTCGGCCGGGGGGCGCAGATTTGCGAGGTCGGCATACCCTATAGTGACCCCATTGCCGATGGGCCGGTCATTCAGGCTTCGTACACTCGCGCGCTGGCGAACAAAGTGAAGCTCGCCGGCATTCTCGACATGTTGGGCGAGACTGCCCCCCAACTCGCTGCGCCGGTGGTGACGATGGTCAGCTATGCGATCATCTTTCGGCACGGCATCGAACGCTATTGCGACGACGCCCGCGCGGCAGGGGTCGCCGGGTTGATTGTACCCGACCTGCCGGTCGAGGAGTCGCCCGAGCTGGCCAAAGTTTGCGCCGCTCGCGAGCTCAGCCTCATTCAACTGGTGACACCGACCACGCCCCGCGAGCGGGCGCTGCGAATTTGCGAAACATCATCGGGCTTCGTCTACTACGTGTCGGTCGCCGGCATCACGGGGGAGCGCACTGAGTTGCCACCCGAGCTGGTCGAAAACGTCGGTTGGCTGAAGGGTCAAACATCGCTCCCCATCTGCATCGGTTTTGGCATCAGCACGCCCGAGCATGTCAAGCTACTCGCGCCGGTGGCCGATGGACTGATCGTCGGCTCGGCCATCGTGCGGCAAGTCGCCCAGGCGGATAAGCGAGATCGCAAGCAGATTTTGCGAGAAATCGGCGACTATGTGGCAGCACTGCTGGCGGCGCTGGGCCGCTAACTGGCTTACCAAAGCGAGAACTTTGTCGAACGTAGCCAGCCGATTGCTTGCTATTCTCGACGATTCTAGTTACTCTTGGGGAGTTTGGCGCTTAACCTTTTCGGTGATCTTCTACCCCATCGCTCGGAACCATCAAGAGAAAATCGTATGGCAATTAAGTTTGGTCGGTCGCTCGACCGTCGTGCTGCGTTCACCCTCGTCGAACTGTTGGTCGTGATCGCCATCATCGGTATTTTGGTCGCCCTTTTGTTGCCGGCGGTGCAGGCGGCCCGCGAGGCCGCTCGTCGCACGCAGTGTAAGAATAACCTCAAGCAGATTGGCCTCGCCGCGCTCAACTTTGAAGGAACGTACAAAGCACTCCCCGATGCCCAGCTAAAAGCCGGAGGCACGAATTTGTTTGGTTGGATTCCGCAAATCATGGGCTTTGCCGAGCAAGGCAATGCTTACGACAAGCTCGATCTCACATTGGAGTGGAACGCTGCGGCAAACCGCGTTGGCGTGGCGACGGCCGTCGACTGGCTGATCTGCCCTTCGACTCCGCAGCAAAATGCCACGTTCCAGACCATCGGCGGCTTTACCGCCGCGCGCAGCGACTACTCAACGCACGCGGGAATTGCGAACGATCTGGCAAATAACACCGCACTCATGGTTGGCACGCGTGCTGACCTCACCGGCTCGATGGAAGGAGGCAAAAGAACTCCGCTGCGCAAGATTACCGACGGTACAACGCACACGTTGCTCGCGATTGAAAGCGCCGCCCGCCCCGAGTTCTATATCGGCAAGCAGTTGTATACCGACAATTGGACAGCACCGGGTGGCTGTACCAACGCCAGCGTCACCAACGGACAAGTCCCGGGAGCGGCTTGGGCTGATTGGAATAGTTTTATCCCCATGCACGGCTTCTCGGGCAACAGCGTTCAAAACCTCACGTGCCCCGGAACGGGTGCGTTCAACGTGACCAACAATAACGAAGCCTTTGGCTTCCATAGCGGCGGCATCATTGTGGGAATGGTCGACGGCAGTGTGCAATTCGTCTCCGACGAAGTTGAGTTTGCTATCTACGGAGCGCTCATCACCAAAGCCGGCGGCGAAGTCATCGACGCCGACGCGTTCTAGCAAGAACTCGCCGGCTAGCGTAAAACCGAAGTCGTGTCGATCATTCGTCAAGCCGAGCGTCTCCCCCCCGAAGTTCGTGGCGGGGCCGTCGCCATCGGCAACTTCGATGGCGTGCACCGGGGGCACGCGCGCATCATCGGGCGGCTGATCGAGCGAGCTCGCGAGGTCGATGGCCCGGCCGTCGTGCTCACGTTCGAGCCCCATCCCGCGCAGTTGCTGCGCCCCGACGCGGTACCGCCACCGCTCACTTGGGTCGAACGCAAGGCCCAATTGTTGGCCGACTTAGGGGTCGACCGGGTGATTGCGCTGCCGACGACCATCGAGTTGCTCGCGCTCACGGCCCGTGAGTTTTTCGACCGCATGATCGCTGGCGAACTTCGCGCACGTGCGCTCGTCGAAGGGCCTAATTTTTACTTCGGCCACAATCGCGAGGGAAACGTCGAACTGCTTCGTGAGTTTGCCAACCGAGCCGGCGTGACGGTCGACGTCGTACCCCCGATCGAACTCGACGGCGAGATGATTAGCAGTTCGCGAATTCGCGGCGAGATTGCCGCTGGCAATGTCGACGCGGCCCGCAGCATGCTGACGGCTCCCTATCGCATCCGGGGGCTCGTCACCCACGGCGCGGGGCGGGGCCGGTCGCTAGGGTTTCCGACCGCCAACCTCGATGGCATCGACACGCTGCTGCCGGCCCACGGTGTTTACGCCGGTGTGGCCAAGCTCGCTGGTGAAGCGTGGGCCACGGCCGTCAACATCGGTCCGAATCCGACGTTCGGCGACCAAGCCACGAAAGTCGAAGCCCATCTTGTCGGCCGCGATGACCCCCTGTATGGCGAAGTTTTGAAGATTGACTTCTTGAGTCGCCTGCGTGGGGTGCGGATGTTCGAGAGTGCCGCCGCATTGCGGCAGCAAGTCGCCAGCGATATCGAAGCGGCGGTGCGTGTTGCCTCGCCATAATAATGGCCCCAAACAATTTACCTACGACACGCACTTTACCCACGACACATAGTCGATCGTTGCAATCAACTCGCTCACTGCTCCCGCGTTGAATTGACTTCCCACGACGGGTCGAACTTGGCTAAACTGTGGGTAGTGCCCGCAGTTTGCCCCGGAATGGAGTCCCCAAGTATGTCACTTGCCGCTCAACTCGATCATTGGTTCGACCCCAAAGTCCGTCAGCGTGGTGCCGAGTATTTTGAAAGCAACTCGGTCTATCTCGATTGGCGTGACGAGACATCGGCCGAGTTCACCGTCTATGGTTCCGACTATTACGACGTCGACATTGATTGGTCGAAGCCAGGCGCGGTTGAGATGTCTTGTAGCTGTCCTTATTTCGAGGACCACGATATTTGCAAACACCTGTGGGCGGCCTTGCTAAAACTTGATGCCGAAGCGGCCGAAATGGGCGGCGTCGCAACGAGCTTGGCGAGTAGCAATGGCGATGCGAAATCGCAAAGCTGGTACAGCCAGCTCGCACATTTACTGAGACTCTCGAGCCAGATCGGCACGCCGCAGAACACAAGCTCGGCGAGCACCGCATTGGCCAGTTCGCGTCGCGTTTGGTATGTCCTCGAGCTCGATCCGAGTTCGATAGCGCTCGACATTTTGTTATTCCAACAACAGCGGAAGCAAACGGGCGAGTGGGGTGCGATCAAACCGCTCTCGGTGAATAATAAGAACTTCGACCAGCTCGACGCCCCTGGTGACGCCGCCGTGGTGCGGATGTTGCTCGGCAATCCCCTCGCCGGTGAAATTTACGACTTGCCCAGTTGGTATCGGCCCAGCGGTAATCAGGGGCTCAATGGCACACGGCCGACTCGCGTGGAAGTGGTCGCGCCGCTCTACGATTCGCTGCTTCCGGCCGTTGCCGCGACCGGGCGTTTCTGTTGGGCCATCTCGCCCGAGCAAGGTCTCGACGATTTGCACATGCTCGCCTGGGATGGTGGCCCTGCGTGGCAATTCCGCCTGAACGCAACACCCTTGGCCGAAGAAGAGGTTTGGCGACTCACGGGCGAACTATTTCGGGGCGATGAGGTGAAGTCGCTCAATGAGGCGGTCTTCTGGTATCAGTCAGGTTTGATCATGTGGACCGACTCGCTCGCGCGCTGCGTGCCGCCGCGCGACGATCGTTGGCTCAGTTTTCTCTGGCAAAATTCGGCGGTCGACATTCCGTTCGCCGATCGCGATAAGCTGCTCGCCGAACTCTATCGGACGGGCGAAGCACCATCGATCACGGGCGACGACCGATTGGCCATCGAATCGCGCACAGCGACTCCGCAAGGTCGGCTCGTTGTGCTCGCACCGAAGGGCCAACAAGGGCGACAAAATCAAACATCGCTGCTGACAGCGGCTGTGAGTTTTAAGTATCCGGGCCGCGAATTGCACTGGTTGAGTGATGTGCAAGCTTGGCCGGGCGACGAATCTGTTGGCGACAAAGAGTCTGATGGCGACACCACTTCTCATGCCGACCAAGGGAAGCCCAGTGCGATTTGGACTCGTGACGCGGCCGCCGAAGTCGAACTGACGAAACGCCTCAGCGATCTCGGCATGGTGCCCGAGCCACCCACCTTCTACCGCGAACCAGCTTCAGGGAACTTGCAGTTTTCCGCGCGAATGCTCGGCACCGTCGTCAAAGACCTGTTGGACGAAGGCTGGGAGGTCGAAGCCGAGGGGGCCCGCATCCGCCAAAGTCAGGGCGTTTCGATTTCGATTAAGTCGGGTATCGATTGGTTCGACCTCGAGGGGACCGCCGACTTCGATGGCCAAGAAGTCGCCTTGCCCGAGTTGCTCTCGGCTCTCAAGAATGGCGAGCGGTACATCCAACTTGGGGATGGCACGCAAGGGCTGTTGCCCGACGACTGGTTGGCCAAATATGCACCCATCGCCGATCTTTCGACGGCGCGCGACGGCAAAAACCTGCGATTTCAGCCGGGCCAAGCGCTGCTGCTCGATTCGCTGCTGTCGGTGCGTGAGGCCGATGCCGACATCGCGGTCGACCGACAGTTCACCGCGCTCCGCAATCGGCTCAAGTCGTTCAAGGGGGTCAAGCCGGCGAAAGCTCCGCTAGGTTTTCAAGGCGAGCTGCGCGATTACCAAAAAGATGGTCTTGGGTGGCTGTTGTTTCTCGAAAAGTTCTACTTCGGGGGCTGTTTGGCCGACGACATGGGCCTGGGCAAAACGATTCAGGTGCTCGCGCTGCTGGCTGGTCGCCACCGTCGCGGAGCGCGCGATGCCGAGCGGCGTCCGTCGCTTGTCGTCGCCCCCAAGAGCCTCGTCTACAACTGGCAACTCGAAGCCGAGCGGTTCGCGCCTAACCTGTCGGTCTGTGACTACACAGGAACCGATCGCAAGCTCCGCGACGACGATTTTTCTGCTTACGACGTAATTATCACAACCTACGGAACGCTCCGTAAAGACGCGGTGGTGCTTGGGGAACAGCCTTGGGATTATGTGATCCTCGACGAAGCCCAAGCGATCAAGAACCCATCGTCGCAATCGGCCAAGGCAAGCCGCGTGCTGCAATCGCGGCATCGGCTCGCGCTCTCAGGCACACCCGTCGAGAATCACTTGGGTGAGTTGTGGTCGATCTTTGAATTCTTGAACCCAGGCATGCTCGGCCGCAGCGAATCGCTGAAGCGGCTCTCGCGCGGCAGCACCGACGACCAGGAGTGGATCGACTCGCTTCGTCGCGGCCTCGCGCCGTTCCTGTTGCGGCGCACCAAAGCCGAGGTGCTGCCTCAATTGCCACAAAAGACCGAGCAGCACCTCTACTGCGAGTTGCCACCGGCACAGCGAAAACAATACAACCAAGTCCGCGATCACTATCGCGCGACGCTCGACAAAACGATTGCCGACAAGGGACTCGCGAAAGCAAAAATCCACGTTCTCGAAGCGTTGCTCAGGCTCCGTCAAGTGGCTTGCCATCCGGGGCTCGTCGACAAGAAACAGAAGTCGAAACCTTCCGCGAAGCTCGACTTGCTCGTCGAACAGCTCACCGAAATCATCGACGAAGGGCACAAAGCCCTCATCTTCTCGCAGTTCACCAGCATGCTCGACCTCGTGAAACCGCGGCTCGCTAAAGCGGGCATCACCTACGAATACCTCGACGGCAAAACACGCGACCGGCAAGCGAGGGTCGAGCGGTTTCAAAACGACGACTCGGTGCAGGCGTTTCTCATTAGCCTCAAAGCGGGTGGTTCGGGCCTCAACCTCACAGCCGCCGATTACGTGTTTGTGCTCGACCCCTGGTGGAACCCGGCCGTCGAAGCACAGGCGGTCGATCGCGCTCACCGCATCGGACAGGAGCGCCCCGTGTTCGCCTACCGATTGATCGCACGCGACACGGTCGAAGAAAAAATTATGGAACTGCAAGCTCGCAAGAGCGACCTAGCGAGCGCCATCATCAGTGGCGACGGATCGCTGCTCAAACAGCTTTCGGCCGACGATTTGTCGATGTTGTTGTCGTAAAGCATCGTTACTTCAGCGCTAGGGAATGATTCAAGAATAACTCCCCTTCAATGACTGAGCCGTCGGCGCTAGCCGCGGGTTACGTTCGGGAAGAGTCGGACCAATGGCACCCGCGGC
>JBGSRO010000229.1:0-45633 GCA_041737535.1 Pirellulales bacterium | reverse complement strand
CCGACATCCGCCAACTCGATCCTCGAAACTCCTTCCTCATACCCGTCACCTCCGTGCCGTTGAGAAGAACAGAATGCTCGATGATATGTACGCATGCTAGCGATCAGTTGGTTCTTATGGTTTTGAGATAGGTTCTAAGTGTGATAATCGGCGTTGAGGCGAACATATTCGGTGGTCAGGTCGGTGGTCCAGAACCGCGCGGCAAACGTCCCTTCGTCGAAAATGAGCACGATACTTACATCGCGCTCGGCCGCCATGCTTGCCGACACTGCATCGGCGTCGAAGTCGACCGGCACCCCTCGTTCGTAGACGAGCATACCGTTGATATGCAGGCTCACCTTTTCGGCCTCGAACGGGACACCGGCATAACCGGCCGCCGAGACAATCCGCCCCCAGTTGGGATCGTTGCCGGCCAGGGCCGTTTTCACGAGGGGACTATCGGCCACTGTCTTAGCGATGCGCACCGCGTCACTGCGGGACCGACAACCATGTATTTCGACCGTCACCAAGTGCGTCGCTCCTTCACCATCGGCGGGGATCGAGATGGCCAAGTCTTCGCAAACTTCCAGCAGCGTCGCCTTGAAGCCTTCGAGCGCCCGGCCACTGAGCGGCTCGTCGCCGGCGGCTCCATTGGCGAGCAGCAGCACGGTGTCGTTGGTGCTAGTGTGGCCATCAACACTGATGCAATTGAAGGTTTCGTCGACCGCTTCGGCGAGCGCCTGCTGCGCGTCTTCTTTGCGGACCGGTGCGTCGGTAAGAATCAGCCCGAGCATGGTCGCCATGTTCGGCCCAATCATCGCGGCCCCCTTGGCAAGGCCCGTCATGCGCACTCGATATTCGCCCAGTGCAACATCGCGCTGCCGGATTTTGTGGACCGTGTCGGTCGTCATCATGCCGCGGGCCGTCTTGATGACGGCTTCTTCATTGCCAGCAAGCCCGGCGGCGGCGGTGGCGATGCCGGTCGCGATTTTCTCCATCGGCAGGTGCTTGCCAATCACACCGGTGCTGAGCAGCAACACTTGATCGGGATCGACGCCACACGACTCAGCCGCGAGCGCCGCCATTCGTTCGGCATTTTCGAGTCCGATCGCTCCCGTGCAAGCGTTGGCGACACCCGAGTTGATGGCGACCACACGTATGTTATCGCTCGGCGTCAGCCGACGGTCGTAAGTGACCGGAGCCGCGTGAACTAGGTTTTGGGTGTAGACCCCGACACCCACAGCAGGACGGTCAGACACCACGAGCGCGATGTCGAACTTTTCGGGATTTCGTTTAATGCCAGCGTAAACCGCCGCGCCGCTGAAACCGGTAGGGAAGGTAAAAGACATGGAATCTGGTTCCGCTGTTTTCGTCAAAAGTTAAATCAATGCGGTCGTTTCGTCGTATCCAAACATTAAATTAAAATTCTGTACTGCCGCGCCACTCGCTCCCTTGATCAAATTGTCGATGACGCTGACCACTACCACTCGGCCACGCACCATGGTCGCGTACAAGTGACAGTGATTCGTATGAGCCACTTGTTTAGTGGTTGGCGGCGCGTCGACGACTTGCACAAACGGCTCGTTAGCGTAAAAGTCGCGTAAACCACGCCGCACATCTTCGATCTCAACGCGTGCAGTCGGTTCAGCGTAACAAGTGCTCAGAATTCCTCGGTCCATCGGCATCAAGTGTGGCGTAAAGATCGTCGAGACCTCCCAGCCTGCCGCTTCGCTTAGCACCTGGTCAATCTCGGGCATGTGACGATGGGTGCCCAGCCCATAGGCTGAGACACTTTCGTTGGCTTCGGGAAAATGGAGGTTTGGCTTCGGGTTCCGCCCCGCCCCACTGACTCCGCTCTTGCTGTCGATGACGATTCCCGATGGCTTGATGAGCTCGTCATCGAGCAATGGTGCGAGGGCCAAAATCGCCGAGGTTGGATAGCAACCGGGATTAGCGACAAGCTGCGCACTGGGGATCAAATCGCGATAGAGTTCGGGCAGGCCATAGGGCACATGACCCAACCGCGCGGCGTCGGGATGTTTGTGGCCATACCACTGCTCGTAAATTTCGGCATCATTGAGTCGGTAGTCGGCACTCAGGTCGATCACTCGCAGGTCGAGTCGAAGCAATTCGACAATCGCCTCGGCGCTGGCCGCGTGGGGCAGACAACCGAACACACAATCACACCGCTCGGCGAGCTGCTCGGGCGAGAGGGGTTCGAGCGACAGATCGAGCCGCCCGGCCAGCGATGGATGAACCGCGCTGAGGTGAGGCTCGTCGTCGCGACGACTCACCAGCGCAGTAATCTTCGCCTGCGGATGTCGCAGCAAAATGCGAATCAATTCGAGCCCGGTGTACCCCGAAGCCCCTAAAATCGCCACCCGCGTCACGTCGAGTCCTCTCGTCGAAAAACCGGAATTCTAACGGCCAACCGCCTCAGCGGCTATGCTGGGGCAGCTTTGCGAACAGGAGGTCGCAGAGATAGCAGAGAGAGATCGCCACCATTTCGACATTCAAGAGGTTAAGCCGATGCACAAACTTTACTCCGCCGCTTCCAATATTACGCGAGATGTTATAGGCGCCGCAATCGAGGTTCATGGTGATAAAGGACCAGGGCTACTTGAGTCCATTTACGAGTGGTGCATGACGATGGAACTCGAACTTCGCGGCTACAATGTAATGCAGCAGGACCTCGTGACAGTTCGCTACAAACAGTTTCGTCGCGATCAGGAACTGAAGTTCGACTTGCTGATAAACAAGTGCTTGTTAGTGGAAATCAAAGCAGTCGAAACGCTTCATCCGATCGCCAAGGCGCAGCTACTAAGTTACATGAAGCTGCTCAATGTGCCCCTCGGGCTGATTATCAATTTTCATCACAATAAACTCACCGAAGGGGTCTCTCGCTTGATCCTTCCCGGTGCGAGCGGTGAATGATGGCGTCCGCAGGCCAATCTTTACGCATTCCTTCTCCGAACTCTGCTATCTCTGCGACCTCCTGTTCAAAAAAAACACGACTCACCGAGGCACCGTGCGGTCGATCAGGTGGCGCTCGATGATGGAGAGGATACCGCGGGCGACTTGCAATTTATCGCCGGCGAAGGAGGCGAGGACTTGGCCGCTGGGGGCGAGAACTTCCACATCATTTGTCAGCGAATTCATTGCGGCTGTGCCGTTACTGACGATCAGGTCACAGCATTTACGTTCGAGCTTCGCTAGCGCGCGAAGGCGGTGGTCTTCGGTTTCGAGCGCGAAGCCAACCACCCATTTTGTTCCTTTAGTGGCGGCAAGTGTCGCGACGACATCATCGGTTTCGATAAGTTCGAGTCGCAGTGATTCGCCATTCTTAGAAATCTTACCGGGGCTAATTTGATGAGGACGATAATCGCACGGTGCGGCCGCGCCGATCAAGCCATCGCAGTCGGTGAAGACTTCGCGGGCGGCGGCGAGCATTTCTTCGGTCGAAGTCACCGGAACGACTGTGGCGGCGCTCGGGTAGTCGACCTCAACCGG
The DNA here is from genome assembly GCA_041737535.1 of Pirellulales bacterium. Lineage (GTDB taxonomy): Bacteria > Planctomycetota > Planctomycetia > Pirellulales > Lacipirellulaceae > JBGSWC01. The sequence continues at coordinate 42,144 of JBGSRO010000229.1, read as the reverse complement.
CCCCGAAACGACCGTCACGCGGTGACCAAAATCGCTGGCTGCCTGGGCGAGCGCCGCACCCATCCGTCCGCTCGATGCGTTGGTTAAATAACGAACCGAGTCGATGTACTGCCGCGTCGGACCCGAAGTGATGAGGATATGAGCCACATTCTAGCCCAGCCGTTTTTCGATTTCTGCCAGTAGCACTTCGGGATCGACCATTCGCCCCGCCCCCTGGTCGCGGCAACTGAGCCAACCGCTTTCTGGGCCGACGATGTGAAAGCCATCGGCCTGGCACTGTTCGACGTTACGCTGAACCGACTTTTTCGCCCACATTTCGCTGTTCATTGCTGGGGCGAGAATTGTTGCTCCGGTGAACGAGAGGAGCAGCGTGCTGAGTAGGTCGTTGGCTAAGCCGCCGGCGGCTTGGGCGAGAATGTTGGCCGTCGCCGGTGCGACGCAGAGTAACTCAGCGGCGCGAGCCAGTTCGATGTGGGGGCCGAGCGGGTAAACACCGCTCGCCCACATGCTGTCGACAACGGGTCGCCCCGACAACGCGGCGAATGTCGTTGGGCCGACAAAATGTCGTGCCGCGCGGGTCATGACGACCGTGACCGAATGACCTCGCTGCGCGAGCTTGCTCACCAGCGCAGCCGACTTGTACGCCGCTACGCCTCCGCCAACCGCGATGACAAGTTCATGGGCCACTTTGTCCCCTTTTATCGAAGCCACCATCGCCATGAGGGCCACCGTCGCCATGACGGTGGATCGGCACCAATATCAATGTACTCACCCACTGGGGACGGTGGTTCCATTAAGAATTACAAACTCGACAGGTCGAGTTCGGGCGGACCACCGACGGCGGGGCCGCCTTGGCGGGTGCCGACATTACTCGAAGAATCGAGATAGATTTTGTCTTGCATAATTTCCGCGACGACGATTTCCATTTTGTCTTTCACATCGAGATCGACCAACGGACGGGCACCACTGTTGAGTGCGACCAGCCGCTTTTGGATAAGCGTCGACAGTTTGAACCGTCCGCCAACTTTGTTCACGATTTCTTCTTCCTTAAGCGCTTCGATCATCTCGTTAAACCCTCTGCTTCGAGAATGGCGACAATGTCGTCGATTGCCGCTTCAACCGTATCGTTGACGACTACGTGGTCGTAAGTGTGTGCTTGTTCCAACTCGTGCCGGGCGACTTCGAGACGCCGCGCGATGGCAGTCTCGCTCTCAGTCCTTCTTGCTCGGAGGCGAGCCTCAAGTTCGGCTTCGCTGCTAGGGGCAATAAAGACCTTTACCGATTCGGGGTAGGACTTTACCACCACGCCCGCGCCCTCGACATCATTCTCTAAGAGTACCCACACCCCCCGGCTTAGGCTAGGCCTTACCTCGTCGTGCAGGGTGCCGTACCAGTGCCCGCGACCAAAAACCTCCATGCTTTCCAGGAAGTCACCCGCCTGGCGTCGCCGTGCGAACTCGTCGGAGGTAAGGAAATGGTACTCGTGTCCGTCGACTTCTCCGGCACGCGGCGGGCGAGTGGTGGCGGAGACGCTGAGCCTTATTTTGTCGCCGTATCGCTCAATTAACTTACGAACGATCGTACTTTTCCCGACGCCCGATGGCCCGGATATGATCACAAGTTTTCCAGCCCTTTCGCTCATCAGCTTACTAGGTCCCTTGAGCCGGGGGCGGTGGCGCGTCGCATTACCGGGGGTTTTGCGGCCACGTGTCGAATACGGCTGTCGACAAGGTTTTGATGCTCGTTTTGCTACTCGACGTTCTGAACTTGCTCACGGATCCGTTCGAGCCTGGTTTTCATTTCGACGACGTGAGCGCTGATTTCAGTGTCGTTTGCCTTCGAACCAATTGTGTTAATTTCGCGGCCCATTTCTTGGGCGATGAACTCCAGCTTGCGGCCAGTGCTTTCGGATTTTCCAAGTGCGTCGTCGAACTGTTGCAAATGACTCTTGAGCCGGACTGTCTCTTCGGAGATGTCGCTGCGGTCGACAAATAATGCAATCTCACGGACCAAGTCTGCCGGTTCGATGGTAACATTAAGGTCTGACATCGCTCGGTTGATGCGGTCGATCAATCGTTCACGGTAGCCGACCTGAACGTGTGGCGTTCGCTGCTGAATCAACTCACATTGCTGCGCAATCACGGCCGCATTGGCCGACAGATCGTCGGCAAGTGCCTGTCCTTCCCTGCGCCGCATGTCACTCATCGCTTCGATTGCCGCGACGATGACCGGTTCGATCGAGGGCCAATCGGCCGCGAAGTCACGACTCGTGTCGTGGCCATCGTCGATGACACCGGGCAGCCCGAGCAACGTCTCGGGAGCAACCAACTGTCCCTCGGCAACGACCGGTTCGAGTTGGCGAAGATAGCTCTTCAGCACTTCGATATTGACTCGATAGTCGTCAATTGACGCGATTGGCACCACACGCAAATTGAGCTGTATCGTGCCGCGCCTGACCGACTGGCGAACAAGCGCTTCGATTTGCGGTTCGAGCGCCGAATAGCCATCGCTGTTACGCAAGCTGAGCTTGAAGTGTCGACTGTTGATCGTGCGGACTTCGACCGCGACCGCCAACTGATCGCCATGCTGGTGGGCTTCGCCGAAGCCGGTCATGCTAAGCAGCATGGCTAGGGCCTCGTAGGGGGTTATTCACCAGTGGGCTCGGATTCGCTGCTGGATTCGTTGGAAGGTTTCGCGGCAGGATTTTCGCTTTCGGCGGCAGGCGCTGCGCCGAGGTCGTCTTTCTCGGCACTCGAAGTAGCCTTCGGCCGATCACGATCGATGCCGCTGAGAGCGTCGCTACTAAAACTGTCGTCCCGTCCGCCGCCCCAAACTGAGGCGATGATGCACAGCACAAACCAACCAATAGCGGCATACATGGTGATCTTTGTGAACGCATCGCCCGCTTTTGCGCCGAACGCACTCGAGCCCCCAGGACCACCTAGCGCACCTGCCAGTCCGCCACCACGTCCACGCTGGACGAGGATAATGAGGATCAGGAAGGCGGCCATGAGGATCAGCAGAAATTGGAGCAAGTATTCCATGAAGTACTCGGTGACAATGAGCGTGTTAGTTTGGTCATTTGATTGACTTTGGAGCGGCGGCCGCGATCGCCAAAAAATCGTCGGCTTTGAGGCTTGCCCCGCCGATGAGTCCGCCGTCGACATTCGGCTGCGAAAGCAATTCGGCCGCGTTGCCTGGCTTCATACTGCCGCCGTAGAGGATGCGAACTTGGTTTGCAATCGCTTCACTATACAGTTCAGTAAGCAAACCGCGAAGATCAGCATGAACCTCTTCGGCTTGCTCGGGTGTGGCAACTTTGCCGGTGCCGATGGCCCAGACCGGTTCGTAAGCAACGACGACGCCCGCCATCTTCGGACCCGGCACATCGGCCAGCGAACCGGTCATCTGCGTGCGAATCACCTCGGCTGTTTTGTTGGCCGCGCGCTCTTCGAGCAGTTCGCCCACACACACAATCGGCACCAAACCTTGGGCCAACGCGGCGTGAGTCTTTTTGTTGACGATGTCGTCAGTCTCGCCCATCAGCGTGCGCCGTTCGCTGTGGCCGAGAATCACATACTTGGCACCGACGTCGGTGAGCATTTCGGGGCTGACCTCGCCCGTGAAAGCCCCATTGCCCTCGTGATACACGTTTTGAGCCCCTAGCTTCACGGCCGAGTCGGTGAGCGCTTCGCCGACCGCCGCCAAGTAAACGCTCGGCGGACAAACAAGCAAATCGACGTCGTCGACCGCGTCGGCACCGGCGACGATAGACTTCGCTAGTTCGATAGCGGTTGCCGAACTGGTGTTCATTTTCCAATTGCCGGCGATCAGAACTCGTCGCATCGTTTACCTCTCAACGCTAATTCCATTTATTTTCCTCAATGCTCTTTGAGGCACTTTGGTGTAATTTAGACCGGCGATCGCTTTCCCACCGCTTCGGCCACCTTGAAAATCTGTTTCGTCAGTTCGGCATACTGCTCGGGGAGCAGCGCCTGAGGACCGTCGGAGAGGGCATCTTCGGGACAGTTATGGACTTCGATATGCACACCGTCGGCACCGGCAGCGACTCCGGCAAGTGCGACCGCTGGTATCAATTCGGGCCGGCCGGTGGCGTGGCTGGGGTCGACGATGATTGGCAGGTGCGATTGCAATTGAACCTGCGGAATCGCCGCCACGTCGAACATATTCCGGCAAGCGTTGTCGAAACTCTTAATGCCCCGCTCGCAGAGCACAACATTTGAATTGCCTTGGGCGACAATGTACTCGGCGCTCATCAGCAGATCAGTCACCGTCGCGCTCATGCCTCGCTTAAGCAGCACCGGCTTGTTCGTTCTGCCAACCTCGGTGAGCAACACAAAGTTTTGCATGTTGCGGGCACCGAGTTGCAGCATATCGGTGTATTCGCAAATTAGTTCGACATGCCGAGGGTCGATGACTTCGGTCACCACCGGCAGGCCATGATTGTCGCCCACTTCACGCAGAATTTGCAGCCCTTCTTCGCCAAGCCCTTGGAACGAGTAAGGACTTGTGCGCGGCTTAAACGCTCCGCCTCGCAGCAAGTTGGCCCCCGCCGCTTTCACCGCACCGGCGATCTGGTCGAGCCGCTCGAACGACTCAACGGCACAAGGTCCGGCGATCATGCCGAGGTGGCCGCCTCCGATTTTGGTGGTGCCGACTTCGATGATGCTCGACTCGGGGTGAGCCGCGCGGCTGGCGAGCTTGTAGGCGGGCTGCACCGGAACGACGTGCGATACGCCAGGAATCGCTTCGAGCGGGGCGGCACGCACTTCGTCTTCGTCACCAATCACACCAATCACGGTGCGGTAGGTACCTTTGCTAAGGTGAGCGCGAAGTCCGAGGGCCTCGACGCGAGCGACGACATGGGCGATCTGGTCGTCGGTCGCTTGTTCTTTGAGAATGATAATCATGCTAACTGCTGCTGAGGCAGGCCGTGCCAAACCGCTGACCGTTTTCGTAAGACCGGGTAGTCTAGCCGATTGGCTCGCGGTGTGCATAGGAGCCAAGAACGACCACTTTCTGAGCCTTTTTCTCAAGCGCACCAATGGCTCGTCGCGAGCGGACCTGGCTCGCGTGCCCAACGAATTCGACGAAAAACAGATACCGGCCCCGGCTACCGGCCACCGGGAACGACTCAATCCAGGTCATATTAAGCCGGCTGCGTTTGAAAACGGCCATCGCATCGGCCAGCGCGCCAGGCTCGTGTGCCAGTTCGAGCATCAGAGCCGTCTTATCGTGCTCGGTCTTCGCCGCAATCGAGGTGCCTATGACTGCGAACCGCGTGACGTTATCGCGTTGGTCTTCGATGTTTTCGGCCAGCACTTCAAGGCCATATTCAGCGGCGGCTTGGGTTCCCGCGATCGCGGCAATCGTATCGTCGCCCGCCGCGCGACGGGCCGCTTCGGCCGTGCTGGCGATTGGCTCGGCTGCCGCTTGTGGCAAATGCTTAGCTAGCCAGTTGCGGCATTGCGACAGTGCTTGGGGCTTGCTGAGCACTGTGCGAATCGCGGCTCGCCTACCCTTACCCAACAGGCAATGGTGAATCCGCAGCGGTAATTCACCGCAGATTTGCACCGGCGAATGGGCGAAACAGTCAAGCGTGTCGGTTACCCGGCCATCGGTGCTGTTCTCGAGCGGCACGATGCCGAACTGGGCTGTCCCTTGCTCGACTTCCTCGAATACCGCGGCTATCGTCGCCACCGGCACCAAGTCGGCCGCCGCGCCGAACTGTGTGATCGCGGCCAGGTGGCTAAACGTATGCTCGGGACCGAGATAAGCCACCCGGTGTTTGGTCGCCAGCGAGCGGCAGGCGGCCGCGACTTCGCGGAACAAGGGGGCAAGTTTTTCAGTCGGAAGAGGCGACTCGGCCGCGGCTAACTGCTTCGCGAGCGACGCCCCAAGAGCGGCCACCGATTCCTGCTGCTCGGCTGGCTCGGCGAGCACAATCGCCGCACGTTCGTTGACAAGTTTGAGCAACGCCGCATCGATGTCGGCGATTCGCTTGTGAGCGGATGCCGGTTTCGCGGTCTCTTCGGTGGTTTTGCGTTTTTTCGCCATCGGAAGCAGCAGTTCAATCGTCGGGAGAATCGCTCAAAGATGCGAGCCAAAAGGCCCATTGTAAACCGCCCGCACAGAAAGGTTTGCTATCGCCCGCCTGCCAACTTGGCAGCAATCGCACACGTTTCGACAACCACAGGTTCAGTACGTTGCGCCAAAATGACAGTGCCGGGCGATTCTTCCCCCCTGTTTTGCAGCTTTTTGGCGACTGTAACACGTTGTCATATAACATCTTACGTCCGAATCGAACTCCACATGAAACGTCGGCACGAACTTTGCTCCCTTGCTGTCAGCCGAGGCGATTTTTGTCGCCAGAGGTCTAACGCAACTGACCAATCGAATTGAACGACCACACGGGTCGAAACGGTTTTTTGGCATTGCCGGTCGGCAGGCCAGACTGAATAGAAGGAAATCTCATGGCAGCGGGTGAAAAAATTATTGGCATCGACCTCGGAACTACTAACTCCGTTGTCGCGGTCATGGAAGGTAAAGAGGCAAAGGTCATTCCCAACGCCGAAGGAAATCGCCTGACGCCGAGCGTTGTCGCGTTCACCGACAAGGGCGAAGTCCTTGTCGGCGAGCCCGCTCGACGCCAAGCGGTGACGAATCCCAAAAAGACCGTCTACTCGATTAAGCGGTTCATGGGTCGCCGTCACAACGAGGTGGCCGGCGAAGAGAAAATGGTCCCCTACGAAATCGTCGGTGGCAGCGAAGACTACGTGAAAGTCAACATCGCGGGCAAGGAATACACGCCTCCCGAGATCTCGGCAAAAGTGCTGATGAAGCTCAAAGAGAGCGCCGAAGCTTACCTGGGCCACAAGGTCAATAAGGCCGTCATTACGGTGCCGGCCTACTTTAACGATGCGCAGCGGCAAGCGACCAAAGACGCCGGCCAGATTGCCGGGCTCGAAGTCGCCCGCATCATCAACGAGCCGACCGCTGCGTCACTCGCCTATGGACTCGACCGCAAGGTGCAAGAAACCATCTGCGTGTTCGACCTTGGTGGTGGCACGTTCGACGTGTCGATTCTTGAAGTCGCCGACGGCGTGTTCCGCGTCATCAGCACCAACGGTGACACCCACCTCGGTGGCGACGACTTCGACGAAATGCTCATCAACCACGTTGCCGATCAGTTTAAGAAGGATCAAGGAATCGACCTTCGTAGCGACCATATGGCATTGCAGCGGCTGCAAGAAGCGTGTGAAAAGGCCAAGAAGGAGCTCAGCACGGCGCAGAACACCGATATCAATCTGCCGTTCATCACGGCCGATGCCTCGGGACCGAAGCACTTGCAGATGAACCTCACTCGTGCCGAATTCGAGCGTCTGGTCGACCCGCTTGTTGAGCGAGTTCGCGGCCCCGTGCTCAAGGCACTCGAAGACGCCAAGCTCAAGCCCGACGCCATCGACGAGGTGGTTTTGGTCGGTGGTTCGACGCGTATTCCCAAGGTGCAGGAATTGGTTAAGAAAATCTTCGGCAAAGATCCCCACAAGGGTGTGAATCCCGACGAAGTTGTTGCTATCGGTGCCGCCATTCAAGGTGGCGTAATGGCGGGCGAGGTGCAGGACATCTTGCTGCTCGACGTTTCGCCGCTTTCGCTCGGTATCGAGACGCTCGGTGGCGTAATGACCAAGCTCGTCGAACGCAATACGACCATTCCGGTCGAACGCAAACAGGTCTTCAGCACGGCCGACGACAATCAAACGGCCGTCACCGTCCGCGTCTTTCAAGGTGAACGCGAGATGTGTGCCGACAACCGGCTGCTCGACCAGTTTAACCTCGAAGGGATTCCTGCCGCCCCGCGCGGCGTGCCGCAAATCGAAGTCAAGTTTGATGTCGACGCCAACGGCATTCTCAACGTGTCGGCCAAAGACCTCGGCACGGGCAAAGAAGCGGTCGTCAAGATCGAACAATCGTCGGGCCTCTCCGACGAAGAGATCAAGCGGATGCAAGAAGACGCGACGTTGCACGCCGACGAAGATAAGAAGAAGCGGGCATTGGTCGAGGCCCGCAACAAAGCCGACGCCCAGTGCCACGACATCGAAAAGCTGATGAAGGAACAAGGGGACAAGCTCGGCGACGCCGACAAGTCGGCTCTCGAAGCGGCCGTGAAAAAGGTGCGTGATGCGACGGCGGGGGACGATGTCGCCGCGATCAAAAGCGCCGTCGGCGAACTCGAAGCTGCCAGTCACGCAATGAGCGAAGCGATGTACAAGAACGCCGGAACGACTGGTGCCGCTGCCGACAAGAGCGCGGGCGAAACCGGTGAAACAGCCGATGACGACGCGATTGATGCGGAGTTTGAGGTGAAGAGTTAACTGGACAACGTGAAGTCGTTGTTCGCGAGTCGTTTGTTTACGACTCACAATGAGACGTGATTCGTTGGTATCCGATGCGAGAGTTTCTTGAATCATTGCCAAGCGGCAACGACAATTCCGCCGCCGATCACTCGCGCCACAACCAACGCAGCGAGTCGGGGAAAATCGCCCCGCCGTGGTTGCCGTTGTGGCCGCCGTGGCCAAAGACGGTTTTCACGTCGTAATGGCGAAACTCGAGAGCGCGGGCCATCTGCTGGTTCCCCAAAAACCAGTTGCCGTGTTCGTTATCGAGGTCGTTGCTGCCATCTTGCAACAGCACCCGGAGTGGTTTGTCTTGGCCGCCCGGCGGTTTGCGAATCAACGCGGGATAGACATGCCCGCCCCGAATATTGGTGAAGCTGCCGACGTGTGAAAGGACTTTGCGAAACGAATCGGGACGCTCCCAGGCGACGGTGAAGGCACAGATTCCGCCACTACTATTGCCGCAGATCGCGCGGCGGTTGGGGTCGCCCGTGATGTTATAGTCGCGCGATACCTCGGGGAGAATTTCTTCGAGCAGGAACCGTGCATAGTCGTCGCTCAATGTGTCGTATTCGACGCTGCGATTAGCCGGTTTTGGATTCGCGCCCGGTTTCGCGGGCAACTGCTCGAGCCGATGACCCGGATCGACAAATACGCCAATCGTGATCGGCATGTCGCCCTTGGCGATGAGGTTGTCGAACACAACCGGGGCGCGAAAGTCCCCTTCGGCTTGCAAAAACTTGTGTCCGTCTTGAAAGACCATCAGCGCAGCGGGTTCATCGGCCCGGTACTGGGCGGGGACATACACCGCGTAGCGGCGGATCGTGCCGGGATAGATTTTACTTGTGTTCCAAGCGTGGCTGGTAATCTTGCCCTGGGGAACGCCCTCTTGTCGGAACGAGTCGGGGCCGAGTTCATAGCGCTGCTCGGGCGTCGGTTCATCGGCCAGCAGTGCTTGGTTGCCAGCCGTGGCGGCCACGAGAGCCGTGAGCGTGAGAAGGGCGAAATGGTTCATTGCTGCTATTCGTCGGTTAAGATTGATCGTCGATCGCCATTACACGGAGCGCGATGAGTAAACTCGGGCGCACAAGACCACGCCCAGGGCCATCGCTGCCAGCAGAGACGCGGGTGGCTCGGGCACCGCCGTATTGTTGGCCGGCGAGAGTGAAGCGGCCACGACGCCGAAGTTGCTCCGCCAAATCGAGTAGTCATTGCTGTTGACGACACCGTTGCCGTCGCCGTCGGCGGCGAGGTTTTGGCCCACTTGGCCCAGCGTGTCACGCCACACGGTGTAGTCGGCCGCGTCGACGCGGCCATCTTGGTTGTAGTCGCCGTCGATGATGTTCTGCTGGACAGTCTGCACAGCAAGTTGCACGCTATCGGGATTGTAGATGAGGCCGAACTCGAGATTTCCCGCCAGCGTGGGGAGTGTGACGTTGTCGAACTTGCCGGTGATGCCCCCGGTCGATCGCAGCAAGTCGTAAGTCGCGCCGAGCGTTGGGACGAATCCGCTAGCCAGCGAGACGCCCAGACTACCGCTGAGCGTCGCCAAACCGCCGATGCTGAGTGCCGCCGATTCGCTGCCGCTTCCGTCGTCTGCGAGCGCGAGTTGCAGGCTCGAGTTGGCCGTGAAGGTGGCATCGGCAAGAAACAGGGCGTTGCCACGCGGCAAGACATCGATGGTTCCGGTGGTCGTGGTGACCGAATCGTGGAAGACGGCCACGGTATTCGAGGCGACGACAATTTGGCCCGGGTTGGTGATTTCGCCGTGAATGTCGTTGGTGCCGCGGGTTGAAGCAATGACACCGTTGTTGACGAGTGTCGCGCTGAAGCGGACGGCGCCATCTTGCAGCGTGATGCGCCCCGGTGCGTCGAATCCCCCTTGGGCGAGGTTAGTCATCGTGCCGAGAAATTGCAAATCGCCGCCATCGACCGTGAGCGATCCTTGATTCGCGACTGTGTTTTGGAACACGAGCAGGTCGTCGGTCGCAAGCTCGATGAACGCATCTTCCCCGACGGCGACGTTGCCACGCACGAGTCCGCTGCCGCCGATCAAACCATTGAGCGCGATGTTGGTGCCGATGAGTGTGCCTCCGTCGAGTTCGACGCGGCCGCGCGTGCCGACAGTGACGTTGACGGTTAACGAACTTCCAAAATTATCGGAATCGACGATGCCGCCGTCTTCGATCCTCAGCGTGCCGATACCCGCCCCGCCGACGAACAGATTGCTGCCGCTATAGAGCAATGACCCGGTGCCACTGACTAGGGCGCTGCCGACGCCTGTCACAGCGCTGCCGATGGTGATCGAGTTGGCGGGGCTGTTCCCGCGTGTCATGACGCGTGCACCATCGAGAATATCGAGCGACCCGGTGCCGGCGCTGCCAACCACGAGGTTCAGTCCAATCGAGACTTCAGTGAACTGATCGCTAACGGTGACATAGCCAACCCCCGTCGCGAGGTGGCCGATCGAAAGGATGCTTTGTGAGTTCGACATCTTAAGTTGAGCCGAGCCGCTGACGTTGAGAAAGCCGGTTCCCTCGCGACCGATCTGGATGGTGGGAACAGACGCCGAGCCGGCACCGGTGGCGGTAATGGCCGTCGCGATGTCGAGCGGCAGATTGCCGACGAGATTGAGCTGGCCGACGTAAAGGGGGTCGTCGCCAACGATAATCGTTGAATGCGTCGACGTCGAAAGGTTATCAACCAGCATGAAGGCGCGCAGCTCGGTGGCCGACGCGCTCGCGTCGCCGACGACAAGGTTGCTGCCCGTCGTGACAGATCCGACAGTCACGACCGATCCCTGCACTGGTGTCGAGATCAGGCAAGCAGCGATGCTGCCAAAACCGAATAGCCAAGCGAAGCGTTTCATAGTGAGTTTTCCCCGTGATAAATCGACTTGTGTTGCCCCCAGGCGAGCGACCTTGGCACCCGCCATGCCCTATCATGGTCAAAATCGTTAAAAGTTGCGATAGCTGCTTGCATTCTTTCGCAGATCGCGGCATACTGTCCACGCGTACACTTATCGCGAAGGGGGGACTATCATGCTCGCTCGCATTCACACTTACAGTTTGCTCGGTATCGAGGCCCTGCCGGTCGTGGCCGAGGTCGATGTCTCGCCCGGCGCGGTCCCCAAGACGATTCTCGTCGGCTTGCCTGAAGCAGCAGTGCGCGAAAGCACCCATCGTATGGAACGGGCGATGGTCAACAGTGGCTACATGCGGCCCCAAGATCGCGTGGTGATCAATCTCGCCCCGGCCGAACTGCCGAAACAGGCGGCCAGTTTCGACCTTCCCATCGCGCTTGGCGTGCTTGCGGGCAGCGGCCAACTCGCCGGCGACAAGTTCGATGAGTATGCCGTGGTCGGTGAGCTCGCGCTCGATGGTTCGATGCGTCCGGTGAAAGGGGCGCTCTCGATGGCAATCGCGGCGGCGGCGCACCCGACGATTCGCGGGATCGTGGTCCCGAGCCAAAATGGAGCCGAGGCGGCCGTGGTTGCCGGAATCGAAGTGATTGCCGTCGACAGTTTGACGCAGGCGGTTGGTTTTTTCAGCGGTCAACTCGAGCTCGCCCCCGAACCAAGCGGCATCGAACGCTTGTTCGCCGAACACAGTGGCTACGACATCGACTTCGCCGATGTGAGGGGACAAGAAATGGCGAAGCGGGCGATCACGCTCGCGGCGGCCGGTAGTCACAACCTGCTGATGCTCGGTCCGCCGGGAAGCGGCAAAACGATGCTCGCCAAGCGAGTCCCCACCGTGCTACCAGAACTAACGGCCGAAGAGAGTGTCGAGACGACACGCATCTACAGCGCAGTCGGTCGGCTTCGCGCGGGCGAACCGCTGCTGGTGAAACGCCCTTTCCGTTCGCCCCACCACACAATCAGCAACGCTGGCCTCGTCGGTGGTGGCAGCACCCCTGCGCCAGGTGAAATCAGCCTAGCGCACAATGGGGTGCTTTTTCTCGACGAGCTACCCGAGTTCAATCGCCAAACGCTCGAAGTCTTGCGACAACCGCTCGAAGATGGCCAAGTGACAATTAGCCGCGCGCTGTCGAGCACCACCTTCCCGGCGCGATTCATGCTCGTCGCTTCGCTCAACCCATGTCCCTGTGGCTACCGCACCGACCCACGCCGCGAGTGCAATTGCAGCGTTCCTCAAGTCGAACGCTACATGGCGAAGATCAGCGGTCCGTTGCTCGACCGCATCGACTTACATATCGAGGTGCCCGCGGTGCCGTTCAAGGAACTAAGCTCGAAAAGCGATGGAACGAGCAGCCAGGCGATGCGAGAACAAGTGTGGCGCGCCCGCGAAGTGCAAGACGTTCGCTTCGCGAACTCGAAGACTCGCGCCAACGCCCAAATGAGCAGCCGCGAAGTTCGCGCTCACTGTGTGCTCGACGATGTTTGCAGCAACCTGATGCGGGCCAGCATCAACGATTTGGGCCTCTCGGCCCGCGCCCACGACAAAGTACTAAGGGTGGCTCGCACCATCGCCGACCTCGATGGGGCTGAAGTGATTCGCCCCGAACATTTAAGCGAGGCGGTCAATTATCGGATGCTCGATCGGAAGCTTTGGCAATAAAGGAGAGGGCAGGGGGCAGAGGGCAATCGCGGGTTCGACCACGAAAAAAAGGTGACAATCCACGTTGGATTGTCACCCTTAAGATTCACGTTTGTCTCGGCGTTACTTGCCGGCGACCCACTGCAGCTTTTGCTTGGGTTGAACTTCGGTCGGTTGTGAGACGGCTTGCGTCTCGACCGGTTGACGATAAACGGCTTGCCAAACCTTCGCGCCATTCACACCAGTCGGAGCGTTGAGTGTCACGCGGTCACGGGGGTTCCAAAGCTGGGGAGCTTGGAAATTACCGGCACTCGTTTCGTCGGCGCCGATGTCGCCGGCGGGAGTTGGTTCGCTCGGAGCGGTGGTTGGTTCTTTGCGGAAAGTCATCGGTGCCGGTTGGCTCGAACCCGACAGTGATGGTGCCTGCATAGTCGTCGCTGGCGGGGCGTACTCGCTGTACTGCTCTTGCTGACCGTAGTTAGCGGGGGCCGGGGCGACGTAGCTCGTATTGCAGGTCGCACAACCGGTACTCGCCGGGGGGGCGAAATTCGAGGTCGAACCAGACGAGAACGTCGTGCCTGACGAGAATGTCGCGCCCGACGAACACGTATCGCAAGTCGGCGGGCTGAAACAAGTGGTACAACCGAGCGATGGAGCAAGCGTCACCGGACGGAATGTCGTCTGTGTTTGGCAACCGCAAGGCGAACAATTACACGTGTTGCAGGCAGACAGCATGACGGGTCGAGCGACCGTTTGCGTAAAGCCCGACGGCGCGAAGGCTGTCGGAGCAAAAGCTGTCGGAGCAAAAGTGGCTGTTGGCGCGAATGCGACAGTCGTAGGGATTGGCGCGGTGCCAAAAATATTGCGCGAAATGCGACCGAATAACCGCCCGGGATACCAACCCTGGTCGACGGTCGTCGTTTGCACCACAACAGGCGAGAAAGCCATTTGTGGTGTCGCGCAGGTGCCACATTGGGCGCGTGCAGCGGTGGCCGAAACCGTGGCTACTAACACGGCGAGGGCACAGAATGAATTTGAGAAGAGCTTCATGGACAGGGATCTCGCGTTACGAAACAAACCGGCTTCTGCCGATACCTCTATTTACTCCGCGAATGGCACCGGTAGCAAGAAGTTTCTTGACACAATCGGCCAGAAGGAAGCAAATTACGGTTAGGCAAATGGGTCGGATTAGTCAAACGGACCGTTCCTAGTCCTTTACGAGGCCAATGCGTTGGCCCATGGCGGGGTGTCGAGTAAGTATAGGTCGCGCTCGTCCTCTGCGTGATTCGAACTTGCCACCGGCCACCCTCGGAATGCGAAAAATCGGCTATTTTCTGGCAACTCCTGCTTGTTTCGCCTGATTACGCTAGCACCCGACACGTCGCTTGGGCGACCTTTATGAAAACTTCGCGGCAGCAGCGATCGTGTGTGCTTCGTTGCGGCAGGTTTGTTCGTAGTGGTCGTAGAGGTCGAATAACATCTCGCGGATGTTTCCGTTGTGTCGATGATAGGTGGCCTCGCAGCGCTGCGATTCTTCGACCGTCAACGAGCGATCTAAAAGTTGCCGAACGATGGTTCTAGCAACCGCTATTGTCGGCTTCGTTGTCGCGAGCACCGGCAGCGAACGAGACCAAGCGCGAACCGCGCGATGCGTCGTCACAATCAAATGGCTCGCTCTAACAAACGCGATTCGCTGTCGCATTCGCATTGGTAGTTGCTCGAATCCATCGATGACCAAGACGACGTTTCGTGGCACTTTGCGAATCGCATCGTGTGCATTGCGGACCGCGCGACGCTCGCTGGTCAGTCGCACAACCGACCAAGGCACATCGTGTTGCATTGCGCGATGACTGAGCGTCGCGACGAGCGTCGATTTTCCGCTGCCGTGGGGACCGACGATTTGTCCGCGAAACAAACTTTTTGAGAGTCGATCTCCGAGCTCGTCGATCGACGCGCCGTCGGTCGGCAAAAAGTCGATGGCACCTGGCGCAATGAAACGACTGGCGAACGGATTGGTGACGAGCGCGTTCAGAGCGACAACTCCTGGCTATCGTCCAGCGATGGGGGTGCCTGCGCCAACTGGGCGCGAGCGACATGACCGAGCCAGAACGGTTCGTCGAACACTCGTTGGCGACCTCGTAGCATGATGATCCTCAGCCGCACGCACCAATGGATCTTCACTGCGATGCCATCGTAACTCAGTGGGCCGGCGGGAAGCCGGGTGCGAAAATCGCGACGACGGCCAAGGCTCACGGCATCGTTCCCCTCACTGTTGTAGTTGAACAGCTTGTGAACGCCGAAGTCTTCGTCGCCTTTACCGCTGGTGTGCCAAACGATCGACAGCTCAGCGCGTTTCACGCCCAGCTCATCGGCCCTGGGGATCGCAAAACTGCCGACGAGCAAGTCGCCCGCCTCGAATTTTCGATCGCCGTCGACAATCGTTAGCAGAATGTCGTCATCCGTCATGTGCGTGCCTCCAGCGATGTGTCGCTTGGTTCCGGCGCCGCGGTGACTTCTGGCGGCTGAACTTCGATCGGAAACCGCCGCTCGAAAGTCGTCCCCCGCCGCGCGGTCGCTCGGACAACCACCCACCATCGCACTTGGTTGTGGGTGGCAACAAACGTGTGCATCGCCCGGCTATCGAGCGAGAGTTCAAACTCGGCCGTGAAAGGTTGTTGCGGTTCAATTGTAAGTCGACGCCAGCGGCTGACAGGTTGACGATGGACACACTCGATCCATTGCCGCGAGTCGGTTCCTTGCAAAAACATTGCGTGCTCTTCGCAAACGAGTTCGACGGCCAAACTCGCGAGTTTTCCACGCCCGGTTTGGGCAAGATAAACGGTGATCGTCTCTCCCGACGCGATGGGGTGCTTGGAAACTTCGATCAGTGTCATGCCAATCCGCCGCGTCGACCAAAGTTCTTGAATCAGTCGAAACGCGAGCCAAATACCCACGCTCCCGAGCAGCAGCACAAGCCAACTCGCCAACCAGCGTGGATTGCCGCGCAGCCAGCTTAGCGTCGCCACATAGCCGAAGTAAACGAGCAGTGTGTTCCACAGTGTGTTAACGAAAATCATGCCAACGAGCCGCCAGTTGGGCGAATGATCGATCGGCAGTCGGTAGGCGAGGTGCGTGCCTGATTGCTCGTAACTCCCCGAAACTTCAAGCCCCAGTTCGGCCGATGCCGATGAGAGCGGATCGAGCGACTTCACACGCGACGA
This sequence comes from Pirellulales bacterium, assembly GCA_041737535.1. GTDB lineage: Bacteria > Planctomycetota > Planctomycetia > Pirellulales > Lacipirellulaceae > JBGSWC01. The sequence continues at coordinate 25,947 of JBGSRO010000229.1, read as the reverse complement.
CACAAATCTGCGTCGTTCGGCAGTGGTCGTCACCTGCAACAACGTCGCGGCAACGCCCCAAACGCCCACCATCAAGAGCGACGCTGGCAACAGTGCCACGGGCCAAGGCCACCAGCGAAACCGGCGTCCCAGCACCACCGGATCGCTGTCGGTTGGGTCGTACCAACAGTTGTGCGTCGAACCAACCGCGTATGCCTCCAACACTCCCTGGGCATCGTCGCGGTGAGGCGAGTACATCGCAAATCCTTCGGCCGTCCACACGGGTGGCAAGCCAACTCCATCGGCAATTGGCTCGACCAATAGCTCGGCCGTGTATTCGGTTCCGCCCAGAGCGTCGCGCGAGGTGATGCGTTTGTCGATAATTTTGCAGGTCGACGCTTCGAGTTCATCGAGCTGCGCCGCTCGCTGCCACTCGGGCACCAGCACCTGCCAAATGTGCAGCCCCAGCGCACCGCCACCGACCACGACCATACACAAGCTCAACAACAACTCGCTCCAATAGCCCAACTGCGACGACGCACTCGTGCGGTCGCCTCGCTTCTTAATATCCCAAGGTGAAGGAACGGGCATGATCGTGTTGGTGCGAAGAAAAGTGAAAGACCGTAGCCCGATTCGCAAGAATTCGGAACCGGTGCATTGACCTCCGAAGTGTTGCCACTTCGACTACAAACGTTTTCAAACCTCCGAAGTGTTGCCACTTCGGCTACAAACATTTTCAGTCCCGGTTAGTTTCTTTTTTCAGCGGCCGCTAGCAACTCTTCGAGCCGCTGAATTTGACGCTCGCTCTGAGCGATCAGCTCACGCAGCACGAGTACCTTCGAGTCGATTTGTCCGACCGCATCGCGGCGATGGTCTTCGAGCTCGACCTTCTCGCGTTCGAGCCGCGCCATGGCATCATCGCGGGCTCCATCCCATTGCCTCGCGGGGCGCGGTTGCGACTCGATGGCTTGCTCATTGTACTTTCGCGACCGACGACCCATTTGTCGATAGTAACGCCGCATCAGTGTCGCGGTCAGCAGCGCGACGCCCGCGAGGAACAGTGAGATTCCCCACACCGAAGCCAAGGGTAGTAACAGAGCAAACAATCGAGTTCCTTCGCTCATTATCATCGATTGGCAAACGCTTCGTGGGCAACGGAATAAACTTCGCTCAGCGTGTGGCCAGTCCGTTCGGCCACCACGCGGCAACTTTCGTATTCGGGAGCAAACCGCTTTGTTCCATCAGGTAGCGTGCGGAGTTTTCCCTGTAATTCGCCGAGCGGTGATTCAACGACTAGCGATTCGCGAAGTAACACGTCGCGCTCTATTCGCGAACGACGGATGCCGAGAGTACCCGTCTCGCGGAAGATGATCGCTTCGATTTGGCTCACCAAATGGGGCGGTGATTGCACCGCGAGCAACACGCCGGGGCGGCTTTTCTTCATGGCGATGGCCATCGAATAGACATCGACCGCACCCGCCTGCCAAAGCTGGTCGATGCAATGGCCAAGTTGCTCGCCCGTGGCATTATCGAGATTCGTCTCGAGCAACACAACTCGATCGCGTTCGACCTGCGATCGTTGACCCGACGAAAGCATTCCGGTGGCGAACGCATCGCTTTCGCCGACCACGAGCCTGAGCAGATTCGCGTGCTCAAAATCTTTTTGACCAGCGCCATAGCCAACCGCGTCGATCGTCATCGCCGGCAGTGGTCCAAAGTCGTCGACAAGCGCGGCGAGAATCGCCGCGCCGGTCGGCGTTGTGAGCTCACCTTCGGGCGCGAAGTCAGCGAGCGGAACGCCGCGCAATAGCTCGGTCGTTGCCGGTGCAGGAATCGCACAGCGACCGTGAGCGATGGTGACGAAACCAGTGCCGGTCGGCACCGGCGAGGCGATGATGCGCTCGACGCCCAGCAAGTCCCACGCAATAGCGGCTCCGACGATATCGGCAATCGAATCGACCGCGCCGACTTCGTGAAAGTGAACTTTCTCGATCGTGCTGCCATGAACCTTGGCCTCTGCCTCGGCAAGCCGACCAAAGACTCGGGTGGCGAGGTCTCGTTGCCGGGGCGATAGCGTACTGCGGTCGATCATCGCCGTGATGTGATGCAAGTGCCGATGGGCATGCTCGGGTTCGTGTTCGACGACAATTTGCGTCGCACGAAAGCCTCGCTTCTTGACTTCGCTGGCGACGAGCCGGCAGCTCGGCAATCCGAGCGAGTCGATGCCCGCCTGAATCGCCGCGAGATCGACCCCGGCGTCGACAAGCGCGCCGAGGGTCATGTCGCCGCTAATCCCGCTGGCACAATCGAGATAGGCAATTCGCATGTTCTGGTAGGGTTGTTGAGTTGTCTTGGGAAAACGCGACTCGCCTGAGTGTAACTCGCTGACCCCGATTCGTAACGCCTACCCTCGGCCAACCGCCGGGGAAATAGCGGAAACTGCCGGGTTTTTCTTGAGTCTTGCGAGAGGGATAAATCAAAGGTAATTCCCTCATTTCATCGCAAATCACTCCCACGAGTCACGTCGCCACTTGAGCCGTCGGCGCTAGCCGCAGATTACGTCGGGAGAGACTCGGACCAGCAGCACCCACGGCTAGCGCCGATGGCTCAAGACCGAGTCGCCTGGCTCTGTTCGAGTGGCCAAAAATGGTCGTAGAAATTGGCCACGGGTCATGTTAGAACTGGGGCGTGCGGAAAGGATTCTGTGTGGCGGTCGGTGCTGCGCAGTGGATTCTTCGTCCGTTTCTGGCCTGACAAACTCCCTCAATGTAAAAAGTCGCTTTTCAAAAAAACGACGCGACAAAATGACTGTGATTTTGTCGCATGGTAATTGGCGTTTCGCCGGTAAAAACCAGTGTTTATCGAAATCACAAAGCGACAAAATCGAGACAATTAAGTCGCACGAAATCGTGTTCTGGGACAAAAGCAACAAAAAGCGACAAAAGCGACTCTATTCGATCCTCGCCAATGACCACAGAACTAAACATCGCCAGCATCGCCTCGATGCCCTTCGACGAGAACACCTACGTCCTCTGGCGTGAGGGACGAACCGATTGTGTGGTGATCGACCCCGGCTTCGAGCCCCAGAAAATCATCGCGATGCTTGCGACTCGGTCGCTCACGCCCGTCGCCATTCTCAACACCCACGGCCACAGCGACCACATTGCCGGCAACGGCGCTATGAAAGAACGGTGGCCCGCCGCGCCGCTCGTGATTGGCGAAGGAGATGCTTATAAACTTACCGATGCCAACGGGAATCTCTCGGCCGGTTATGGGCTTGAGCTCATCAGTCCTGCGGCCGATGTGACGGTCGTCGAAGGCGAAACTTACAAAGCGGCCGGCATCGTGTTCGACGTGCTAGAAACGCCGGGCCACTCGGCGGGGCACGTCGTGTTTGTCGTGAACGATCAAGAGCCAATCATCGTGGTCGGTGGCGACGTGTTATTTCGTCGCGGAATCGGCCGCACTGACTTTTTCGATGGCGACGCGCAGGCGCTGATCGATTCGATTCACACCAAGCTATTCACGCTGCCCGGCTCGACGGTGGTGCTCCCCGGGCATGGCGAGTCGACGACCGTGGCCGAGGAAATTCGTGAGAACCCGTGGGTTGGAATCCCCGGTGGCTACGATCCGCCTAGCGGCGAATGACCGGTGCTTGATTGGCCGGCTTGGGTTGCTGAGCGACGTGTTGCTCGTACATTTGGTGACCGACTGAATAACCACCATCGTAACCGTTGCCATGACCATAGCTTGGGCCGATGTAGTTGCCACAGCGATCACATGGATCGCAGCAGTAAGGGGGGTCGTTGTGCCACTCGCTCCAGTAGAGCTCACCACCGCAACCACCACAGCCCCAGAGTGGCTTCAAAATGCTTCGTGCCGCGTAGCGAATACCCGATAGCGGTCCGCAATGTCCGGGGCCACAACTCGACCCGCAGCCACAACTCGTTTCGCATCCACACGTTGGTTCACATCCACACGTTGGTTCACAACCGCAGGTGGGTTCACAACCGCAGGTGGGTTCACAGCCGCACGTTGGTTCACATCCACAACCACATCCGCCAGCGAATCGATGGGGGCCTTTGCAGACACAAATTTTCGGGCCTTCGCACGATCCGCAGCCTTTCCATATTTCACCCGCATGTGAGCGGCCACAGCCATTTCCACAGCACGATCCGCAACCGGCAGCGCAACTTGGCTCGCAGCCACAGGTCGGCTCGCATCCGCAAGTCGGTTCGCAGCCACAGGTCGGTTCGACGCCACAGCCGCAGTCGGCGATGGCTCCGCAGCTAAGGTGCTGGCCCAGGCGGGTCATACACCCAGTCGAAAGGCCCACGATGGCCACCAAAACGAACAACGGAAAAGTGGTTCGAAGCATGTCGCTATCCCTGCGGCAAACGTTGAAATCCTGAGATGCAAGCTCAGACCTGGCAACACACCAAACAGAATGTGCCCGGCAGAAAGATCGACCCCCACCATCCACGCGCTTGAGTAAAACGGTTATAATCGCTGCACTCGATCCAAATTAGCGACCCGATTGACCCACGCTAGCATTCCCGCCCGATGCCCTCACCCATCATCACCGGACGCTTTAACCATGCAGCGCTCAACACAAGCGACGTGCGGCGGAGCGTAACGTTCTATGAGAAAGTGCTGGGATTCTACGAAGTCCCTCGTCCCAGTTTTAGTTTTGCTGGCAGTTGGCTCTATTGCGATGGCCTCGGCATGATGCTCCATCTGATTCACGACGAACGTTTTGTACCCCAGCGCAGCCCCCTCGGCACTCGCACCGGGCACCTTGCGTTTCGCGTCTCGGACTACGAGCGCGCAACCCGGCAATTGGCCGAACATGGCCTCGAAGTCGAACTCCGGGTGCTTCCCGACCACGGTTATCGACAGGCGTTTTTCTATGACCCGGATTTTAACTTGATCGAACTGGGTGAATGGCCAGAGGTCGAGAAGATGGTTGTTTGAGAGGGCAGAGGGCAGAGGGCAGATTTCGCAATTTCTCAACACTTAACCGACACTTAACTATGCTCGATTCCGCGAAAGACTTTTTTGTTAAGATTCTCGAAACTCCGAGTCCTTCGGGCTACGAAGCTCCGGTACAGCGACTCGTGCGCGAGTATGCCGAGCCTTGGGCCGACGGCGTGCGGACCGATTCGCACGGCAACGTGATTGTGACCTGCAATCCGAAAGCCAACGTGCGGGTCATGTTCGCCGGCCATGCCGACCAAATCGGATTGCTCGTCACCTACATCGACGAGAGCGGATTCATCTATACCAACACAATTGGTGGCTGGGATCCGCAGCAGCTCATCGGACAAAGGATGACCATCTACACGGCCAGCGGTGCCGTGCCTGCGGTGATCGCGCGCAAGCCAATTCACTTGCTTGAACAAGAAGAACGCAAGAAGGTGGTTCAGACCAAAGAGTTGTGGCTCGACATTGGTGCAAAAAATCAAGCTGAGGCAAAGGAAGTCGTTAAGGTGGGTGATCCGGTCACACTCAAACTTGGCTATCAAGAGCTGCGGAACAACCTGGCAAATTCGCCCGGGATGGACGACAAAGCGGGACTGTGGGTCTGTATGGAAGCGGCCCGCCGAGCGCGCGAGCGTGGTGGACTGAAGGTCGCCATCCACTCGGCGGCGACGGTGCAAGAAGAAATCGGCTTGCGCGGTGCGCGGACTGCCGCCTATAGCATCGATCCCCACGTCGGCATCGCGGTCGATGTGACTCACGCGACCGACTGTCCGACGATCGACAAGACGCAAGAAGGCGACATTAGAATCGGTGGCGGACCAGTCGTCTCGCGTGGTCCCAACATGAATCACGAGGTTGTCGAAATCCTGAGAAACATCGGCGCCAAGACCGACATGCCGCTACAGTGGCAAGCAATCGGTCGCGGCACCGGCACCGATGCCAACGCGATGCAGCTCAACAAGGCGGGGGTGGCCACCGGACTCGTGAGCATACCGAACCGTTACATGCATAGCTGCGTCGAAGTGATTTCGCTCGACGACCTCGACAACTGTGCCGACCTTTTGTGTGAGTTCGCGCTGGCGATCGATGAGCGGACCGATTTTATTCCTCAGTAGGTGAGACGACTCGCTGACTTTATCAACTTGTACAGTGCGTTTTCCGTTCAAGGATTCGTCGAGCCGGCTTCGCCTAGCGCGGCTGAGTATTCGGCGGCGGCGACGTAATAGTCGAGTTGGGCCGAGAGCCGCTCGATGGCCGCTTCAGCGGCTTGGTTTTCACGGAGATTAAGATTGAGCAAATTGCTTTGCCCCGCTTCGTAGAGGTCGTTCTCGGCCTCTTGCATTTGCCGAGCGAGTTCGAGGCCACGCGAGGTTTGTTCGACTCGTTCGGCGGCGGCAACCAGTGCGGCGCGGGCGATGCCCACCTCGGCGACGATTTTTTCTTCCGCGAATCGGAGCTTTGCACGCAGTTGGGCCAACTTGCCTTCGAGCTGGCGAACCTTGCCGAGTGCTTTGCGGCGTTCGAGCGGCACCGAGAGGAGTACCGATGCATTGAGTTGTAATTCCGACTTGTCCCGTTTGCTGCTCGTGGGCTCGCCAACGTCTTGAGCGACTTTGATGCCGGCGTCGAGGTCGGGAAGGGTCTCGTTGCCCGCCTGCCGAAGCGCGACAGCGAACTGCTCGCGGACGAAGGACAGCTCGGCAAGTTCGGGGCGATTTGCGATGGCTCGCTCTTCGTCACCAAGAAAGTCACTGGTCGAAATTGTCGGCACACGAGGCAAGTCGCCAAGTGCCACATCGAGGGGCATTAGCTGTGGCACTCCCCGGTCGTCGCGTAAGAAGAGCGACAGCTTCTGCGCCGATTGTTGGAGCTTGCGGCGGGCGTCGATCACCTTGGCTTGCCGCGAGACGATGATTCGTTGGTTATCGACCAGGTCGATTTCAGCCTTCTCGCCCGCCTTGACTTGCTCTTCGAGAAAGTCGGTGCGGTTGAGTCCCAATTCGAGCACCCCCTCGGCAATTTCGAGATTCGCCCCCGAAGCGACCCATACCCAATAGGCGACGACTCCATCACGCACCGAACCAATCACTGCCGCACGAATCTCAGGCTCGACACGATTCTGCTCGAGCTGGGCTCGCCACAGTTCGGCACGATTGGCGTCGATAGCGCGGTCCTTCGCCAGCGGAACGAAGAAGCCTGCATTGAACTCGCCCCCCTTGTTCGTTTCGCGTTCAAGATACCAAGGTTCGAAGTCGCCCCGCCCGATCCGATAGCCAGCGAATGTTTGACCACCCCAATAAGTGTCGCGCTTGAGATCGACGCCTTGGCGATAGTTTTCATAGAAATCGAGCGGCTGCGAGTTGCTGTAACCTTCGAGCTTGTGGTCGAAAGCGCCGGTAGCGCTCAGTGCCTCGCCCGCGGCGATCTCGCGCGCGGCGACCGCCTGTTGGATGATCGGGAAGTGATTCCGTACCGAAACGACGACTTGCTCGGCAGTCGGCGCGATGACCGGTTTGGCGATCGACTCTGCTGTCACAGCCGGTGTCGGCAATCGCTTGACTTCGTCGTCGATTTCGCCAGCGACCTCGTCTGGCACCGAGGGGGGGTCGTCGGCGTAGGAAGCCAAGACGACCGCTGGTGGCTTCGCAGGAGCGACCGACACCGTGCGGTTGGTCGACCGGCAGCCCCCCGCGACCAGCGCGAACATCGAGATAAGGTAAACCAAACGCACCGAGGGCAATCCGTTGCTAGCAAAAAACGAGCGACACGGGCCGCCGGTGCGATCCGTTGTTTCGTTATCTTCGGAACGACCGGTGAAGCTTGCCCAACTGTTCGGATTGGGGCCGCAAAGTCCCCCAAGTCGACGCCGATGACGGCGACTTACCGCGGGTTAACCGCCCACTTTCACTTTTGGCGGCTTCACCTTCTCGGCGGCTTCCTTCGATTCGAACTTTGGCGGAAAGCCGTTCATGCGCCGCCAGATTTCGTAGCCGAGCGGAACCGTGTCGAGCAAGACCCAACCGTTCACGCGACCACCTTGGCGGAGATAGGGAGCTTCGGGCCACTTCCCGCGGTCGGTCTTGTCGTCGTCGTCGGGCACGACCACCACGCGAAACTTTCCCTGCCCGTTGTCGCTGGCGTCGACGAGTACCACATCACCTGCGAACGTGCCAGCAGCGACCAACGGCCAACCAGAAATCTGAATGGCGGGCCAACCCTCGAATTGCAACCGCGTTGGGCGGCCCGGAGTGATGAGTGGGGCATCGTTGCCTGCGACCCACATCTGCACGGCGGGACTTGTCATCTCAGGGACGATGCGGCACAACTCATCGCCTTCTTTAACGATGCTCGACGAATCGAACACCGACAAGTTCATGATGACTCCATCGCGTGGAGCCCTGACATCTTGCGTTTGTTGCACCGCCAATTTGCTTTTCGAATCGATCAGTTTGGCTTGCTTTTGATTTATCTCTTCAGCGACTTTGTTGATGTCGATCGAGGCTTTCGAGAGATCGGCGCGTGCCTTTTCGAGCAACGACTGCACTTTATTGACCTTCGCCTGCCACTCTTGCCGTTTCGATTCGCGTTCGTTGATTTTGCCCTCGACCCCATTGCTGGCGTTCTCGACCTCTTGTTCAGCGACCTTCACGTAGGCCTCGGCGTCGCGGAACTTTTGCTCGGTTTCTTGCAGCTTGAGTTCCGACTCAAGCCCTTTGTCGTAGAGTTGCTGCTTACGATCGAAGTCGGCTTTGGCCTGATAGCGTTTCGCCTCGGCGGCGACCAACTTGTTCCGTTCGGCCGCGAGTTTGTTGTTCGCTTGGTCGACAAACCGGTCGTAGGCCTCGACCAGTTCGTCGCGAGCCGCTTCGATCGCACCCAGTTCTTCGGTGGTGACCACGACGATTCGCTCGTTGTTGGCTTTCACTTCGCGACCTTGCTCCAGTCGCAAGTTGGCGACTTCGATTTCGTTGGCGATGAGATTGACCTGTTCTTGCAGACGCCCCAAGTAGTTTGGGTCTTGGTTGACGATCCGAAACAGCAATTGGCCTTTGTCGACGAAGGCATTCTCTTCGACTCCCTCGCCACGCTCAGCGATGCGTCCTTTGACGGGTGCCTGCACCGTTTGCGGACGCTCGAATGGATCGAGGGCGATGACCGTGCCCTCGCCCGGAATCGACTGTTGCCAAGGGACGAAGAGCATGGCCGGTATCAAGACGACGAGCAGCACCAACAGCGCCCGTCCCGAACGTCTCACGAGCCGCGAGGCACGGGCGAGTCGCATCGCGGGGAAGTCTTCGTCGCGATAAGCGGCGTTACCGTCGGTCTGAATGATCGAGACGTTTTTTTCGCGGATCGATGTCATCGTCTTTACTCGAACTCGCTAGAGAGTGTTCTCGTGAATCGTCGCATACTTGTCGCCAAGGTCAATCCAGCGCTCGAACCGATCGGCCACGACTCGCCGCCCGGTGGCGACGACCGCCGTATAGGTATGCGTCGGATCAAGCAGCGTCGCCAAGACGGTCTCATAGTCGTTGTCGGGCAGCGCATCGAGCAGCGAGTCGACGAGCAGCAACCGTGGTCGCCCGGCGAGCGCCCGGGCAATCATTATCAGCCTTGTTTGGCTACTCGAAAACGGCGCTCCCGAAGCACTCACGCGAGTTTCCATGCCATCTTTCAATCGTAGCACCTCGTCGAGCAAACCAACTTGATCAAGCGCCACGCGCACGTCAGCTATGCTAACGCCAGGACGGCGCAGATCGATGTTCTCGGTAATCGTCCCGTCGAACAGTTCGACGTCGCCAGCCAGCGCGACATGCGAACGCAGGATGTCGGGCCGCAGGTCACGGGGATCGGTCTGTTCGATGAGCACGTGGCCGCCATCGAGCCCCCGCGCGCCATAAAGAGTGGCCAACAAACTGGTTTTTCCGCTACCGTGTGGGCCGAGCAAGGCGACCCGCTCGCCGGCGTCGATTTGGATTGTGAGGCCCGCCTTAAGGGCAGGACCAGCTCGAGCGACCTGTGCCCCGGTGAATTCGACCTGCGACCCTTCGCCACGGGGGAGGCTGAGCATGCCGTCCTGCCGCTCGACGGGCAAGTCGAAGAGTTTGCCGATCTTGTCCACCGCTGCGGTGACGTCGTAGAAGCCTTCGAGTTGCTTAAACAGCTTTGCCAGCGACCCCAAAATAGTAGAGACGATCAGCTCGGCGGCGACGAGTTGGCCGAGCGTGAGTTGATTCTGAATGACGAGCCACCCCCCCCCACCCAGGAGAACGGTACCGGCGACAACTTGCAGGCAGAGAATGTAGCGCAATTGGCGGTAGAGTACGCGAAAGTGCGCTTTACGGGCTGTCAGATAACTGGACGTGAGCGAGTTGGCCCGGTCAACGGCGAACGCGGCTCCACCGTCGGTCTTGAATCCCATCGCGCAGCGGACGAGATCCTCGAACCAGGCGCCGACGCGATATTTTAGTGTCGACTCGTCGATGCCACTGGGAATACCGCCGCGACCGAGCAGGAGCAGCCCGCCGACAATGGCGATCAACAGCAAGATATCGAAACCTAGCAGCCACGGATGGTAGAACGCGAGCACCGCCATACCGACCAGCGATGCCAACACAATGCTCACACCGTCGAGCAGCACCAGCGCGACGAACTTTTGCAGCGTCACGACATCGAAGAAGCGGTTGACCAGTTCGGGCGCGTAGTAGTGGCCGAGCTGGCTATGGTCGACCCGGGGCAAGCGATAAGCGAGGTCGGCGGCAACGCGTGCGAAGAGCCGCTGCTGGATAATTTCGGCGACGTAGGTCTGCATGGCGGTGATAATCGCCGCGAACGCGAGAAACCCGAACAGCATCGCGGCGAGTACCAATACCGGCTGAACGAGACTTCCGAATGCGACAAAGTTAACCAGCGACTCGACGGCGATCGGAGTGGCGAGGCTGAGAACCCCAACGAAGAACGCGAACGTCAGAATCACCCAGATGTCGGGCCACTCGGGACGGACGATGCGGAGCAAACGCCGCGTTGGTTTCTCGTGAGTATGGCTCTTGTCGTGAATATCGGCGAGTTCCGGGTGTTCGACCACCAGCCAGGTGTAGCGACCCTCATCATCGGCCGGATCGCCGAGCCGCTGCTGAAGCTCTGCACGCGAAATACGGTTGCGCTCGTCGATCTCGCCGACAGCAATCGTGACGCTGCTGCGATTGCTATCGACGACGATCGTGACACCATGATCGACCGAGTAGCCTCCCACCAACAGCGCCCCGTCTTGGGCAAGCTGCAATGCTTCGCGGAGCGGAAGTTGGGCAACCCTCGCGCGGAGCGTGACCGACTCACCCGCTTCGCGGAGCCAACGGTTCCAACGCTGCGACTCATCGCCGGGCCACGCCTCGCGGGCGTCACGGATGAGCTGATCGGCCCGCAGGTGTTCGACCGCGACGCCACACTCCCGGCAGATGCGGACCAGCACCGAAGTGAGCGGCAGTGTCTTGCTAGCGAGCGTGGAATGCGACATGAATAGCTATACGCGAGTGGAACGATTTGTCCGTTTTTTAGCCGATCGGACAATCTTACGCCATGTTACTTGCACAAACTCGTTTTGCGCTCGTTCATTATCCGCTGGGCGGCCCAAGCCGCCAACTGCTCGCGGCAGATTTTGCTGTTGTGGCGGATGTCGACCGGGAGTTTGGGGTGAATCATTAAATGCGTGATACCGCTAGTCATTTCGTGTTGCTTGAGAAATTCGCGAACGCCTGGTTCGCTGTTGGAGGTCCATTGCGATGGTTCCGGCTCAATAATAATGACTGGGACAACGCGATGTCCTGCGCCGACACCGACACCAACGAGTGCGGCACGATGGACGTCGGGGTGAGCCTTGGCGATCCCCTCGGCGCACTCGGTGAAAAGGGTACGATCGGCCAGCACGACGCGCTGCGACTTGCGACCGCAGTACCAAAACCGCTGTTCGTCTTTCACGGGGCTGTCAAAGTAACCAACGTCGCCGGTGCGATGCCAGAGAGTGTCGCCATCGCGGATCTTCGCCACCTCGTTGGCCCGCTCCGCGTTGAGGGCCACGTAGCGACGAGAGACCTGTGGACCACGAACGATGAGTTCGCCAATTTCACCATCGGCAACGGCGCTTGCTTCTTTCATGCTGGTGATCGGCTCGTCGGTAATGGCGATGACTCGCCAGTCGATGCTCTCGACTCGCCGGCCGACACAGACACCGTTGGCGACGTGGTTGGCGACGTTGCGATACCCAATGGCCTCTTGGCCAGGGCTCACAGATCCCATGAGCGGTCGCCAGGAGATGGCAGTGTCAGCGTCGATGAGCGAGAGCTCCGCAGCATCGATCGACGAGATGGGCAAGCACTCGGTTGCGCCGTAAGGCGTGTGCATCTTTGCTTGCGATTGAACGTGAGCCAGCGTCCGTTCGATAACGGACAAGGGGACCGGGGCACCACAACTGAACAGCGCACGCAGCGTCGGAATCGCCAGTCTATGCTCGTGGCAGTAGCGACTCAGACGGTCCCAAACGGCGGGCGAGGCAAACGATTGCGTGACGTTCCAGTCTTGGGCCGCCGCGATGAGCTTCGCTGGGTCGCACGCGGCGGGTCGCGAGAAGTCCATCTCGGGCAGCACGGTTGTGATACCGAGCGCAACGTTGAAGAGCCCGAACAGTGGAAAGCAAGCGAGATCGACGCCGCCGGGTTGCAATCCGTACATCCGCTCGATCTCGATGAGTTGCGTCGTAAAGGTCTCGTGGCGGTATTCGACTCCTTTGGGGGGACCGGTGCTACCGCTGGTGAAGACGATGGCCGCGGCGTCGCCTGCAGAAGTGTGGGGCAATGTGACGCGAGATTGGCTTCCGATGGCTTCAATCCCGCTAAGCGTCAGGCCTCCCCAACTCCAGCGTCGACCAACGGTCACGTTGTACTTCGCCAAGCGAAAGCGGCGGCGGTAGTACAACCGCAGCAAGTGAGCCAAAGGGATACCAATGAAACCTTCGGGCTCTGTGGCAGCAAGGCAGTCGACGATGTTCTTCCGACCGAGGCCCGCGTCGACCAGCACCAGTGACGCGCCACTCCGCAAGACTCCAAACACCAGGGCCACGAAATCGACGCCGGGACGGACCAGGAGTGCGAGTCGCGTTTTGGGAGAGACGCCCATTTCGATCAACCCGCGAGCGATGTAATTCGCCCGCGTGTCGAGGTCGGCGAAGCGAATCGTGCGATAACGCTCACCCAATGGGCGATGTCTACGACCGGCGAGTGCTTCGACCACGGCCAATCGCCCCGGCAGTTTGCGGGCCGAGTCGGCGAGCCGATCGGCGACGTTCGTTCGCGGAGGAGTTACGATAATGCTCACGACACTATCGTAGCCGAAGAGACCCGACTTCGGAGCGCTGCCGGCAGGCTTTCAGCTATCTGCTTGCAGCCAGATAGCTTTCGCTATGCAAGACCAATTGCGAAAAGATTTGCACTCTGGCTGCCCGCTGACCGTTCCGGTCGCGACCGTTGTCGCCTGCATTTGTCGCGCGTACACTGCAAGTAGCCAAGCAACAACGACTTACGTCCCTTCACAATACCATGCCCAGCCCCGAAGACAGTGAAGACGAAGACATCTATCGAGAACACATTCTCGACCATTACGAAGATCCGTTTCACAAGGGTTCGCTGGCGACGGCAACGCATGTTCACGAGGACAAAAACCCATTGTGTGGCGATATCGTTCGCATCGAACTTGAGCTCGGCGAGGCGACCAACGACGCAATCGACAACGGGGGCCGCGTGGTCGATTGTTGGTTCAATGGCACCGGGTGTGTTATTAGCCAAGCTTCGGCCAGCATGTTGCTCGAACGCTTGCACGGCAAGACGGTCGACGAAGTCAAGCAGTTCGCGGCAGCCGATATGCTTGACCTGTTCGGGGCAAAGCTGACCCCCAACCGTCAGAAGTGTTGCCTGCTCGGGTGGCGGGTGGTGCAACAGGCGCTGCACTCGCCAATCGAGTCGTAGTGGAGTCACCGTCGCCAGACGGTCGACCGCGTTGGTGTGAACTCATCCACTGTCTGGCGACGGTGGTCACAATTGAACCTAAACTTCGCCCATGCTCCCCACTTCGCTTCGCGACGACTTTCCGATCTTGCAGCAGCGCGTGCATGGCGACCACCGGCTTGTGTTTCTCGACAGCGCGGCGAGTTCGCAGAGGCCGACCGCGGTGCTCGATGCCGTGCGGCACTGTGAAGAGCACGAGTATGCCAACGTCCACAGAGGCATTCACGTACTGAGTGAACGGGCGACAGACGCTTACGAAGCGGCGCGGCGGAAGGTGCAGGTGTTTATTGGGGCGAAGTTCGATCACGAAGTCATCTTCACCTCGGGCACGACCGCCAGCATTAACCTCGTCGCCCATAGCTGGGGCGACGCGAATCTCAAGCCGGGTGATGAGATTTTGCTGACACCGATGGAGCACCACTCGAACCTCGTTCCTTGGTTTCAAGTGGCCGAAAGAAGAGGAGCCATAATTCGCCACATTCCGCTCACCGACGACGCGAGGCTCGACTTGAGTCGCCTAGGCGAAGTGCTTAGCGAACAGACGAAGATCGTCGCTGTGACTGCTGTTTCGAACACCGTCGGCACAGTGAACCCGATTGCCGAAGTTATCGAGCGAGCCCACGCCGTGGGGGCGGTCGTGCTGGTCGATGCGGCTCAGAGTGTCCCCCATTCGGCCACCGACGTCGCCGCGTGGGACTGTGACTTCCTCGCGTTCAGCGGACACAAGATGTGTGGCCCGTCGGGAGTTGGTGTGCTGTATGGCAAAGAGCAATTGCTCGACGTGATGCCGCCGTTCATGGGTGGCGGGAGCATGATCAATCAGGTGCGACTCACCGGGTTCACCCCGACCGCGTTGCCCGCCAAATTCGAGGCGGGAACACCGCCAATCGTCTCCGCGATTGGACTCGGTGCGGCCATCGACTACTTACAAGCAATTGGCATCGACCGCATCGCTGGCCACGAACACGCACTGGTTGAGTACGCCTACCATCGGCTTGCGAAGATTGACGGGTTGCGAATCTTGGGTCCGACACCCGAACATCGGGCGAGTCTCATCAGTGTTGTCCTCGAACAGCCACACGCTCACGACGTGGCACAGATCGTCGACCAGGATGGCATTGCCGTGAGGGCCGGACACCACTGCACGCAGCCTTTGCACGATTGGCTCGGCGTGAATGCCAGCACGCGGGCGAGTTTCTATCTCTATAATCAGCTAGAGGATGTCGACGCGCTGGTCGAGTCTTTGCAGCGCGTCGGTGGGATGTTCAAGCCGACAGGGCGGAAGCGTAAGCCGTTGGCTCGTTCGCAACGAACGCCGTAGTATCGTCGCAGCTACCGTACCGTGTAGCCTATTCACGAGGCCAAATAAACAGCCACCGGACGCATGGATTCGTTGGCGTCGCTGATAATTTTCACTGTGATCAGTAACGGTACGGCGAGAAACACTCCCACCATGCCCCAAATCCAACCGAACAGAAACACCGAGAGCAAGATGACCACTGGGTTCAAGTTAATCGCCCGACCGAGCACCGCCGGTGTGGCAATGTTGGCCTCGACGCCGTTGGCGGCCAGATAGATAGCCGGGGCAATCATTGCGTAGCCGAAGCTATCGAACGTGGCGACAGCGGCGAGCGCGACGATGGCTGAGCCGGCGATAAGCCCAAGAAAAGGAATGTAATTGAGTAGCGCCGCCATCACGCCCCATAGCAGCGAATTGGGCATTCCCATTAGCCATAGTGCGATGCCAATCACAGCTCCGAGTGCGATGTTAATGAGCGTGATCGATCCGAGGTAAACCGAAATCCTCGATTGCAGCTCGCGAAAGAGCAAGACCGCTTCCCATTTACCTCGCCAGGTGGGAATCGACTCGACTGTCTTCTCCAAGAATTGATCGCCACCTGCCAGCAAGAAGAACAGCAACACCGATGTAATCGTTGCGCTGGCCAAGAGTCCGCCAGTGGTCGACATGAGCTGACTCGTGAGCGCGGGCTGTTCGACACGCACGGAAACCGGCGCTATTCCGCCAGGTGCTTTGGTCATGTCACTGACTTGGTCAGACGCCAGTTGCAATTCGGCTAACGGTCGAATGAAAGCCGCCACATCGTCTTTGACTTTGGCAAAGTCGCTCGGCGCGTTTGACAGCCATTTGGTCGCCGGGTCGACTAGCAACAGACAGCCAACCGTCACCAAGGCGGTAAACGCGACGAACATAGCCGTTGCTGAAACAATGTTTGGAATGCCAAGCCGCTTGAGCCAGTTCACCGCGGGACGGAGCACGAAGCTCAGCATGACCGCGAGCGTGATCGGCACGAGCACCGCTTTGGCGAAATAGAGGGCAACGAATATGGCGATGACCGTCAGAACGACAAGGCAGTTGCGAATTTGGCCGTGCACTGCGAGCGTTCTGCGACGCCAAGGCAGCTCGTCGAAATCGCGGTGCAGGCCCACTTCTCCGTCGCCTGGCGAATCGCGAGCTTCTGCCACGTGGGCCAGTGGTTCGACAACCGGTTCAGCATTAACCGCTAACGTGCTCATAAACTTCCCTCGCCCGATGTTTGTTTCGTTGCGTTTACTGTGAGCAAAGGCTGTACCTTTCCGCCGAACTGGGCATTTCGCCACAAGTCCGCAAGCCGGTCGCGTAACTTGCACCTTGAGCGACCACGTTGGTGTCTCGAAGGCCAGCTTGCGGAGCTAAATATCGCTAGGTCCACAGCGCAGTTCCATCGCATCGTCACCTCGAGTCGCGCGAACTTGGCTAAGCTCGCACGGCCCGAAGTGACTGTGCTAGTTCTAGCGTGCTGCCGCATCGATACTTCGGCGATACTCGCACCTGTCGCACATCGTTGCCGCATTGGCGCGGCATTTGCTCTCTGTTTCCGTTGGGAGCGAGCAAAACGCTCCGCGCATTCAACCACAATCACAACCACAATTTGAGGAGGATCGAATGATGACCACCGCATCACAAATCGAAGGGGGCTGGAACGAGCTCAAAGGCAAAGTCAAACAGCGTTGGGGTAACCTTAACGACGATGAGCTAACAGCTTTCGAGGGGAACGTCGACGAGTTTGTCGGCATGCTTCAGCGCAAAACGGGCGAGACTCGCGATGCCGTCGAACGGGCGCTCGATCAACTCGATGCGGAAGTGCAGC
Source organism: Pirellulales bacterium (assembly GCA_041737535.1). Classification (GTDB taxonomy): domain Bacteria; phylum Planctomycetota; class Planctomycetia; order Pirellulales; family Lacipirellulaceae; genus JBGSWC01. The sequence goes on along the minus strand of JBGSRO010000229.1, from coordinate 8,783 downwards.
CTTGGCTTCGTCAAGCACAAGAGACTGCGAAGCAGTACACCGATGCCGCCAACCAAACGGTTGCCAATGTCCGCGATCAATTTGCCGACGGCCAAGTTCAGGCCAAGCGTTACGTCAAGAAGCATCCCATGGAGTCAATAGCGGCAGCACTTGGTACTGGAATCATTGTTGGTGTCGTCGTCGGTTTGCTCGTGCGTGGACGTTAAGACTATTTTGCAAGCTTTCGACCTAAGGAGAACTATCCGTGCGCAATTCCACTTCCAATGTTACCTCCGGTGAGAACTGTAGCTATCGAGACTCGGCTCAACGGTATGTCGAAGACCAGCCAATCAATTCCGTGATTGTCAGCTTTGTCGTCGGTGCGCTGATCGGCTTCGTGGCTAGTCGGCTGTTGGACTCTGGTAACGGCGACAACGGTAACACTCGCTGGGACCAACAATTACGAGCCCAGTTCAGCCGTGCGATTCACGAAACGTTACCTGATTACGTCGCCAAAACTAACCACGCTTTCACCGGTAGGTAACCATGCCAAGTTCCGTTCAGCTAAATCCTTATTCGATTGACGCAGACGATGGTGCCGATGAAGCCGCCCGGCTGCGCGCTCAATTGGCGACGCGGCGAACTCAGGCACGCAAACGGGCCCAAGAACTGCGCAAAGAAGTGAAGTCGACGTTCGACTGGCGCGAGCAAGTGAGGCGACATCCGCTCGCCTGTACCGTAGCGGCGCTGGCTATCGGTTACCTGGGTGTTCCGGCTAACAAGCCAACGGTCAAGCTCGACGACGAACAACTTCAACGGCTCTTCAAGCACGGGAAGTTAAAAGTCAACGTCGACGGCGCTGTGAAAGAGAATACAGGAGCCATTAGTGGCTTCCTGCTCGCGGCCGGTGGCTTCGCTTTGCGAGCGGCTGTCAATCGCTTACTCAACCAACAATCGTTTTCGAGCGAGCATTACGATGGACAATTGAGCCGCAGCGAATCGCACCAAGGGTATCGCGGTAAATCGATGAATTGAAGCCGAAAGCTTCGCGATTGTCGCTACAGGAAAGGTGAAATGATGGTGAAAATCGAACAGCGACGGAACGGTGAGACGCCGTTTACTGCGGCCGCCCTTGACCACCCGTCTCGTGACCATTGGTCGGGGGCTGAGCAGATCGCGTCTATCGCCAAGCGCACACTCACTCGCAGCCCGACGACCATCATCGTCGCTGGGCTCGCTGTCGGAATTGCCATCGGTTGGATTGTTAAACGATGAACGCGACAAGTACCATACACGAACCGTCGTCGAGCGACCACTTATCGACGTGTCTCTTCGACTTGCTCGAGCTGCACGGTCAATTGATCGCGGTCGAGAGCAAGCGAGCTGTCGGATCGGCGCGTAAGGCAATCGTCTTCGGTGCGCTGGCGGCCGTCGTCGGTTTAGCATCGGTTCCGGTCGCCCTGCTGGCGATTGCCTACGCACTCGTTGACGCGTATGCCTGGTCGTTGCCGATCGCACTCGTCGCTTCGGCAGGGATCGGCGCGACCTTTTCGGTCGTCTGTGCTCTCGTCACCTTTCACAACGCGAAGCGCTGCGGCGCAGTAATCCATCGCATCGGCGGCGACTTACAACAGAGTTTCATTTGGCTTCGAGTGAACCTTACCCGGTAACCTATTTCATTCACAATCTACGGGAGAGTAAGACGATGACTGTCACCCCCTATCCCACTTCCGAGAAAAAGGCCGACCGCTACGCCGTCGAACCGAAGCAATTCGATGAACTACCGAGTGTCGTCGAATATGTCACAACCTACGCCCGACAAAACCCTGATGTCGCCGCTCTTTGGTGCTTCGGCATCGGGTTTGCCCTCGGTTGGAAACTCAAGCCGTGGTAGCCGCTGACGCTCAGTTGAGTGTCACAAATGTCGTAGTACTGCAATGTTACTTTGTGTTAAGCGGGGCAGTACGATCATTAACTTCATTCAGGAGAATACCATGCGTCTCACATTCACGCGCGCCGCTCTTGCGGCCATTCTGCTTGTCGCTCCGCTATCGCTGGGCTGTGTCGATTCCACCCCCTATAAAACCGATAAGCCGGTCGTCGACCAGCCTGAGACCGACACTGACGAGGAGTTAGAATCCAAACTCAACGAGCTGGGTGACGAAATTAAAGAAAGGGCGGAAGACGCGACGGATGCCGTCACACCCGATGACCCAATTGTCGATGTCGACACGGGTTTAGGCGATGTGAACGTCAGTAAAGACCCAATAACTGGCGAAACTAACGTCGATGTCGATACCGATGGCGACGACAATTAAAGGTTGATACCCGACTTAGTCCGATGCTATTGCCTTTTCGCGTCGGTAGCTGGTCCTGCCCGAAGTCCGTAGCGTTAGCTATCATCGAGCGCGAGTCGACGCCGGCCATTGTTGTCACGCCCAGCATTTGCTGGCAACAGTCGGAGAAGCACTCCGCGACTACATCATGGCCGACCTCGTCGAGCCGGTTAACCCAGATCAAATCGAGCCGACCATTCAAAGACGAGAACGTCGACTTCCGCCAATCGCTCGCCGACCGGCGAATCATCGAACGAGCCGACGGCATTCTTATCGGCCACCTCAACATCAGCGAAGAACAAGCGTTAAATGAACTTCGCAACACGTCACAAGCCAAACGGATGAAGCTGGTGAAGATCACCGAAGCGGAGGTCGACTCGACCGAAATCCACTCGCAGCAGTAGAATCACGGTACTGCGGCACGATCACTTTTGACCAAGTGAGTGGGAGTGGGCGATGAGGGACTCGAACCCCCGACATCCTCGGTGTAAACGAGGCGCTCTAGCCGACTGAGCTAATCGCCCGCACGAATCCATAATCGTAGCATGGTCGACGCGGTCGTGCGAGTGGCTGCGGTCAACGCTTCGGCGTCACATCCTTCGCCAGCAGCACGCAAAGCAATGCCAATGCTACGGATATCGCTACCGCATTGCTGCTGGTGATAATCTGATAGATCCACCTATTGCTATCGATCCGCTCAAGGACCGAACTCGTCGAGAGCAGGTTCACTTGGGGCCACAGTAGCAATATCGCGGCGGTCATGGCTATGGGTCGAAAAGCGCGCTGCGGCACTGCCCGAGGGGAACATGCCGCGGGGACGTTGGATGTCGTGATCATGTGAACGAGACCAACCAGTGGCGGCACTAGCAAAAGTGTGTCGTAGGCGTGGTGGTAGACTGAGACGACAAGGCTCGCCAGCGTGACGCAGGCAGCGATGCCGGTGATGTGTCCGATGGAAGCTCGCGATAGCCTCGCATGGCCCCCTGGAGCGTGCGACTTTCTTTCGAGTCGCTCGGCCGAGACGACCATGCTGCGGGGTTGCTGCTGTCGCCAGAGCAGGTAACAAGGAATTGCCAGTATTATCACCATCGCGACGAGCAGCGGAGGTCCGTCGAAGTTCACCCCGGTGGCTTTCGACACAACGGCCATCAGGTCGACCCGCGTCCAGCTTTCGATCGGCAACTCCATCGGTTCGGCCATGTGCGTGTCTTGCGCGCCGCGTAGGTCCGCCAACAGCGCTGCGATACCGCTCGGGGTCAAAGCATAGAGCTTAGCGAAGCCCAACACAGCAGCGACGCCAGCGATGACGAATCCACGTAGTGCGAGCCATAGATTTCCGCGAGCGACGACCAAGACGAGCAGTGGCAGAAAGTAATTGGGCTTGCAACTCACGTAGGCGAGCGCCACTGCCGCTAGCCAAGGGCGTCGGTCGGACCAATAGAGTGTGAGTAGCGAGGCGAGCACCATCTCGAACGTGAAGTAGCCGTTGTAGAGCGTGATGTGGCCCCCCCGCGAGAAGAGCACGAGCGCCACAATCGGCAGGCATGCCCAAGGCGAGTCGATGCCCAAATCGCGAGAAGTGAGCAGCCCGATGGCGACCACCATCGCCAACATGGCCACGAAATAAACCACCTCGCCCGCGTGGAGCGGAAGCCACGTCAACGGGGTGTGAACCAACAGCACCAGAGGAGACATGGCGGGCAATTGCCTCGCGACGGGGTAGCGCGCCACGTAGTCGGTGCCGTAGGGGGAAACACCCTGTCGCCACGACAGGGCCGGGTAGTAAACGCCGTTGTGAAAGTCGATCATGCCGTTCTTCGAATCGCTCCGCGGCTCGTCGGCATAGCGTGTTACAATCCGGACGGCCGCCACGCTCACGCCGACGACCACGAGCGCAATCCACAAACACCTGAGTAATGTGCTGCCGGTGCATCGTTCTAAGAGCGAACCATTCACACGAGTGCCTCGGCGCGCGGAGCCACTTCGACGTGTGGCGATTCAGCGTGTTGATGATCGGCGGTTCGCAACTCGATCGGACAACCGAGCACGGCCTCCGCGTGGTCCCTGAGCGGCACACAGTCGTAGCCACGTTGCAAGCAGTCGAGTACTCGCTCGACGAAGGCTAGTTTTCTGTTGGCGTTGATGTCCATGCCGGGGAAAAAGCTGAGATCGGGTTCTTCATCGCCGCCGAGAAAGTCGGTTGGATGCAAGAGAAACGACGGCGCCACTCCCGACCACCGGCAGGCCCGCAATGCCGACTGCAGGTAAGCCATCGCGAGCGGCTCCGACCAACGGCTAAGGTAAACGAGGTAAGTCAAATGAATTGGCGACCGCACGAGCGGAAACGTCGTGACGGGTATCTCCAGCAGCGGATGGTCGAATCCTTTCCAGTCGTAAGCTCGTAGCGAGCGGAGCCCATCGCGGAGCGAACCGTAGAGCTTGCGACGCGAATCGAGCTGCCCGCCAGATAAAGGAGAACGGGCGAAGAAATAGGCGCGGGCCAACGGACCGATAAACGTGGGAAAAGTCGACGCATCGTAGGCATAACCCCGCCTCGATAGTTCAGACAACACACCAGCCGAGAGGCTGAATCCCGGCCCGCGAAAGCCGATCGGCCGGTAACCGGCCAGTTTACCGATGGCCGCTTCGCTACGATCGAAGTCATCGCGTAGCTGGGTTGGGGTGTACTCATGCAACCACGGTTCGTGCAGAAACGAATGGTTGCCAATCTCGTGTCCTGCGGCAACGATCGCGGAGAGAGGTTCGTGATTCTTCGGCAACACGGCGTCTTGGCCGACAACAAAGCAAGTCATCGTCAAGTCGCGGCGAGCGAGGAGACCAAGAATGCGTGGCACCACAAGGTCAAAATAGCTGGGCAGCGACTGCCAGCTTTCGAGGCCCTGAGTCTTGAGGTACGACCATTTGTTATCGAGATCGAGCGACAGGCTCGCGAGGCGTTGCTTCATGCTGGTAAACTCGTTTTTGGTTTTTGCAGTCGTTTGTTCGCAGTGCTAATTCGTCAGTTAAGTCTTCGCCTCGCTCAAACGATCGACGACTTAAGACTAGTGGACTGTCACAGCCGATAATTAGGTTTGTGTGCCACTGGCTATGCCATTGGAAGTTATTGTTGACGTGACACTTGCGTCACACTGGCGGAGCCAGTGGCACCCGAATTTTCTCATTTGACAGTCCACTAGCAACTGACTACCGAAAACTGACAACGAAGAGATTCGGCAATCGCTGGTGCGAGTACCCCGGTGACCGCGTCTTCGGCGATCTGAATCGTTTCGTTGACGTTGAGGTTTCCCTTTAAGATGTGGGCTGAGTTGACGCCCCAAACGCCGGGGACGCTCGTCTTCATCGGCGGCAGTCGCTGCGAGTAGTTGAGTGTTGGCAGGGCCATCACTTGGCGTGCCCGAGCCACGCGGAACGCGGCCACCTGGTCGCGGCTGAAGTGAGGGTACATTTTTTCGAGTGTCGATAGCCACCGCTCGCGGAGCTCGTCGTCGGACATTTTGAACAAGGGGTCATCGGAGGGCACGTACTTCGGTAGGTAGACGAGCGAATAGCCGTTGAGTTCCTCGCGGTCGACGATGTTGGTCATTTCAATGACGGCGGTCAGCGGCACCCAGTCGTCGGTAATGTTGGTGACGTAGTATGGGGAGATTGGCTTCTTCACAAGCAGCGACGCACAAACGATGCCGAGATAGCGAACGTCGCGGAAGCGCTTTGCTTCGCTTGCCGAAAGCTGCGGACAAGCCTGAGCGATCGTCGACGAAGGAGTCGTGAACACGACGTTGGCGAATCGACTGGTTTCGCCCGAGGCAAGACGGACGTCGACGCCGCTATCGCCACTACTAACCGACTCGACAGCGGCAGACGCGTGCACTTCGACGCCGAGTGATTCGAGCTTCGCGGTCCAGCTTCGCAGCACACTCGCGTAGCCACCCGGCACGTAGCCAAACATTTCCTTTTTGAGCCCACTCCGCCGGGCGCTATACATTCGGTTGATGTGAGCCCAAATAAACGCGGCCGACGTGTCGCGGTAAGGCTCGCCCAATTTGGCCCTGAGCAGAGGTAGCCAAATCTTCTCGAACACACCTCTGCCCGAATGTTTGAGCAGCCAGTCGCTCACACTCACCCCTTCGAGCTTTCGCCAGTTCTTGATCTTCGAGGCATAGAAGATGGTCAGCCCGAGGCGGATTTTCTCGACCAGCGTTAGCGGCGGAAATTTGAGAAACTCCAGCGAATTCGACATCGAATAGAGCTGGCCATTGGTGAAGAACCCGGTCTTGGTCTCGGCCCATTTCATGTCGGCTTCGAGATCGAGCTCGCCGAGTATGCCCCGCAGGTGAAGGTCGGAAAGGAGCGTGACATGATAGAAGCGGTCCCACTCGACAGGAGTTTCGCCACTGTCGGCTTCGCCGCTGTCGGCACCCCCGAGCCGCCAAGGACTGGCGAGCCCGCCAACCGTCGGTGCCGCTTCGAGCAGCGTGACGCGAATTCCTCGTTGGGCGAGCCGCATAGCGAGCGTCAGCCCGAGCGCTCCACCGCCGACCACCGCCCACGCACTGTTTTCCGCTGCTAAAGTTGCGCTCATGGTGTTTACTTTGTTCCCCTGAGTCGGCGTCTGGCAATCAGCTTGAGCGTGTCGTAGGCCGTTTTGGTGATCCGCATTTTGCTGGCCCCACCCTTTTGGTCGTACCTTAAGATCATCGGCACCTCGCCCATCACCAGCCCGCGGCGACGCAGTTTGAGCAACACGTCGACCATGCACGAAAAGCCTTTCTCGGTAACGAACGAGTCGCCGTATTCGGCTAGTGCCCGAGCGATCACGTCGGCTCGATAGGCCCGGAAACCACAGGTGTAGTCGCGGACCCCAGCGATGGGAAACGACAGCGTGAACAGCGCCCGGGCACCGAGGCTCAGAAGGTTACGATGCAAAGGCACACCAACCACTCGCGAGCCGTGTTGATAGCGAGATCCAATCACCACATCATGACCCTCGGCAATCAGGCCCATCATCCGCGGCATTAGTCCGGGCGGGTGTGTGTTGTCGGCGTCCATCGTGAAGATCACGTCGTCAGGGCCCGCCTCGGCCACAGCGGCGGCAAAGCCGGTGCGAATGGCGGCCGCAAGGCCTTGGTTCTGGCCGTGTTGCACGAGTTGCAGCGGCAACCGAAACGAGGCGTTGCTTGCCACCAGTGCTGTATCGTCGGTGCTGCCGTCGTCGACGACAATGATTTGGTATTCGAGGGCGCCGCCCGCGAGCGACTGCTCGATCGACTCGAGCAACGGCGGCAGCGAAGCTTGTTCGTTGAAGGCGGGCAAAACGATCACCGCCCGCCGACGGTCGGTCGATGCCATGTCAGGCGGCGCTGTGTGTCGTTGTGTGGTGATTTGTGCGAAACTCATGTGAATACTTCCCGTTGTGTACCGCGAAACGCGCGCGTTGCTCGAGTTGTTGCAGTCCCCCAACCGCGCGGTTCGTGTGTCAATGACTAGTTGCCAATCTCAGGTGCTGGTCTCAAAAAAAAGGAGTCGACTCTCGATAGTAAGAAGCTATGTTGACGTGACGCGCCTTCCGGCCGAGCGTTCGCGAAACCAATGCCACAAGAAGGGTGGGTTGAGAACCAAATAACGGTGCCACAATCGCTTCGGCTCCATCGCCAGTCGATAGAGCCACTCGAAGCCTCGGTCTTGCATCCAAGTAGGTGCCTGTGAGAGCAGCCCTGCGTGAAAGTCGAAAGCCGCACCGACGCCCAGCAGCGTCGTACCCGACACTAGCGGCGCGAAGCGGTGCATGAACTTGAGTTGTTTCTCGCAGCTCAAACTGACCCAGGCGTAATCGGGGGCCAAGTCGCGATAGTCGCTCGCCAAGTTGGCGTATCCCTCGTCGTCGAGATCGCTGAAGCGAAAATCGAATTCGCCGACCCAATTGACATTGGAGAATCGCGCCCGCAGGCCAGCGCGGGCGACGGGCGAACCACCAATGAGAACGTGACGGCGACTCTCGACGCCAGCGTCCTCAAGCGCACGCTGCATGAGCGTCGGGCCATAAACACGCTTGCGAATATCGTATCCGTAGTCACGCATCGCCCACACGATGGGGGCACCATCGGGCACGGTTAGGTCGCTGTCGGCTAGCGCTGCTCGGCAGTCAGCATCGAGGCGAGCCGTCATCGCGTCGGCAACGTTTGAGACACAAACGTACCGCGCACGTTCGCCTCGTGCCGGCTGGTGACTCCGCAGCCACTCGACCACGCTCTGATAGTCGCAGACGTCGAACCGCACACCGACGACCGTCGCGCGAGTGAACGGAGTTGCGGCGACGTTTGCCGCCGCCGGTGTCGCCGTTGAGTAGGAAGAGGAATGTAGTACCGTCATGGATTAGCTCGTGGAAGGAAGTCTCTGTGGGTTAGTCGCCGTGTCTGACGTGGTTTTGCTGCGGCGCAGCAACATGCGGCC
>JBGSRO010000128.1:0-31159 GCA_041737535.1 Pirellulales bacterium | reverse complement strand
TCCGACATCCGCCAGCTCGATCCTCGAAACTCCTTCCTCATACCCGTCACCTCCGTGCCGTTGAGAAGAACAGAATGCTCGATGATATGTACGCATGCTAGCGATCAGTTGGTTCTTATGGTTTTGAGATAGGTTCTTAGTCGGTTCGTCGGGTAGTCTCGACGCATCGACGCACCAGCGGCAGAATCCCCGCACGGCTTGCAGATAGCTATTGCGGGTGCGGGGTGCCATGCCTTCGGCGTTGCGGTTCGCTAGCCAGCGTTCGACCGGTGTCGCGGCAATATCCCGCAAGGTTCGCATTCCACAATCGGCGAACACTCGCATCGCCAATCGCTCGCAGTCGGCAATGTGCGTCGCACTTCGGTTCTTGCTGCGTAGGTGGTCGAGATAGTCGGCCATGCTATCGGCAATCGGTTCGGCGAGCCAATCGCGCACCGCGTCGTCGGTTTGCGAGACAATGCCGCTACGCACCCGCTCGGCCCGGTCGGTCAATTCCTTGAGCACCGCTTGCGCGGCGTCCTTCGTGCGGCAACCGGTGGCCACTTCGCACACAATGCCCTGCCCGTCGCGATACTTGGCGGTGTAGGTGGTCGCTTCGGTACGAATCTTCAGAGTGCCATCGCTCCCCGTTGTCACGGGCGCGGTTTTCTTGGTGCCGTTCTTGAGCCGCCAGCGGGCGAATTGTTCCCCCTTGCGGGCGTAGAGTTCCGCGCTTTCGGGTAGGGGGCGGGTCGAGGTTTTCTTGTAGACGGTGGCCATTATTTGCCGCCCCCCTTCGTGGTTGGTTGGTCGGCGGCTGTCAGCACCAACCCAAAATAAGTCGCCAGCTTGTCAGCAGCGACGATATTGATTCCCGATTCACCACGGGCGAACGGCATCAGCGTTTGCCGTAGCACTCCGGTTTCACGCTCTAAACCAATGAAGCTTTGCCCGCTGTCGTTTATTGCCTTGCGGAGCGTTTCGGATATGGTCGGTGGTCGTTTACGTTTCTTAGCCATGTAACGTATCCTACAAAGTGTTATCGGGAGTTGCAAGCGGTTTCGTGAGCTTTGCCGGTCGATAGCCGATAAACGCGCTGCATTTGCGGCAAGTTGTCTGAATCCAGCCCGGTCGAGTTGATGCCGGTGCGTCGATCCAATCGACGGCGGCAATGTGCGTCGCGCATCGTGGCGGCTTCGGTGGTGGTCGCTTCGGTGTTGGTAGCACGATTGCCAGCCGTGCGGCTTCGATAGCGGCCAACACGTTGGCGGGTGTCGCTGTCATCGTCGATTCGCTTTCTGGTCGGGGTCGTCGTTCCCCCTCAAGGGAACGGCGGACCCGTTCTTATGGTCCCTTATGGGAAGGGGGAAGCGTGGTTCCCCAGTGAGATACACGTTTTTGCACCAGTGCTGGTGAACGCTGGTTCCCCAGTGCCGAGCACTCGATAGCGGCTACAGCCACGGTTCAACCCGCCCCGATAAACCACCACCAGCAACCCGCGCTTGGTGAGTTTGCGAATCGCCCCCTTTACGGCACGAACCGACAAGCCACTACGTCGGGCAATGTCAGTTTGCCCAGTCGCGGCGATTCCGTTCTTGGTGTCGCGATAAAGCACCAACCACGTTTTGAGTTCCGCTTGCGTCAGTCCGCGCATTGCGACGTCGACAAGGCTATTGAGCACCGCGAAGCGATTGCCATGTTTTCGTTTTGGCTTTGCTTTCGAGCCGCTAGCGTGAGCGCCCGGAGTGTGCGCAGCGGGCTTTGGTGGAACGGTCATCGGTGGCAGCACTCGACAGCCCGATAGCTTATTCATCGTCGCAATCCCCCATTGGCCCGTCGTTGTCGTTGGCGGGTGCCGTCGAGTTCCACAAGTCGGCGAGCGCCGCAGCATATTTGCCGCCGTCGCCGTCGTGGTCATCGGCTACCGTGAAACTTTGGTGGTGACGGTCGAACGTCAAACGCAAGTCGCGTTGTTCGCCATGCCGCGCTTTCAGGTGCCGAAGCGTTACCGTTGTTTCATCGTCTGGCGTTAAGATAAACGCATCGTCCGCCCCGAATTCGAGTTCCGACGATTCGCGGAAACTCGCCAGCGACAGCCCATCGCCCGCGTAACTACTCCGCCCCTTCGCGTCCTTCGTGCGACCGACAGCAGCAACGACAACCACGGCAGCCCCCGCGTCGGCAAACTGGCGTAGGTAGTTCATCGTGGCGTCGACTGAACCGCGCTTGTCGTTGTGATTGCCCGGCGGTGCGATGCGTTGAATGTAATCGAGCACCAGCACCAGCCGGTCGCACGAACCGGCGAAGCTGTCCGCCGTTGCCGCCAAGTTCGCTAAGTCGAACGGGGGACGTACAAACGCCAAGCGGTCGGCAATCCCTTCGAGCGTTTCGAGCCCGACTTGTAGCCGGTCGGCGTGTTCGCCGTCGAGTTGGCGATAGCGAATCGCTGTTGCCGGTATACCAGCGAGCCGCGATAGTTGCCGGTCGAGCAGCACCGAAGGGGGCATTTCGATATTGAGCACCACGGCCCGCAATGTGTCGTCGAGTCGTAGCGCGTCGACGACGGCTTGCATAACGAACGCCGTTTTTCCAGCACCCGGCGCGCCCCCGAACAGCGTCACCAGCTTCGGGCCTATTTCGATGCGTGAGAGTTCCCCTTCGCCGATGGGGTACAGCGTTGGCGCGTTGCCCTGCAACAAGTCGTCGCGCCAACTGTCGAAAACATCGGCGGCAGTTGTATAATGGTTTTTCACAATAGAGTAAGTTCCTTTCGGGTAATGAGCCATGAATCACGCCACGATGCTGGAGTTGCTCCAAGCGAAACCGTTTCAACCGTTCGACATCGTCACTTCGGGGGGGCAGATACACCGCGTTATCCACCCCGAGTTTGTGGTCCTTACGAAAACACGCATCGTCGTTGTCGACCCGGTCGCAGAGCACTTCGCGCTCGTTCCACTACTGCATATCACCGAAGCTCGTTTTGCTGTCGCTCAAGAGTCGTAACTGCTGCAAACTACTGCAAAAAATCTAAGTGAAGCCGCCTAGCGTTCACGCTGTGGCGTTTTGTTTGTGGTGAGTGTGTTTACACTTTGTCAGCCGTTTGCGCGTCGCATGGTGCGGCTGGTGCGTTCGTATTGGCGTGGTCGAGTCCGCAGAGAATCTGCCGACGCACTTCGCTAGGCGAGAGCCCACTATCGAGCCCCGCTTCGGTCAGTAGTGCGATAGCAAGTTCATTAGGGCAACCAAACTCGGCAAGGTTCGCGGCCGCGCTAAACAATCGCCGATGCCGGTCGCCGGTCGTCGCGCCTTCGCGAATAAAGTCGAGAGTCGAACGGTTTAACTTCGCATCGCCTGTTGAACGGCGAACCGCCACGGCTTGCCCACGCTCGGCAACGATCGCGACAGCGGCTTGCCAATCCGCTACCGCTTGCGGTTTAGCCGCTGGTGCCGATGGAATATCGAACGGTTCGGGGGTCGCAGCTAGTCGCACAATGGCGTCGGTCGAGAGTTGCAAGAGTTCGTCAAACTCGATTCGGCGTTTGTGCAAACCGGTTTTCGGGTGCCGACTATTCGGAGCCCGGAAGGCGCGGACTTTATCGAAGATTCCCGCGTCGATGGTCACTTGCAAGCTAGCCGCCAGCGATTCCGCCAGGGCGCGGCAAACTTGGTTAAAGTCGATCGACGCACCGGGCGAACCGCATAGCGACAGCGGCAAGCCAATATGAAAACCCTTCGCACCGCTAAAGAAAATCAGCAAGTCGTCGCCATCTATCGAGTAGCGTTCGACCACTCCCGCAGCGAGCCGCTTGGCGTGTTGGTGCGCGCCAGCGAGTTCGGTGGCGTCAATGTCGAACCACAACCACCACGAACCGCACAGCCCGTTGTAGCCCTTCACGTCGACGCGCCAGCCATCGTTCCGCTTAGCAAAGTCATCGCCGAACGCGAAAGCCGAGAGATAGGCTTCGCGCTCGACTTGTGCGCGTTCATCGCAAGCCGCGTAGCCAGCGAAGGCGGCTAGCCAATCGACTAGCCGCCGTTCATTCTGGCAACCGCCTACGATGCGAAAACCGTAGGCGTTAGTCATTGCGGTATAACTCCCTGTAAAGTGCCTTCACGTTCGCAGAGTTTCCGGCGTCGATGATTGCCGTCGGGTCGCTACCGTTTAGCACTTCGGTAGGTATCGCATCGGTCAGCCATCGCACCGCACGGCTAGCAGTTCGTTTCAATCGAAACGTCCCCGCGCACCAGCCGGTCGGCGTGTGCGTGATTTTCCAATGCGTGTTCGTGAGTTGTTCGATTAAACTCGGCTTACGAATCCGCTCGATAAGTAGCACCGGAATCGGTGAGACTGTTGCCGTCGTTGGCGTGGTGGCTTCGTTCATGCTTCACCCCCTTCGATGGGCGAGCCGTCGGCGTCAGCCGCCGGAGTCTTGGGCGCGAAGTCATCGGGCGTCGGCGTGTCGATGCCCACCACGTCGAACCGACGCACCCGGTTCCGCTGGGTCCCGTCGTCGTCCTTCCGCAGCGCAACTTGCACACTCGCCCGAATACCCGGCGGCAATGGCAATTCCATTTTGCCGGGCGTGTCGATGCCGAGCTTCGCTAGGTCGCGTTTGCTTTGTGACAATGCGGCAGGGGTCAGCCAGCAATCGTGCCAGACCTTCCGCCCGGCATACTCGCCCTCAAGTACCGCGAACGTGAGCTTGTAGCCCGGCGTCCCCTTGCGGCTGGTGTCGAGTTCGCCCGACTCGACTCGGCAAACGTAGGTGCCACCGGGCAGCGGTGCGAAGTCGTCGGCGGCGGTCGTCGAGTTCCAGGCGTCGTTAAAATCGTCGCCACTGCCGCCAGAAGCGGCTAGAATGTCAGTGAGTTTTCCCATGATTCGATTCCTGTTGTTTGGTGGTGGAAACTTCCGAAGCCCCGGCGGCTGTAACCGTCGGGGTTTCACTTTGCGCCGTTGACAGTGCGTCGGCGGTCGTCAGTCGAGAGTCGAGACTTCGCACCAGCGAAGCCAGATAGGCGATTGCCTTCGGTCGGTCGGCTAGTCGCCAGCGAGTGACGTAGCCACGATGTCGCGATGGTCGGTCGCTTTTGACCGCGCCGACCGATTCGATCAATCGACCGATGGCAAGCGAGCGCGTCACGTTGCCGCGCCACTTGCCGCCGTCGCGAAACTCGGCGGCTAGGTCATCGGTGGCGTCGTCAATAGTCGCGGTGCCATCGGGTGCGGTGAGCATTGCCCGCAGCAGCGCGACTTTGCCCGCTGTCACTTTGTCGAGCTTGCTGGCGGCAGCGAGCGCCATACCAACATCGCGACGGCCTTCGCCTTCGGTTCGTAATGAATCACGATTCTTATGGGTCATCGCGCCCCCCCTAGCCGCTTGGCGGTTCGGACTGGTGGGCAACCGTCGGCGTCCCATTGGTCGAGGGTCACTAACGACCAACGGCAGAGCCGACCGAACCGCGTCGGCCCGGGTGCCTTGCCCGCGTCGACTTGTCGCCGCCAGTGTGCGGCAGAGAATCCATAGCGGGCGGCGCATCCGTCCGCGTCTAAAAACTGTGGCAGGTGCGCCACGTTGTCGGCGTGAGTCGCCGACGGTCTACTGACTCGCATGATTAACTCCGTTGGTTGCGAGTTGCAACTTTGAGACAGCAACGATTGCCGTCTGCGTAGGGGAGTTATTGCGTGTCGAGCAAGTTAAGTCTGCCGATAACCAAGCGTGGTTATCGCTTGGTTATCGCAAAAGTTATCGCAATGCAGATTTAGTCGCTTAGAAAGTTATCGCTACAAGTTCGGCGGGTTCAGCTTTGTCGACTTGAGCGACGGACGATAGTAAAAAACGGTTTGCGAGTTCGTCGATTCTTTCCGCCACTTGCGGCCCGATTTATCGATGCCGTGGGTTCCGTCGGCGCTCTTTATCGCCCCCTGTTTGATACTATTTCGCATTGCCCGCAGTGAGTCCGCAGCGGCTTCGGCTTTCAGGTTTTTCGCGCCACTTATCCAGTCGCGGGAAGCCTTATCGAGTGCTGGAATTGCGGCTAACAATTCGGCATTCGTTGGCGATGCTTCGGCGGTACTTGCCATCGGCTTCGATTCATCGTCCCCCGCTTGCGCCCGTGGCGTGTCCCCCGCAGGTCCGCATATCGCCAGCACGTCGGCCAATGCCATCAACGCCACGTCGTCGAGCTTGTGCCCCTTCGCGGTCATATCGCGGACGATTCGCACGGCAGCGGCTTCGCGGTCGCTAGGGGTGCCACCGTCGACAACGCCAACGAGTTGTTTCGCCGCATCGTCGCCGCGAACCATCGCGAAGAACAATCGTCTAGCGAGCGCACCCACCACCGAAGGTTCTCGCTGCGATGGTTTGATGGTCGAGGCGAGCATAGGCAACCATGCGTCGAGTTCAGCGACAGCCGTTTGTAGCGTTGCGAATCCGTTTGCCAGTCCCGCGCAATTCGTCGGGTCGCCGCTGGCAATTTTGTCGGCTTCAGTAAACATTCCAGCGAGCGCTTTCGCCACGTCGTCGAATACGCACAGCACCGCAGCGGCATTCCCTTCGCGGTGTATTTCGAGCGTGGCTTCATTGCGAAACGAAACGAACACGGCAGCGAGTCGCCGACGCACAATTGCCAATCGGCACGGCATAACAAACCCCGAACCGTGCCCATTCACCAGCCGCCAGCGGCGGTCATCGCGCCGCGTCCACAGCTTCCGGTGCGGTTGCTTATGGCGATTCGCTTCGGCTTGTTCGGTCGCACGGTGTCGAGCCGTGGCGAGTGAAGCCGAATCGAGGGTTTCGTAAGCCAGCCGGTCCCGGTCGGCCGCTTGCATGAGTTGTTCTGCACCACCGACCGCGTAGTGACGGAATCGAGTGAGTGCCGCAGTCTGTTGGCCATTGCCCAAGATACGCATTCCTGTTGCGTGGCGAGTCCTGAACACAAAACGGGGGAAGGCGGTCAGGAAACCGCCGTTCGGGAGCTACCCTATCCCCGTGTAAACTCATTCTACCCAGTCGAGCCGCACTCTGGCGAACACCCGCCGACCGATACCCCCTCCTCATTTTATTGCCAAAAAATGCGCACGCCTAGCGGTTCGCCTAACGGGTCGCGTCGATGCCAGATTATTGACCGCCCCCCCGTTCAGTCAGCAGTCGCACCAGCCGGTCGAGCCCTTCGCAGTCGAACACCAACCGCAGTTCGGCGGCTAGCGATTCAACCGTTTCGTGCGTCCCAACTTCGATTCTGGTGCGTCCAACGGTGCAACCATCGGCGGGCGTCGACGTAAGTTGCTGTTGTGGCAACGACTTAGAACCCGAGTCATCCGGATTGTGATTCCGGAGGTCGTGGGTTCGAGCCCCATTAGCCACCCTTGATAAACCCCGCGAAACGTATTGATTTCGTGGGGTTTACTTTGCGCTGGCTGACGGTCGCCTATCGACGGAATTGTCGGTGATTTTCACCATTTGCCCCGCTTGGTCAGGATTCTGTGCAACCTCTGGGCGCCTTTGGAGCACCGTGACTACCAAGGCACCTTGAGCTCACCGAGCAGTTCTTCCCATTCGATTTCAGTGAATCGTCCCGACTCAGACTGCTTAGCGAATGTCACTCGGCACGTGAACCTTGGGGCGACCCAGGTGGCGGTGCGTGTCGTGCTGACAAATGGCCGCGAAGTGCGGGCCTCGTCGAGCCGCTTGTGGAGGGCGAGCAACTCGCTGTTGTCGAGCGTCGGCACAACGCGGCCAACGTAAATCAACTTGCCGCCACTTTCGGCGGCGAGCAAAAAGTTCTTGATCGTTCCGTCGTCGTTGGGAGTGAAACCGACGATCAAACAGTCGCATCGCTGGCGTGGGGTTTGCTTGGCGTCGTTCGGCTTGCCGTCGGCAAGGCCACCGGCGGAACCGGCAAAGTCGCCGACCGCTTCTTCGAGCGGTTTCTTATCGCCTTCGACTTTTTGGGCGTGTGCCACGATCGCCCCCATCAGGTTTTGCTTTGGCGGTTGTTTGAACTTCCAGTCGAGCAGCACGTACCAAGGAATGCCGCCCACGATGAGCGCCGCACATAGCGCGGCGGTCACACTGCTCAGCCCTAGGTTGACCAACATCAGCTTTTCGGGCAGCCGTTCGATGTGCTTGGCCCAAATCTTGAACGGCTTCACCAAGACATCGGCAATGCCCATGTCGACTTCGCTTGCCGATGCGACGACAAAGCCCACGAAGTGAGACACAACACCAACGAGCAGCGCAGCGATCAATTGCGACGAACCCCACCAAACGTACATCGTGCCATCGATTTGCAGCAGCAACCTTGCAGCGATGCTGGCGGCGAAAATCGCGAACTGAGTGCCAATCAGCACCCAGCCCCACCAGGGGATGAGCCCCCCCCAAACGCGCCAAAACGATTGCCGAGCCGTTTGCGTCACGCCACCGGTACGAAGCTGCTCGGCTTCGGCCGGGTCGACTTCGACGTAGATGCCGAGATTCGCATACCAGCCACAGCACGCGCAGACCTGCATTGCGCGGCCCGGGTTCGGCGCTTGGCACTGCACGCAGCGCGGGCCGTCCCACTCGGGCTGAGGAAGGGCGCGAATCACTTCTTCGGGGGGGGCAAGAGTCGAATTCATGGCAATCGTCTTGGCGATGGGATCGAGTAAAAAGGTGAGCGACGAATCTCCCGTGGGTCCAAAACCTTAGCTCACCATGCGCACGTCCGTCATCCGATTGCTTCACATGGGGAAATTATTCGGCCTTTTCTGGTATTGCCGGCAAAACCGCACGAACGAATCGCCTTTCGCAACAAACGGCGCTATAATCGAAGGGCTGGCTCGCCCTACCACCGCTAAACATTCGCGATACTGCCGATGGACGATTTCAACGAATCACTGCCCGTTAAGCCGTCGCCCGATTTATCAGAGGCCCGTGAGCGCTCGATGCACCCGTATGAGTCGACTCGGCAAGTCGACTCGGGGGTTTCTAGCCTCCCTCGATTAGTCGGTCTACTCGTACTGCTGTCGCTCGTGGCCATCGCACCGTTTCTTGCCGGACAGTTTCAATATCACCTCACGAGCGGGCGGATGCGGGCTGAGGTCGAAGTGGCCACCGAGGTACTCGGCACAACGGGATCTCGGCTCGAAGATTTCGTGCTCGCCTCGCGGATGGTCGCCAAACGAATGTCGCCCAGCGTGGTGAGTGTCCATCGTGCCGATCGCGGCGGTCGCGAAGGTCAGGGTTCGGGAGTGATCGTCGACGAATCGGGCTACATCGTTACCAACGAACACGTCGTTCGCGGTGCGTCGGGTCTGCATGTGCGGCTGATCGATGGTCGCGTCGCCGATGCGGTGCTGATTGGCTCCGACCCACAGATCGATGTGGCCGTAATCAAAATCGCAGCGGGCGACCTCGTTGCCGCCGAGTGGGGCGACAGCGATAAGATGGATGTGGGGGACTTGGTGTGGGCCGTGGGGAGTCCCTATGGACTCGAATGCTCGGTGACGTTCGGCATCGTCAGCGCGAAAAACCGCCGCAGCACGAGCGGCGTGACCGAGAGTCTCTATCAGGAGTTTTTGCAAACCGATGTGGCGATCAACCCCGGCAATAGTGGCGGCCCGCTGGTCGACTTGGGGGGCAAAGTCGTCGGTATCAACACGATGATCGTCGGCGAACGTTACGCGGGCATCAGCTTTTCGGTCCCCAGCAATTTGGCCCGCGAGACTTATGAGTCACTCCTCGAAAATGGCATCATCGAACGGGGCTACCTGGGAGTCATGCCTCAAGAAGTTCCTCCGGCGGTCCGCAACGAACTGTCGATTCCGGCTCGCGAAGGGGTGTTCGTGGGCCTCGTCGAATCTCCCAGCCCGGCCGCCCGCGCGGGGCTGCAAGTGGGGGACGTGATCCTGAAGTGGAACGACGGCATCGCCAACGACCCCACACTCTTGAGCCGCGAAATCGCCGCCACCCCTATCGGCACCAACGCCGTGATGACGATCAAGCGCAAAGACGGCGGCGTGTTACGTGAACTAAAATTGACAGTTACGGTCGGCGGGCGGCCTCAACCACGATTGCGCTCGCGTTAGTAGAGAAGTATCAGCACGTAGCACAAGCAAATGAAGTCTTGTATTGGTAAGATTCGGTCGATGCCACACTCGCTAGCGCATCGTTTTTGTATTCGATTAAGAATGCCACAGCGAAGCGTCGGTCGTTAAACCATGTAGCACGCGGGCAATCTTGGCCGTTCGAGCGAGTGCGTCATTGAGCGTGCTGCGCCAAGGTTCTGTTTGGGCCCGCTGCCAACCGGCTTGAGCCAACTCAATCGCCGGTCGCTCTGATGCGACTCCCGAAACCAGCGGTTCGGCCGGCAGCCGGTCGTAGTAATCACGAAAAATCGTCGTTGCGGCAAAGAATGACCTCATGCCGACGGTGTCGGCTAGCGCTGCTTGCAAGCGCAGACAGGCGTGTTCGTGGAACTTGCTCGCCGGATGGTTGGCGAGTCCCCAGTCGAGTTTCTGCAAACTCGCCGGCCCTTCACACAACGCATGGCACACTTCGTGCAAAATCATCTGAGCGAGCGAGTCGTCGGCATCGAGCGTCTCGGGAGTGCCAATCGTCAGCACCCCGGCTCCGTTCCACGAGGCGTTAACCTCGGTGCTGTGCTCGACTCGCATCCCCAGCCGCATGGCGGCGTGTCGCCACACAATCGCGAGGGGATCGTCGTAGGTTTTTTTGATCGTTCGCACGAGGTACATCGTAGCCGGATTCGCAAGAATTCGTGAGGCAACGCGACGGCTGTGAATTGCAAAAAAACCCCCTAGTTCTGGGGATTCCGCCATGTTCTTGACGCTCGCCGCGTTTTGGCGGTTATTATTAGGCGGTCGGCCGGTCAGCTAATATGAGCGCGCGGCACCAGCAAGTGAGTTCGAGGCTCACTCGCTGGCGCGTCGTGCTTGTATTTTCTTGCGTTTTCCTCGGCGCCGCGCCCTGGTCCAGGCGATCGAGCCACCTCCCGATTTCCAAATAGTCCGCGAAAGTTTGAGTCAACTATCGCAGTCGAAGGCGTGACATTTGCCAGCCCCGCCTTACCCAACCTCCCCATGAGTCGAACGACCGTCGGTGCTATCAGCGGTCGAAATCGAGGGACCCAGGACATCAGCAATTCAGCAAAAGGCGTGAAATCCAAACGAAACCCAAGACATCGCGGGGCTTACGTCCGCACGAACGACGGTGACTGTGACCACGAAGTGCAAGTCGATTCGTGGCGAATGCGGCCGCACCTTTTGCGAAATAAACAGCTCATGTCGCATTCCGCTCTTGCCAGACTTCCGACGTTCGGTTGTAATCCGAAAGGTAGACGGAATTATCCTCCGATGGAACGATTAGTATCGAGACGGATCGCGCGCGATGACACGGCAACAGCACAAATTGAAGAACATTGGCCAATCCTGCTTGTTTTATGGCGAGGTCATTGGCTTTGTCGTCGCGTGGGTGATTGCGCTGACGGTCGTCGCTCGCCAACCGGCGACCGATACGTCGGTGACGCCCAATCAATTTGCCGCTGCGAGCGAGTTGCCTGCATCGCCGTAGCGCATTTCGCTACGGGAAGGCCGCGCTATTTGAAGGTGACTAAGTCGAACCTTCCGCTACTTCTTGGCTCACCCGGTCGGTTTCGTCCCCTGAAGTTCGCTTGCGCAGATAGAGTTTGATTGGCACCTCCGCGAAGTCGAGTTGGTCGCGAAACGTGTTGAGCAAGTACCGCCGGTAGGTGTCACTGAACGCGGCCGGTTGGCTGCAAAAGAGCACCAGCGTCGGCGGTTGAGCGGCGACCTGGGTCGCGTAGAAGATCTTCGGCCGCCGGTTTTGATAGAGGGGGGGTGGATTCGTGGCGACCGCATCGCGGAGCATGCGATTGAGTGTGCCCGTGCTGACCCGCATTCGCGATTGACCGTACAGCATCTGGGCGTGGTTCATCAGCGCCTTGACGTTCTTACCGGTCTGGGCCGTGATGAATGCGATCGGTGCGTACCGCGTGGTGCGGAAGGTGTCGTGCAAATACGTGACCCACTTCTCGGTCGGCATTTGCTTCGCCAACAAATCCCACTTGTTCACGACAAAAATAATCGGTTTGTATTCTTCAGAGATATAGTCGCAAAGCTGTTTGTCGACTTTGCCGATACGCTCGCTGGCGTCGAGGAACAACAGCACGACATCGGCTCGGCGGATGCTCCGCTGGGCTCGGTGGGTGCCATAGAAGTCGATGTCGTTTTGACGACTCTTGGTCTTCCGTAAGCCGGGCGTATCGATGGCGATAAACGACTTGCCGTCGAGCTCGAACTTTACGTCGACGCTGTCGCGAGTGGTGCCTGGGATCTCGCTGACGATCATCCGCTCGGCTTCGGCGAGTGTGTTCACAAATGTGCTCTTGCCGACGTTGCGGCGACCGACAATGGCGACCTTCATCAATGGCTCTTCGCCCGGATCGTCTTCAAGCGCCGGTGGCAGCAGTTTTCCGACCAACTGATTGAGCAGCACCGCGCGGTTGCGGTTCTGCAGCGTGCTCACCTTGAGCGGCGAGCCAAACCCGAGGCGATAGAATTCTTCGGTGGCTGCGTCGAAGGTGTTGTCGTCGGCTTTGTTCACGATACACATCGTCGGCACTTCGAGTTGCCTAAGCCGTTTAGCGATTTCGTTGTCGATGGGGAGCATTCCACTGCGCGCGTCGACCACAAACAAAATCACATCGGCCGAGTCGATGGCCACGGTAATTTGGTCTTCGATATGTTTGGTGAGGTTATCGACATCGGCGTGCCCCATGCCGCCGGTGTCGACGATGTCGAAGAAACGGTCGTTATGATTTAGCAATTGCGTCATCCGGTCGCGGGTCATGCCCGGCTTGTCGTCGACAATGGCAATCCGCCGCCCGGCTAGCCAATTAAACAGACTGCTCTTACCCACATTGGGCCGACCGACGATGACAACTTGAGGCACACCCATGACGAAACGACTGACGCAGCAGGAGGATTAACGACCGCCTCATTGTACTTGGCGTGGGGGCGAAAGATTAGGTCCAGAAAAGAAAAAACGCTGAACAATAAGCGTCGAACGAAGAAAAATGTGTGTTTTTCCCCTCATCGTTAATCCCTCAGCGCTCATCGTTCCCTATCTTCACTGCGGCGCGTATAACTTCGTCATGTCGAACTCCATCGATCCCATCGCCCTGCGTCAGCGACTCGAAAGCCTGCGTCGCGCCGGGGTTCAGCACTTACCGAAGCCGCGTGCTGGTGCTGTTGATGAGTCCCCGGTTCTTTTACTCGACGAAACTCACCCCGAACCCGCCATGCCCCGACCGACGAAGCAATCCGGCATTGCGCCGGCTCAAGAGAAGAGCGGCGAGTTCGTTGTGTCGACGGCCGCAACGCTCGAAATGCTCGCCAGCGAAGTGGCCAGTTGCACGCTTTGCAGCGAACTCGCATCGACGCGGTCGCAAACAGTGTTCGGCGTAGGCAACCCCAAGGCACGGCTTTGCTTGATGGGCGAAGCCCCCGGGGCCGACGAAGATCGCACCGGCATTCCGTTTGTCGGTCGCGCGGGGCAATTGCTCACGAAAATCATCGAAGCCTGCACGCTCTCGCGCGACGAGGTTTACATCCTCAACGTGCTCAAATGTCGCCCCCCCGGCAATCGCAATCCGTCGCCCGACGAGTCGCACAACTGCCGGCGGTTTTTGCTGCGTCAACTGCAACTCATCGAGCCCGAGTTCATCTGTTGTCTCGGCGCGGTCGCCGCTCAAAATCTGCTCGAAACGACCGAGACCATTGGCAAGCTCCGGGGCCGTTTTCACGACTACCACGGCATCCGCGTGCTCTGCACCTATCACCCGGCTTATCTCTTGCGCAACCCGGCCGCGAAACACGACACGTGGGCCGATATGAAAATCTTGATGAAAGAGATGGGGGTCGAGTTATAGGCCGACCCAATGAAAGTTTTGACGCAGAGGCGCAAAGTCGCAGAGAAGCGCAAAGAAGTTCGCTGTTTGGTAGTTGTGTTGAAATAGGGGTCAAGCTTGATCAGAACTATTTAATCACCGTTCCTCGTTTTCTCTGCGCGCCTCCGCGTCTTTGCGTGGAAAAAAAGCTCTGCTCGCGGTTACAGGCCCGTTGCTAGCAAAAACCACTGAAAACAGGCAGACTTTGCGCTTTGTAACGGCTATGCCCGAAGCGATTTGTTAACTTCTTGCCGCGCGGGCCGCAAACCACTTTTGTTGGGAACGCCCGGTTGGTAAAGTCGAAAGCGTGTTGGGATGTTGCCTCTGGTAAACATTCACTCAACACCCGACGGCCCCTCGCTCGACAACCAAAACGCCACGGCAACCAAACCGCCACGCAGCGACCGCTTTTCGTGCCACTCGTGTTTCGACAGACCTGAACCATGCCTTTTTACGACTCCCCACAAATCGGCCCGCGACCCGTTGGCGATGTCGATAGTCTGCTGCGTAATGCCCAGTTACGCGACGAGCTCGAACCGTTGTACGACGAGTCGATCGGTTCGGTGAATGTCGCTTGGATGACGACCCATCGCGAGAACGAGTTCTTGGAGTCGATGCTCGAATGGGAGCGGGCACCGATGCTGCCGATCAGCCGGTGGTTCGATCCCGAACTGGCGCTCGCTTCGCCCGACCGGTTCAGCGATGCCGAATTGACCGAACTCTTACGCGACGTGGCGGCCAGGCTGTTCGAGCAGAATATCGTGCTCGACTTCACGAATCATCTCACCGATCGCCAGCTTTACACGATCATTTACCGCGACATCCTGCCGACGTACGAAAAGAAGCTCAACCGCCGAGCGAGCTATTTGCACTGGGACTGTGCCAGCACCGAAGGCGATCCCGAGACGTGGCTCCGCTACTACGCCAGCGACGACGAACGCGAGATGTGGGCAGAAGAAACGGGCGAAGAGTTGCCCCCACGTGCGGTGCCACCTTACGATCGCTGGTTGCCACGGGCACCGATGTAGTGAGGGGTCGCAAGTACCAGCACGCGCCGCAAGCAAGTGAGATTTTTTTCGTCGTAACCCACGTTTTCCCGCTCACTTGCTTGCGCTGCGTGCTTGTCGCGGCTATAGTGGCCCCATGAGTTCGAGTGTTCCCATCGTCCGCCAAATTTCGTGGCCAGCTGTGTTGCCACAGTTTCTGGTGTTGTTTCTCGCGATCATCGTGGCCCATCGCTTCGGTGGTCGGGGGGCGGTCGCCTGGGGAGCGGCCGCCTATCTCATCTATTCCATTGGCTCGCGGCGAGTGATTCCGCGCGACCACAACGACGGTATGGCCCTCGTGCGGGCCGAGCGATTCGCCGATGCGATTCCCAAATTCCGCGATAGTCTCGCCTTTTTCGACCGCTACGCCTGGATCGACGACTATCGTTCGATTGTGCTGATGAGCCCCTCGGCCGCCAGCTACCGCGAAATGGCCCTGGCCAACATCGGCTTCTGCTTCAGTCAACTCGGCGACGGCACGAAGAGCCGCGAGGCCTATCAAGAATGCCTGCGGCGCTTCCCCCGCAGCGCGCTGGCGACGACGGCACTGCGGATGCTCGACGCAGGTGCCAAATAGCAATTGACTACCAATCCAACGGTCGGCACTTAGCGATCAGCACGTGCGACGACTGCTTCGCGAATAATTTTCGCGGAGCGAACATGTTTCGCTGATCGGTTGCGTTCACACCCTCAGGGGTGGCCCGCTGATTAACTGCCCGATTCCAAATTGGCACCCAGCGGATCGAGCAAACTATCGCAATCGAAGTCGAGAAGTGAGTTGCCAGATACCCCCACTCGGTTCAGCGCTGTGGGCATGGCACGCGGGTCGTTTGGAGCGGTACTCGGAATTCCAACCCCAATCGGTTATCATGCGATCGACGAGGCCTTTTCTCGATTGGCACCCCGGCGGAGTATTTTCATGAAAAATGTCGTTGCAGTCGTCCTCGGTGGCGGACGCGGATCGCGGCTTCAGCCGCTCACGACTCATCGCTCGAAACCGGCCGTACCGCTGGGCGGCAAGTATCGGCTCATCGATATTCCACTCTCGAATTGCATCAACAGTGGGTGCAAGCAGATTTATGTGCTCACTCAGTTTCTGAGCGTAAGTCTACACAGTCACATACGCGGCACCTATCGCTTCGATTCGTTCAGCGGCGGTTTCGTCGAAATCTTGGCCGCTCAGCAAACGCTCGACGCCCACGAATCTCGCGATTGGTATCAGGGGACAGCCGACGCTGTGCGCAAGAACCTGCGCTATTTCGTCAGGCAGCACGTCGATTATGTGCTCATTCTCTCGGGAGATCAGCTGTACCGCATGGACTTCAACCGGATGTTCGCCACTCACAAAGCGAGTGGTGCCGACATCACCATCGCCGCTAAGCCGGTCGATCGCCACGAGGCGAGCGGGCTGGGCATTATGAAAGTCGACAACTCGGGGCGAGTCACCGGCTTTGTCGAAAAGCCAACGCGCGACGAACAGCTCGACGAAGTCGCGATGGACCCAAGCTGGATCGACTCGCAAGGCGTCGCCAGCAACGGTCGTGACTGCCTTGCCAGCATGGGCATCTATCTCTTCAGCGCCGACGTTTTGATCGACGCGCTCGACAGCACCGACGAAGATTTCGGCAAGCAAGTGATTCCCAACGCGCTTGGTAAACGCCCCGTTCAGGTGCATCTGTTCGATGGCTATTGGGAAGACATCGGTACCATCAAGTCGTTTTATGAAGCGAACATTAGTCTCTGTCGCCCTGGTGCGCCGTTTGAACTGGCATCGTTAACGTCGCCGCTTTACACCCGGCCGCGATTTTTGCCGCCCACGCGGGTCGATGGTGCAACCATTAAGCAAAGCCTCGTCGCCGACGGCTGCGAAATTCACCCAGGCGCGGTGATCGAAAACAGCATTATTGGGCTCCGTTGCCGAATCGGTCCCGACGTGGTGATTCGCGATTCGTTTATCATGGGGGCCGATTACTACGAGGCGTCTGAGCAGGAAGCCCAGGCCCACGCCGCCGGATTGCCTTCGATGGGCATTGGCCCGGGCGCCCGCATCGAAGGGGCGATCGTCGACAAGAACTGTCGCATTGGCGCGGGTGCCGAGGTCGTGAATCCGCGAAGTATCGAAGACCGCGTGTTTACCCACGAAGTCGAAATCCGCGATGGAGTGCTAGTCGTGCCGAAAGATGTGGTAGTGCCTGGCGGCTGGCGGCCCGTTTCTTGATTCCACCGCCTCTGTTTTTCAGGCTCGAAGACCCTGTTGCCGGATCGAGGACATAGACGGATCGATGCAGGCGTGCGAAAATAAGGGCTACGCGTGGCCGACCGACAATAACAACAATTTGGGATTGAGATATGAGAGTGTTTGTTTGCTGCTTGTTCGCATTGGTGATGTTCGCGATCGTGGGTCGTGCTGCCTTGGCGCAAGAGACCGGCCAACAGACAGATGCCGAGCTCGAGCGCGAAGAGTTGAAGATCGAACCCTATAAGGGACCGCCGATTTTCTTGCCCAAGGTCGAGGAGCCGGTGCCGGCGACGAAAGTTGAGTCGCGGACCATCACCAGTTACTACGACGAAGAAAAGAAAATTGGTCCGAAGGTCGAGCGGGCCGTCTCGGTTTATTCCGATCAGAGTATCGTCAACGACGGCGCCTACCGCGAGTTCTATCCTGACGAAAAAGTATTTGTCGAAGGGCAGTATGCCGATGGCGACCAAGTCGGCGAGTGGAGTTACTATCACGACAACGGCCAACTCGCCAAGAAGGTCAACTTCGTCGCTGGCAAAGCCGATGGAGTGGTCGAACTACGACGCCCCGACGGGACGCTCGAAGCCGTTCGCGTGTTCGCTCAAGGCAAACGCAACGGCACTTGGAAGACGTTCGACGAATCGGGCGAGCAGCAACTAACGGAAGAAGTTTACGCCGACGGCAAGCCCGATGGCGTCTGGAAGACCTGGTGGGAGAACGGCCAAGAGCGTCAACAGGCAGCTTTTAAAGCCGGGCTTCGCGAAGGGACGTCGATCGAGTGGGACGAAGAGGGCGTAAAACGGGCCGAAGTCGAGTTCATCGCCAACCAGCAGGACGGCGTCACGCGGATGTGGACCACCGATGGCAAAGTGGTCGAACAGGTTTACGAGAAGGGCAAGTTGATCTCGACGAAGCGGGAATGAACTGGCTTTGCTAGCGAGTCTCTCCTGTCGGGTCTCGCGGTTTGTTGCTGCTGCGCTAGAATAGTGAGGCTGGGCGGTCGCCACGACGCCTCGTTCGTCTGTATCGAATGCCCAGTTGTTTGCCCTGACGCCCTGTTGTTTGTCTTGACGTTTGACAACTCGCTTGCCTCATGCCCGATACTCCCCTGCCCGAATCTCACCCGCCCGACGACGAGAAATCTGATCCAGCGCGCACTCCGCCTGCCGCGCAACAGCCTGCCGCGCAACAGAAGAGCGCCGCGAAATCGTCTGGCAACGGGCTTAAGCTACCACCGCAGGGTCGTCGCGTGGGTCTGCCCTGGTGGGTGATGGTGCCACTGCTGGGGACGATGTTGCTGCTCTTGTGGTCTCCGTTCGAGGAAGAACGTCAAGAGATCGACTACTCGTTTTTTCATGCGCAAGTGGCGAAGGGAAACGTCAAGACGATCAACGTTCGGGGCCAACAAGTGCTCGGCCAGTTTCGAGTCGCGCCGCTGCTGAGCGAAGCGAAGTTGGTTGTAGAAACGCCGAGAGAAGTAAGCGACGCGCCTGTCACGACTAAAGAAGAGTCGGCACCGGAGCGCGACCAGGCGAACGCGAGCAAGAAAGACGAAACGACCATCGATGCAATGGCCGAAAAGAGTGAGTCTAGCGACGAAGAACCGATCGACGAAAACACGGCTCGGCTTCCTCAAAACTTTATGGTCACGCTGCTGAGCAACTATGTCGAATACGACCAAGGCCAGTTCTGGCTCGCAAATGGTGTCGACGAAATCACGGTCGAACCGCCGGTCGACTACCAAGGCATCTTGACGTTTGTGTGGCTCGCATTGCTCATTGGCGGGCTTGTCGCCATGTTCGTGATGTTCCGCCGCACTCGCGATCAAATGGTCGGTGGCGGAGGTCTTCTCGGCAGCATCACCCGTAGCCCGGCCCGCAAGTACGACGAGAGCGACACGCGGGTCACGTTCGACGACGTCGCCGGTCTCAAGGGAGTCAAGCGAGACCTCAAAGAAATCGTCGACTTCTTGCGCGATCCCAAGCGATTCGCCAAACTCGGCGCGCGGATTCCCAAGGGCGTTTTGCTCATGGGACCGCCCGGCACCGGCAAGACGCTGCTCGCCAAGGCGGTGGCGGGCGAAGCGGGAGTCCCTTTCTTTTCGATCAGCGGGTCAGAGTTCATTCAGATGTTCGTCGGCGTCGGTGCAAGTCGCGTTCGCGACATGTTCAAGACGGCCAAGGCGGCCGCGCCGGCGATTCTGTTCATCGACGAAATCGATGCGGTCGGTCGCCAGCGGGGTGCCGGGCTCGGCGGTGGCCACGACGAACGCGAGCAAACACTCAACCAAATCCTCAGCGAGATGGATGGCTTCTCGCCCAGTACCAGTGTGATTGTCGTCGCCGCCACGAATCGGCCCGACGTGCTTGACCCGGCACTGCTAAGACCGGGCCGATTCGATCGCCACATCACGGTCGACCGGCCGACGCTCGACGGGCGTCGCCAGTTGTTCGAGGTGCATAGCCGCGATATTCCCTTGGACGACGACGTCGATTTCGACCGACTCGCACGGGCGACGACGGGGCTCACCGGGGCCGACATTCGCAACCTCTGCAACGAAGCCGCGCTGTGGGCAACTCGCGAGAACCGCGAGCGTGTGAGCATGGACGACTTCGAGTATGCCCGCGACAAAATCACACTTGGCGACCGCCGTGACGATGTGCTCACCGACAAAGAACGTCGGCTCACAGCCTATCACGAAGCGGGGCACGTGCTGCCCGGCTGGTTCTTGCCCGACTGCGACCGAGTTCACAAGGTGACGATCATCCCTCGTGGTCGCGCGCTGGGGGTGACACACTACCTGCCCGACGAAGATCGCCACAACATCAGTCAAAGCGAACTACAAGCGCGACTCACGATGTTGCTTGGTGGTCGCACGGCTGAAAAACTTACGTTCGATGAATTCAGCGCGGGGGCCGAGAACGACCTGAAAGAAGCGACCAAACTGGCCCGCCGGATGGTCACCTCGTGGGGAATGAGCGAACGACTGGGGCCAATCGCTTACGCACAGAGCGAAGAGCACCCGTTTCTCGGCCGCGAAATGGGACACGAACAAAAGCAGTTTAGCGAACACACGGCTCAAGTAATCGACGAAGAGGTCGCCAAGATTCTACACGCGGCCGCCGACCGGGCTCGCCGAGTGTTGAACGATCACCATCAGCAACTGGTTGACTTGTCGGAGGCGCTCTTGGAGCGCGAGGAGCTCGACGAACTCGAAATCGCCGAGATCATCGGACCACCACCGCATCGCCAAGATTGGCAAACGAGCCGACCAAAAACAAAAGAGCGAATCGGCAGGCGTATCGAAAGCGATACTCAGCCGGTTAGCTCGATCCAAGGCGACGAAAATCGCAATCACGATAAACAAGAATACAGCGGAGAGTCACATGGCAAATGATAGGACGAAGGGCATCGCCCACGCCGTTTTCTTCACACTGGCCGATAGTTCAGCCTCGGCACAGCAGTCGCTCGTCGACGATTGTGAAAAGTATCTCGCGACTCAACCGGGCGTCGTTCACTTCAGCGCCGGCCCTCGTGGCGAAGCCTTTACTCGCGAAGTAAACGACAAAGACTTTCACGTCGCGCTGATCGTGATTTTCGACTCGCGGGCGTCGCACGACGCCTATCAAGTTCACGCCGACCACTTGGAGTTCGTGAACCGAAACAGATCGAACTGGGCCACCGTCCGCGTGTTCGACGCCGTCGTCTGAGCTACTCTTACTACAGTCCGAGCAGCTTCGCGGTCGTGAGCCAATGCAACTGCGCGGCACCCGATTCGATT
The DNA here is from genome assembly GCA_041737535.1 of Pirellulales bacterium. Classification (GTDB taxonomy): domain Bacteria; phylum Planctomycetota; class Planctomycetia; order Pirellulales; family Lacipirellulaceae; genus JBGSWC01. The sequence goes on along the minus strand of JBGSRO010000128.1, from coordinate 10,143 downwards.
TGGCCGTTGAACCATAGTGAAGCCATCGTCGCTTTGGCGAAACGCAAATCGCACTCGCCACTCGATAGCAGCCGACCGGCGAGTTGACCGACATCGGGCTTGTGACCGACCCAACAGATGTCTTGGCCCGCATGCGAGTTCGACCAGCGGGCGAGCTCGCTCAGGTCGCTACCCGGTGCGAGTGCCGGGAGTTCGACGACGCGGGGTTGGGGTTCCAACTCGGCGGCAAGAATCTCGGCTGTTTGACGGCAGCGAACGTAAGGGCTCGTGGCGATCACGCCCGGGTCGATACCGCGCTCGGCGAGCGTTTGTGCAATGCGCGTGAATCGTCGAGCCCCGTCGCGAGTGAGCGTGCGCAAAGAGTCATCGGGCCACCTTGGGTCGCCAAATTCACCGGCCCAAGCATGTCGGAGGATATAGAGGAACATTTTTAGCGTTTTCTCCGCAGCAATTTGTCATTCTGGCATGAGCGGTCAAACCGGCCGCGTCCGTTCGACTGGTGAGAAAACTAAGTATAGACGACAAGTTTTCGTGTTTGCGGGAATGTCGTTCGCTTCGCGATTGGCGTACCTTGGATTTGCGCAAACGGCCCTGACCCAAGAGTAGTCTGCGAAAATTACGCGAATTAAGTCGCCAACTCTCGACAACCCCCTCGTTGGGGCGATGATGAAGGGATGATACGCTCACGGTTATTCTGGAAACTGTTTGGCACCTTCGTTGGGCTAACGCTGCTCTCGGCGTTCGCTCTGGGTGTGCTGACCTATCGCTGGGAGCGGCAGTTGCTCGAGCAGCGGGCTTGGCAACAGCTTCGCCAAGCGGTCGCGAGCAGCACCAGCGAACTGGGCGAACGACTTGCCAGCGAAGGGGAGCCGGGTGAGATTGCGACAATCGTCGATCGGCTCGCGGAACAATCGGAGCTGCGCATCACGGCCATCTCGAGAAGTGGAAACATCGTCGCCGATTCGTTGCTTGGGGGCGACGAACTACAACGGCACGACAACCAAAAGCTCCGGCCCGAGGTGGCCGGAGCACTGTCGAATGGCAAAGCTGAATCGACAAGGGAAAGCCGAGCGACGGGCGAGCCGACGCTCTTTTTTGCTCAGCGCGTCGAGCACGAGGGTCAGAAAGTGGGCGTTGTCCGTGCGGCTTTGCCCGAGTCGCAAATCACCGGGCGGTTGCGGGTGTTTGCCGGTGCGCTCGGCATCATGACAACGGCCATCGCCGTCGTGGCGGCACTGGTGACTTACATCGTCGTCCGCCGATTGGTGCGGCCGGTGGTAACTCTCAACGATGCCGCAAGGGCGATTGCGCGCGGCGAGTATGGTCACCGCGTCTTCGTGCCGGGAAGCGACGAGCTCGCCACACTCGCGCGGTCGTTCAACAACATGAGCTTCGCACTTAGCAAACAAGTGAGCGACCTGCGTGCGAGCGACCAGCGGCAGGCGACCGTGCTGGGTGGCATGGTCGAAGGGGTGGTCGCCGTCGATCGGCGGCAACGGGTGTTGTTCGCCAACGCGGCCGCAGGGCGGCTGTTCGGGTTTTCGCCGACGCAAGTGCAGGGGCGACCACTGCTCGAACTGATTCGTCATCACGACCTTCACGGCATCTTACAGCGAGTCATCAATCGTGGCACACCAGGCCAGCTCGATATGAAATGGGAAGGCCCCAGCGAACGCCAACTCGCGGTGCAAATCACACCGCTCCCGGGCCAGCCTTCGCCCGGAGCGGTGATCGTATTGCACGACAATACCGAGCTGCGGCGGCTCGAAACGATCCGCAGCGAGTTCATGGCCAACGTGTCACACGAGCTCAAGACACCGCTCAGTTCGATCAAGGCTTATTGCGAAACGCTCATGGACGGAGCGGTCGACGATCTCGACAACCGCATGAGGTTTCTCGCCCGCATTGCCGAGCAGGGCGATCGGCTCAACGACCTAATTCAAGACATGCTGAGCCTTGCGCGCATCGAATCCGAAGGGCAGCACGTCGACCTGGTGCCGGTCTGCGTCGACGAGCTTGCACTCAAATGCATCGACGACCATCGCGCGCTCGCCGAGGCGAAGCAAATCGAACTGACTTGCGGCGATGGCCCGGCCCTGAAAGTCGTGGCCGACGAAGAGGGTCTGCGGGTCATTCTCAACAATCTCGTCGACAACGCGATCAAATACACGCCGGTCGATGGCCGGGTGCGGGTCGACTGGCGGAGCGACGGTAACGGCCGGGTGCGACTGTCGGTTGCCGACAATGGAGCGGGGATTCCCCGAGCCGATTTGCCCCGCATTTTCGAGCGATTCTACCGCGTCGACAAAGCCCGCAGCCGGGAACTGGGGAGTACTGGGCTCGGGCTGTCGATAGTTAAGCACTTGGCCCAAAGCTTCGGAGGCTCGGCCGGTGTCGAGAGCACAGTCGGCAAAGGGAGCACTTTTTGGGTCGATTTGCCCGTTTCGGTTTCGGCAGGCGAGCAGCTTACCTCAGCCAGCTAACTTCACGGGTTCTTCACACAATCTTAACAATCAACGTTTACTTTACATAGGTTTCCGGGGCCGCACGGCCTGCGGTATCGATCTCGTCGCTAGCCCCCTCGATTACGAAATGTCGCGAAACGCCCTCGCTAAAATTCTCGTGTGTCACTTGCTCGTCCTGCTGCCAATCGCAGTCGGCTGTGGGCGGCCAAATGTTGAGCGCGTCGAGATCGACGGCTCGAGCACCGTTTACCCCGTCTCTCAGGAAGTGGCGGTCGCCTTCCGCGACGACCATCCTGAGGTTCGCGTATCGATCGGCCAAAGTGGCACCGGTACCGGCATGACGAAATTCATGGGAGGTGACATCGACATCTGTGACGCATCGCGTCAAATCACCGACGAAGAAGCTGCCAAGTGCAAAGCGGCCGGCTTCGACTTCATTGAGTTTCCCATCGCGCTCGATGGCATCGCCATTGTCGTGAACACCGAAAACGATTGGTGCGACACGCTCACCGTCGAGCAACTCAAGGAACTGTGGCGACCGGGCAGCCCAGTCGAAAAGTGGAGCGACCTCAATCCAAGTTGGCCCGACCTGGAGATCAAGCTGTTTGGTCCCGATCCCGATTCGGGAACCTACGAGTACTTCACCGAAGCAATCGTCGGCGAGAAGAACAAAATTCGCACCAACTTCTCCCCCAACTCCGACGACAACGTGCTCGTCTCGGGTATCAAGAATGACAAGACGGCATTGGGCTACTTTGGCTTTGCCTACTACGAGGCCAACACCGACATTCTCAAACTCGTGGCGGTCGACAATGGCGATGGCACGCCGATGAAGCCCAGCGTCGAAACGATCCGAGCGAATACCTACGCGCCACTGTCGCGTCCCTTGTTCATTTACGTCCGCAAAGACGCCCTCAAAAAACCGGGTGTCGCGGAATTCGTCAACTTCTATCTGAACAACGTGGTCGATCTTGCCCCGCAAGCCGATTGCGTGGCGATCGATGACGCGCAACTGAAGGCCAACCTCGAAACACTGAAAAACGCAATGCCAGAGAACGTTAGCGAGTAATTCTCTATTCCTGTGTCATTCCCACGCAGGCGAGAATGACGAGTCGTCCAAATGTCTAGCACAAACCCCAACTCGAACCTGTCGATCGCACCTTCGCAGGTGTCGCGGGGGCGGTACGCGTGGGAGCGGGCGATTCAAGTCGTGCTGCTCGCCTGTGCCTGTGTTTCGGTTCTTACGACCATCGGGATCGTGGTGGTGCTGGTGTTCGAGGCGTTCGGCTTTTTTCAAGAAGTCAGCGTCTGGAGTTTTCTCACCGGCACCGAGTGGCGTCCGCGCGATGGCGAGTACGGCATCTTGCCGCTGTTCTGTGGCACGCTGCTAGTCACGGCGGCCGCGGCAGCGGTGGCGATTCCGCTTGGGCTGGGGACGGCCATTTACCTGAGCGAATACGCCACGCCGGTCGTTCGCGAAATCATTAAACCGGTGCTCGAAGTGCTCGCCGGTATCCCTTCGGTCGTCTACGGGTTTTTGGCTGTGATTCTCGTCTCGCCACTCATTCGCCAATGGTTCCCTTGGGCCGACGCCACCAACGCGTTGAGCGCTGGCATCGTCGTCGGCATCATGGTGCTTCCGCTGGTGGTATCATTGAGTGAAGACGTGTTGCGGTCGGTGCCTCGTTCGCTTCGCGAAGGGGCCTATGCACTCGGCGCGACGAAATTCGACGTCGTCGTGCGGGTCGTTGTGCCGGCTGCGCTCTCAGGAATTATGGCGTCGTTCTTGCTCGCGATCAGCCGCGCGATTGGCGAGACCATGGCCGTCACGCTCGCGGCCGGACTGATGCCCAGGCTCACACTCAATCCATTCAGCGAAGTGCAGACGATGACCGCCTACATCGTCGAAACGAGTAAAGGTGACACCGAGCAAGGTTCCGCCCAATACATGGGCATTTTTGCCGTGGCGCTGGCGCTGTTTGTGATTACGATGTTGTTGAATTTGCTTTCGCAATGGATTCTGTCGCGGATGCGGGAGAAGTACGAATGAACTCCTTTCGCGATTACATGAATAGCCCCGAGGCCGAACGCTTTGGACGTCGCGGGCAGTGGTTATCGAAAGTCTTTTCGTTCGCCTGCGCGGCCGCGACCGTTACGTGTGTGTTGATGCTGCTGGTGCTGGTTGGAGCAGTGCTGTGGCAAGGCCTCGGCCGCATCGATTGGCAATTTGTCACCGGACTCAACGAGGGGAGCAAGTGGGACAAGACGGGCGTGTTCGTCGAGTTGATGGGAAGCCTGTGGCTGATTGGGCTCACCGCCATCATCGCCGTGCCGCTCGGCGTGGGGGCGGCGCTCTACCTCGAAGAATATGCCCCACCGAGTCGCTGGCGGACGATCGTGCAAATCAACATTGCTAACCTCGCCGGTGTGCCGTCGATCGTTTATGGCATTCTCGGTTTGGCGCTTTTTGTGCGATTTATGTTGATGGGGCGTAGCGTCATCGCCGGAGCGCTTACGCTCAGTTTGGTTGTGCTGCCGATTGTGATTCTCGCCGCACAGGAAGCACTCAGGGCCGTGCCCGGATCAATTCGCCAAGCTTCTTACGCGCTCGGAGCGACACGGTGGCAAACGACTTGGCACCAAGTCTTGCCTGCCGCACTGCCGGGCATCATGACGGGGGTGATTCTCGCCATCAGCCGTGCACTGGGCGAGGCGGCTCCGCTAGTGGCAGTCGGCGGTGTAGGCTACGCGAGTGCCGCACCAGAGGGACTGCTCGATGTCTTTTCCGCAATGCCTTTGCGAATTTTCTTTTGGGCGCAACTTCCCAACGAAGAAGCCCACCAACTGGCGGCTGCCGCCATTATCGTCTTGTTGGCGGTACTCGTACTGATGAACGTCGGTGCCGTCTGGGTCCGTTATCGATCGAGTAAGCAAATTAAATGGTAATGCCACCAACAAAACAGCCGCGCCGCGAGAAGATGAGCGAATCCCAAATCAACGAAGGTGGTGACCGGGCCCACTCCTCGGGCGAGCATACGCTCCGCACGGCCGACGAAATGCGCGACGCGGCTACCAAAGTCAGCGTCACGTCGCTCAATTTTTGGTATGGCGATCACCAAGCGCTGTTCGATATTTCGCTCGTGATCCCTGAGAAGTGTGTCACCGCGCTCATCGGCCCCTCGGGGTGCGGCAAGAGCACTTTTTTGCGGTGCATCAATCGCATGAACGACATGGTCGACGCGACCCGGGTCGACGGACAGATTCTCATCGATGGCCAAGACATTCGCGCCTCGCGAATCGACGTTGTGAACCTTCGCAAGCGGGTTGGCATGGTGTTTCAGAAGTCGAACCCATTCCCCAAAAGCATCTTCGAGAACGTCGCCTATGGCCCTCGCGTCGCCGGGGTGCGGTCGCAAACCATGCTGCTCGAAATCGTCGAAAAATCGCTCCGCCAAGCCGCCCTGTGGGACGAAGTGTCCGACCGGCTCGATCAATCGGCGCTCCGGCTTTCAGGCGGACAGCAGCAACGACTCTGTATCGCGCGTGCACTGGCGACCGACCCCGATGTGCTGTTGATGGACGAACCCGCCTCGGCACTCGACCCCACCAGCACCTCGCGGATCGAGGACCTGATCTTCGAACTCAAAGAGCGCTACACCATCGCGATCGTCACCCATAACATGCAACAAGCGGCCCGCGTGAGCGACCAAACGGCATTCTTCTTCGAGGGCCAATTGGTCGAGGCGGGGCCGACCAACACACTGTTTACCAACCCCACCAAACAAAAAACCGAAGACTACATCACTGGCCGCTTTGGATAGTCGGCCCCTTGTGACAACCGGCCCGTCAGAAAGGGCCCATCAAAAAGGATTGACATGAGCAAACATCTCGAACGCGATCTTGAGATTCTCGAGCGCGAAGTTCTTGCGCAGTCGGCGATCGTCGAACAGATGATCCGCGCTGCTTGCCGTTCGCTCTGTGAACGGCGCACCGACCTGCTGGCCGAGATTATGAGGCACGAAGACCGCGTCAATGAACGCGAAGTGCTGATCGAAGAGTCGTGTCTGAAGATTCTGGCGCTCCACCAACCGGTGGCGGTCGACCTTCGTCGGACGGCAACGCTATTGAAAATCAACGGCGACCTAGAGCGGATTGCCGACCTCGCTGTCAACATCTCCGAGCGAACTCGCGCGCTCTGCGATCATCCCGAATTCGTCATCACCGACACGCTTCAATCGATGGTCGCCGAGTCGATTTCGATGGTTCGCTCATCGCTCGATGCGTTCGTCGAACTCGACGTCGACCTGGCTCGCAAGGTGTGCGCTCAGGACGATAGAGTCGACGACTTTAATCGCGAAGTGATCGACGAGTTGCACGAAGTTATGCGCGATCACCCTTACTTGGTCGAACCGGCGCTGCACTTTTTTTCGGCGGCACGACACGTCGAACGGATCGCCGATCACGCGACGAACATCGCCGAAGACGTGATCTACCTCGTCGAGGGCGAGATCGCTCGCCACCGTGTCGATGGACCCGTGCTGCACTAGCCCGTTCAACCCGTCTGACGTGATTGTTCCTCGCACCATCGTTAAACACCGACGCCCCACAATCATGGCTCGCTCGAAAATACTCATCGTCGAAGACGATCGGTCGCTGGCCGAAGTGCTCGACTACAACCTCAAGCAAGATGGTTACGAAACGATCGTCTCGCTCGATGGCCAAGACGGCCTCAATCAGGCCAAACTCAAGGCGCCCAACTTGGTGATTCTCGATTTGATGATCCCCACCATCGACGGTATGGAAGTCTGCCGCCGGTTGCGAGCCGACCCGGTGACGCGGGGCATGCTCGTGCTCATGCTCACCGCCAAGAGCGAAGAAACCGATCAAGTGGCCGGGTTCAGCGTTGGTGCCGACGACTACGTTACCAAACCATTCAGTGTGAAAGTATTGCAAGAACGCATCCGCGCGCTGCTGCGCCGCAAACAAGACCCATCGTCGGTCGGTGATATACTCGTCAGCCAAGGCATTCTCGTCGACCGCGAGCGACACCGCGTCACGGCTGGTGACGATGTGCTCGACCTCACACCCAGTGAGTTCAGCCTGCTCGAAGCGCTGCTTCGGCAACCGGGTCGGGTGTTCGGTCGCAGCGAACTGATCGATGCCGCGTTGGGGGGCGATTCGCTCGTGCTCGAGCGAACCATCGACGTCCACATTCGCGCGCTCCGCAAGAAAATGAACGAGTACGCCGACCTGATCGAAACGGTTCGTGGCGTCGGCTACCGCTTTCGCGATCCGGCCGCTGCGTATTCGGAACGGGACGAGCTGCATGGCAATCTGAGCTGAGCCATTTGCATCGGCGTTAGCGTGAGTGCCACTCGCTTGCTTTCTCACTAGCCGCGAGTTTACAACTAAGGCTCCCCCGCCGAACTCTCACCCCCGACGCTACGCACTATGAGCCTTGCCGATTCGATTGAACAGCGTGCCGCGCAGTTCGCGCAGCGGTATCGCAACGTGTTCGACGAAATTTCTCGCGTCATCGTCGGTCACGAAGAGATCGTCCACGGTGTGCTCACCTGCTTGTTCGTCGGCGGGCACTGCCTGCTCGAAGGAGTTCCCGGGCTGGGCAAAACGCTGCTCGTGAAGACCCTTGCCCAGACGCTCGATCTCGACTACTCGCGGATTCAGTTCACCCCCGACCTGATGCCTGCCGACATTCTCGGCACCAACATGATCGTCGAAGATGAACGGGGGCACCGTGAGTTTAAGTTTCAAAAGGGGCCAATCTTCACACAGATTTGCTTGGCCGACGAGGTGAACCGGGCGACTCCAAAAACGCAGTCGGCCATGCTCGAGACGATGCAAGAAAAATCGATCAGCACCGCCGGCCAAGTCTTTAAGCTCAAGCCGCCGTTCTTTGTGATGGCGACGCAAAACCCGATCGAGCAGGAAGGGACTTACCCACTCCCCGAGGCCCAGCTCGACCGCTTTTTCTTCAAGCTCGTCGTTGGCTATTCGTCGCGCGACCAGCTCAACACAATTCTCGAACGGACCACCCGCGGCGAAATCGTTGAGCCCCAAAAAGTGATGGACGGCAACGAAATCATCGAGTGGCAGAAGCTCGTTCGTGAAGTGATTCTTGCCAAGCATGTGCAAGACTACATCGCCCGACTCACGCTCGCGACCCACCCCGAGGGGCCATTCGCACAGCAGGCGACCAATCAATACCTCCGCTGGGGTGCGAGCCCACGTGGCGCGCAAACGATTGCGCTGGCGTCGAAAGTGCGGGCGCTGCTGGCCGGTCGTTACAATGTGAGCTTCGAAGACATCCGCCGAGTTTGGGTTCCCGCGATGCGGCACCGCGTCATTCTCAACTTCGAGGCTGAAGCCGAGGGCATCACGACCGACAGCGTGCTGACAGACATTCTCGCCGGGGTTCCCGAAAAAGCCGACGACCACAAAGCGGCTTAGCCAACTCCATGCGCGACACCAATCCCTATGCTTCGCCAACGTCCGATCCGGAATTTGCCTACCGTCCCCCAATGGGAGAACCCCCCGGCCTGATCCCGGGATACATCGTGGTTCTCGGATTCCCCGCCGCGCTCATGATGGGGGTCGCGCTGTGCTTTATCATCGGTTGGATCGCTCGCTTGTTCTAACTCGCCCCACCATTCGTCTCACCATTCCGGGGGCTGACGCCGCTCGGCTCGCCTAAACTTTCACCCCGCTCTGATCGCTCCCCATTCATCAATGCCCTCGACCGCCACCCCCCTGATCGACGCCGAGCTTATGAGTCAGCTCGAACGACTCGAACTGGTGACGCGAAAAATCTTTCGCGGCCGAATGAAGGGTGAGCGCCGCAGCAAACGCAAAGGCCAAAGCGTCGAGTTCGCCGACTTCCGCAACTACGTTGCTGGCGATGACCTTAGGCAAATCGACTGGAATCTCTACGCCCGGCTCGACAAGCTGATTCTCAAACTGTTTCTCGAAGAAGAAGATTTGCACTTCTACACACTCATCGATGCCAGCCCATCGATGGCATTTGGCGATCCGACGAAACTCGACTATGCCAAGCGACTCGCGGCGGCGCTCGGGTTCATTGGGCTCGTGAAGAGCGATCGGGTGTGCATCGAAACACTCGGCCAATCGGTCAGCCATCGGGGACCCGTTTTACGCGGCCGCAAGAGCTTGTGGCGGATGCTCGAATTGCTCGATGCGATCGAGCCGAACGAAAATGCTTCGCTGGCCGAGGGAGTCAAGCGTTTCTGCCTCCGCAATCGCGGCCGAGGGGTCGTTGTGCTGATTAGCGACCTGATGGACAAGCAAGGCTACGAGTCGGCACTCCGGTATTTGGTCGCCCAGCGAGTCGACGTCTATGTCATCCAGGTTCTTAGCCAAGAAGAAATCGACCCCGACGTAACGGGCGATCTCAAGCTGGTCGACTGCGAAGACGACGACGTCGCCGAAATCACGGTCAGCGCTCCGCTGCTCGCCCGCTACAAACGGACGCTGGAAGCTTTCACCAGCGGGGCGCAAGAGTTCTGCAACCGGCGCGGCATGAACTACCTGCTGGCAACAAACCAACTGCCGGTGAAAGAATTGATGACCACGTATCTGCGTCGCCGAGGTTTGGTGCGGTAATGATAGTCGTTGATCGCTCCGCGATCTAACGTCTGATCGC
>JBGSRO010000086.1:0-11201 GCA_041737535.1 Pirellulales bacterium | reverse complement strand
CGCGCCCACCAGCGACGGCTCTTGGGGAACCGGCACCCCGACCCGCACGCACCCGCGCCCACCCCCGCGTCAGGCCCCCACGCCGCCCGGCCATGCTGGCCCTTGTTTGTCTCGTCCTGTTCGCACCCGGCGTTGTCGCCGAGCCCCCGACAAGGGGGGTCGACGATGATCTCAGGCTGACACCAATGGTTCGCGCCGTCCGCGAAGCCAGTCCCAGTGTCGTGAATATTCAAGGACAAAAAACCGTCACCGAAGCGGCCGATGGATCGGGACGCATCGAAGCGCCTCGCCAAGTCAGTGGCATGGGAACGGGTGTCATCATCGACCCACGCGGCTACATTCTCACCAATCACCACGTCGTCGATGGCGTGCGTCAGATAAACGTCACGCTCGACGACGAAACGACTTATGTCGCTCGCATGGTCGCCCGCGACCCAGCGACCGATCTCGCGGTCATTAAAGTCGACTGTTCGCGTTCGCTGCCAGTTGTGCGGATCGGTACCTCCAGCGATTTGCTTCCGGCCGAAACGGTGATCGCCGTCGGCAACGCCTATGGCTACCGCCATACGATCACGCACGGCATCGTCTCGGCGCTGCATCGCGATGTGCAAGTGAGTGATACACAGAGCTACGACGACTTGATTCAAACCGACGCCAGCATCAACCCGGGCAACTCGGGCGGGCCGCTGCTCAATATTCATGGCGACATGATCGGCGTGAACGTCGCCGTCCGAGCCGGCGCTCAGGGCATCGGCTTCGCGATTCCGGTCGACAAAGCGATGGACATCGCCGCGGCGATGATGAGCATCGACAGCATCGAGGGGAACTGGCACGGCTTGGTCACTCGCACGCTCCCCCGCTCGAAAGAAGTCATGGTCGAACGCGTGCTGCCTGGCAGCCCCGCCGAAGCCGCCGGCATCGAAGCGGGCGACACGCTCACCCAAGCGGGTAGCGTGAAGATTGAAAGGGCGCTCGACATCGAACGCGCCCTGCTCGGTCAATCGACGGCAACCGACATTCCCGTCGAAGTCGTTCGCAATGGCCAAGTCAAGTCGATCGCGATGCACGTCGGCCGCCGCCCCGGCACCAGTGTGCGCCGCAGCTTCGATACGGCTCCCCGCGCCGATGATCGCGCCTGGGATTTGCTCGGACTGTCCCTTGGCGAAGAACCGAGCAGCACCTTCGCCAAAGCGGGCACCAAGTACACCGGTGGAGTGAGGGTCAAAGAGGTCCGCCCCGGTAGCTCGGCCGCCGCCGAGGGCATTCGCTCTGGTGACATTTTGGTCGGTGTCCACCGCTGGCAAACCAGCTCGCTGCAAGACGTCGAGTACATTGTGAGCCGCACGAATGTCGCTCAAATGGGTCCGGTGAAGTTCTACATTCTGCGTGGCTCCGATACGTTCTACGGACAAGTGAAAGTCGCCAGCCAACCGACGGCGGCGCGACGATAGCGGTAAGCCCTCGTTCTCAAGGCGAGCCGGTGGCGTAAGGCACCGATGATTCCGCGCGTGGTTCCACCTGTTCGATGTCTCGCTCCTCCGATGATCACCGGTGACTAACCTCACCGGCTCGCCCGCTGTAGACTGCTGGGGATGGAACTCGAATTTCTCGACTGGCTCCGCAATCGTTTAAGCGACTCGTCGGGTATCGCGCAGAATTGGCAAAACGATGCCGCCGTGCTGACACCGCCGGCTGGTAAGCAACTCGTCGTCAACACCGACGCGATCGTCGACGGCACGCATTTTGAGTCGGCCAAGCACTCGCTCGAACTCATCGGCCGCAAAGCGCTGGCGGTAAACCTGAGCGACATGGCCGCGATGGCAGCCGAACCGTTGGCCGCGTTTGTGTCGATTGTCGTTCCAAGAAATGGCATCGCCGAGCGACCAGTCGGCGCGGTGATTCGCGGCGTCTACGAAGGCCTGATCGCACTCGCCGAAAAGTTCGGAGTCACGATCGCCGGTGGCGATACCAACGTGGCCAATGCGCCACTAACAATCGCCATTACGCTCATCGGCACCGTTGATCCCGGCCGCGCTTGGCGACGCGATGGCGCAAAGCCGGGCGATGCGATCTATGTCACTGGCCCCCTGGGGGGCAGTATCGCCGGACATCATCTCACGTTCGAGCCGAAAGTCGGCGAAGCGCTGGCCATCGCCAAGCAGTGTGACGTTCACGCTGCGATGGATGTTTCGGATGGACTATTGCTCGATCTTTGGCGAATCTGTGAAGCAAGTGGTGTTGGCGCCGAACTCGCTGCCGGCGCGATCCCCATCACGAACGCCGCGTTCATGCTAGCGAGTGGCGACGCAGAGTTGGCACTCCAGCGAGCGCTCGGCGATGGCGAGGATTTCGAGCTACTCGTCGTCGCGCCGAGCGAGTCGCTCATTGCGTCAAACTTGATTCGCGTCGGTCGTTGTGTGGCCGACCGGACGATGACGATGAAGCGAGGGGCGACGCGGGAGGTTTTGTTGGTGAAAGGGTATGAACATCGCTAAGTCGCGGGTCTGGGTGTCTGACAATTTTCTCAGGCACCCCAAGCAGGGGAACCGCCACGACGCCACGACGCAAAGAGACACGGCATAAAAAGATGCAAACAAACAACAAGCGTGAAAAGCGGCTGAATGGCAATGCCAATGAAAATCTCGAAGCGACAACCCGGTGCAAACCGAGCGGTCTCTGCCCGTCGACTTAGGCTCGTCGACTTAGTTTTCCATTTGTGGCGCACGGTAGCTTTCGTTTCACTTCTCGAAAGTCGTGCTTGCCACTTTGTTTCGTGAAGTCTTGGCGTTCTCCGCGTCTTTGCGTTTTTTTTTGAATAGGTCTCTGCAAAAAACCCAGCCATAGTTTCTTGTCAGACACGGGTCTGGCAAGACTTTCACTCATTTGCCCAATTCAACTACAATCATGTGAATGACCACCGAGCAGCGACTAGCCCGACTCAACGAAGCACGCGATCACGAGGACTCGTGGATCGAATGGTATCGCCTCACGCCGCAAGAGCGGTGGGCCGAGTCGATGAAGTTGTGGACGTTTTATTTGAGCGTGGGAGGCAGCCTTGATCCCGAACCCGATCCACAAAGTCCTTTCGACGCTTTCGTCCCACGAGGTAATGCACCTGCTTATGGGGGGGCAGGCGTGCGTGTTCTACGGCGCGGCCGAGTTTAGCCGCGATTGCGACATTGTGACCGTCGCCGATGCCGGCAACTTCGCGCGGATCGACGCGGCCCTCGAAGAACTCGACGCCGATTGCATCGCGGTTCCACCGAAAGAGTGGCAGCATCTTGAACGAGGGCACGCGATTCACTTTCGCTGCCAACATCCCGAAGCGACCGGAATCCGGCTCGACATGATGACGACGCTGCGCGGTTGCGATGACTTCACCCAACTTTGGGAAAGGCGAACGACAGTTGAAGGTGACGGAGGAGCGGTTTACGAGTTGCTTGGGATCGAAGACTTGGTGAAGGCAAAGAAAACGCAACGCGAGAAAGACTGGCCCATGATCCGGCGACTTGTCGACGCCCACTACGACCAATTCCAAAGCGACGCTAACGACGACCGCGTGAGGTTTTGGCTGCGAGAGTCGCGAACGCCCGACGTGCTGATTGCTGTTGCGGCCGAGTATCCTGCGTGGCTTGCCGAAGTCATCAAAGAACGGCCTTTGCTGGTCGAGGCGATGGCGGCCAGCGTGCGCGCACTCAACGCCGAACTCGATCGGGAAAAAGCTGCGATCATGGAAGATGACGCGGCCTACTGGCGACCGTTAGTGAAAGAACTCGAAGCCATGCAGCGCGAGAAACGTAATCGCCCCTAATCGCGTACGCGCGATGCGCATGGCTCACTGCGAGGCTCCTCAAAGATGCTGCTTAGTAATATGAACGACGGAAACAGGCAAGTTATTCTTGCTCCATTCCAATGCGCAGAGGCCGCGCAAAAGTGGCCAAAAATCGCGGTCGAAATCGTCCCATGCTTATGCTAGAACATAAGCGTCGAGACGTCTGTTGGCGGTCGACTTTGCTCGCCCTCGCGGCTGCCGGAACGATGAGTGACTCTGGCCCATTTGGGGGGAGCAAAATTCCAAAAAGTCGCTTTTCGTGAATCGACTCTGACAAAATAGCTCGAATAAAGTCGCCTCCGTAATCGCAAAATGACTAAGAAACAAGTGGTTTTCGCAACACGAAAGCGACAAAATCGGCTCCATAAAGTCGCCTGAAATCGTGTTTTGAACTTTGCGACAAAAGCGACAAAAGCGACAAAATAGCCGCCAGCCATCCAAGCCCCCGTTTGGTCTTCGCTCAGGCCGGTGAGTCTGCAAGAATCCCGCACCCGCGGCCACCCCCGGCGAAGCCACCCCCGTAACAGTTCCGTGCATCGTCAAAACGCCCGGCAGTGTCACCACTTCGGCGACAGAAAATCGAATAACCCACCCCGCGACTCCCCCCTTTGAGGGCGGGGGCGAATATGAAGCAAACCCTCAAACACGTCCGCCATTGGGCCGAGTACCTTGCCGTGCGGCTGACGATTTCGCTGCTTCAGGCGTTGCCGGCAAAGCGTTGCGAGCAGTTTGCCGACATGATGGCCATCGTTTGTGGTGACTGGCTGAGGTTGCGAGCGCGAACCGTCGACGAAAATCTGACGACGGCGTTTCCCGCGTCGACCCTTGAGCAGCGGCAACAAACAACGCGGGCCATGTGGCGGCATTTGTTCTTGATGCTGGCCGAAATTGCTCATGCGCCGCGGAAGATTCACATCGTCAATTGGCGCGAGTGGATTGCCATGCCACAGATCGAACAGTGTTTGAGTGGCGTGATGCAGAATCGGCCGGTGGTGATGCTCTCGGGTCACTACGGCAACTTCGAGCTGGGTGGCTACACGCTGGGCGTGTTTGGCTTTCCTTCGCACACGATTGCGCGACAGCTCGACAACCCGTTGCTCGATCGATTTGTCAATGACTTTCGCGGACGGACCGGGCAACACATTTTGCCCAAGAACGGTAGCGGCGAAGCAGCCCAGAAGCTACTCGAAGCGGGGGGCATTCTCGCCATCTTGGGCGATCAAGCGGCCGGAAACAAAGCATGCTGGGTCGATTTTTTCGGTCGCCCAGCGTCGACTCACAAAGCGGTCGCGCTGTTTAGCCTCACGTACAACGCACCCATGCTGGTGACCGCCACCCGGCGGACGGGCGGGATGATGGAATACGAAATCGAGTTACTTGGTGTGGCCGATCCGCTCGCCGAGGAATTCGCGCAAGGTTCGATTCCCCTGATGGCCGAGTGGTACACGCGACAGCTTGAGACAATGATCCGCACAGCCCCCGAGCAGTATTGGTGGGTTCACAATCGCTGGAAGGGGACGCCCCCGGCTCGCGTTGCGAAACGATTGGAGCGGGCGGCATGAAACGACACGTCATTCCCGGGCAGAGGCTGTGAATAAATGGGACTGGCTCTACGGCGCATTGGCTTTGGCCCGCCAAATGGCATCATCCGCAGTGCCTGTCCCATTTATTCACTTTGCACTCGCGGATAATGTTGTGAAAAAGTGGGACAGGCACCGCACTTTGAACCGCTGCGTCGCGCGTACTCAGTTAGGTGCGGAGCCAGTCCCATTTTTTCACAACCTCGCAAGCGGGAATGACGGAAAACAGACCGGAGGCTGACGCCAACCGGCTCGCCAAATAGACTCCACCTATCGGGTTCGTCGCGTCGTCGATACGATAGAGGCCAATCGATCGTTGCATCCGCCGCCAGCCAACTGGGAACAAACTTGGCTGTGTATTGTTTTCGCCCCTTTCATAACGCCGACCCACCTCATTTGTTGTCGATTTGGGGGAGCCAGACACCTCGGCGTGGGCTGGCTCAGCCGCTGACGCTCCAGCAGCTCGAGCACTCTGTCTTTAGCAAGCAGTATTTCGACCGCAAGAACTTAATCGTCGCGACCCAGCAGGATATTCCGGTCGGTTTCGCACATGTTGGCTTTGGCCCAGCCGAGGACCGCCGCTGGCTCGACTATTCGATGGGAACAACCCACCTGCTCATGGTTCGTGGCGATTTGTGGCACACCGATCTGGCCGATCAGTTGCTTCACAAAGCCGAAGACCGGCTTCGCGAGCTAGGAACGAAGGTGCTGTATGGCGGCGGCATCGCGCCGCTCAATGGTTTTTATCTGGGACTCTACGGAGGCAGCGAATTGCCGGGTGTGCTGATATCCGACGAGCCGTTCAAAGCGCTCTTGCTGCGAAACAACTACCGCGAGCGCGGCCGCGTGGTCGTGATGCAGCGCGACCTCATTCGCTTCCGTCCGATGATCACTCGCGACCAACGCCGCATCGCCCGCGAGGTACAGATCGATATCACCTACGCCCCCCAGCCGAAAGATTGGTGGGAAGCGTCGGTCTTTGGCGGACTCGAACGCTACCAATATCGTCTCGTCCGAAAACGCGGAGGTGAGCCGCTGGCTGAGGTGTGCTTTTGGGATGTTGAGCCACTGGCAACAAGCTGGGCGCTCAGGACTGCTGGGGTTTACGGAATGGTGACCGAATCGCATTGTCGCCGTCAGGGCTACGCGACTTACCTGATGGGTGAAGCGTTTCGGGAACTGCACAAACGGGGGACCACGCTCGTCGAGATTCAGACGATGCGCGACAACGACGCGGCGATTGAGTTCTACCGAAAACTAGGCTTCGCCCCAGTCGATCATGGGTTGGTTTTGCGGCGCGAAGCTTAGTCGTGATTATTGGTTCGCCGATCGGAACCAACTAACGACGCACTCGCCTTTGGGCCCGACTCGGCATCGCTACGACGCAAAGTTCCTGGCGATTGTGGGCGAGTTGTTTGATTCGCACGTCCTTGAAGCCCCAACTTTGGATGCGTTTGACACAGGCCGTGAGCCGCTCGGGGGTGGCCAGATGCCAGCCGCTGAGCTTGAGGGTGAGGACGAGGCCGCGGATCGATATCGACTGATTGCTGACGATCGACTCGACGGCATCAAGCGTGTAGCGCGGGGCGACGTTCATGTCGGCGGCGAGCCAGCGAGCCTCGCGGAGTTCTTTGCGAGGGACATCGGCCGAGCGCATTTTGAAATGCCGAAAGCTCGGTTCCTCCAACAGCAAATCGTCGACATCGGCCGGGTCGATGCCAATCACGCGAAAGCCTTCGTCGAGCAAAAACTGACTAGCACCACCGGGGGCACAGCCGATTTCAATCCACATTTCACCGGGCGTCGTGGGGAGTTGTGCCCAAGCAAGCGCCTCGGCCAGTTTCAAATAAGCGCGAGAAATCACGTGTTCAGCGACTTCAAACGGCAGCATTCCACCGGGCCAGCGCTCAATCCGCTGGTCGACTTGATGCCAGCCGATGAGCCACTCCCCCGGTTCGACCATCACAACATCGACCACTAGACCACCAATGCGAGCAATCGGTTTATCGAAAACTCGACCTGCGGGCGCAGCCGCCACGAGCGCGGCGTGGGTCTCTTGGGCGAGTGGCGAGATGTGCGGTTCGTAGCCCAAGTCGCCCGGCAACTGTCGTTCGCGCTCCCAAACGTGCAGCGCCAACTTGCGGTCGGCAAGTTCGGCAGAGTTAACGAGTTCCCAAAACTGATCGGCAAGTTCGGTAAGTGTCTCGCCGGTCAAACGTCCAATCGAAAGACTTTTGGTTCGCGCGAAGACGAGTGGTGGCAGTTGGTTGGTGCTGGCGAGCGGTTCGCCCGTGTTCTTCATCGTCACGACACCGGGCCGCGAAAAGGCGGGCACCCACCGCGGGCTCACCTCGGTGAGCTCGCGTTTAAGCGGCAGCTCGGCTCCGGCTTGACAAGTGAAGAGAGCGAATTGAGACACTGAAAAAAGGGGGGGTCGGGGGATGGGGGTCAGGGAAAAGAAAAAGCAGATCGAGCGAGCCGTAAGCGCCCAAACAAATGGGGTGACCGGAATTCTTGCGCTCAACTTCGTTTACTTATTCGCTGGTCGCAAGGGGCTGTGGATGAGGACGAAGGGGCGGGTGCCGGCGGTGGCGAAGGCGACGGTCGCGCGCCGCCCTTTGCCGCTGCCGCTGAGCGAGATGATTTTGCCGGGACCATACTCGGGGTGAATGACCGTCATGCCATGGCTGAAATGATCGGGGTCGACGCGGTCGATTTTTGTTTTCTCAGTGCCGACCATTGCCGCCGCCGTGGTGACTTGAGCGGCAACGATCTTTGGCTTTACTGCTGGTCTTGTCTCAGCTTCGGAGATCGCGTCTTGCGAACTTGCATCGTCAAAATCATCGTCGGGCGACTCCATCCACTCGACCTCAAGGTGCATCGACGATGGCGATTCGCAGTCCATTTCGGCCCGCGGCATCTCGTGCAGAAAGCAACTCGGCACGGCCATGCGTCGCATGCCGCGAAAGTCGCGCTGGGCGACGTAGGTGAGATTGAGTTGTTCTTCGGCCCGGGTAATGCCGACGAAGGCGAGGCGACGTTCTTCTTCGAGCTGCGCGTCGTCGCTGAGCGAACGCTCGTGGGGCAAAATGCCATCTTCGAGGGCGACGAGGTACACAACCGGAAACTCCAGACCCTTGGCCGCGTGCAGCGTCATCAGCGTCACCTTGTCACTCTCGGCTTCCCAGTCGTCGATTTCATTGACGAGCCAGGTCCGTTCGAGATAGCCTTCGAGCCCGAGCTGTTCGTCATCATGCTCGTCGAATTGGCGCGCGTCGGTGAGCAACTCTTCGATGTTCTCGAGTCGACTGGCATCTTCGGGGTCTTCGCTGGCGGTGAGCGTCTGTTTGTAGCCCGACTCGCTCAGCACGGTGCCAATGACCTCTTCGACCGGATGACCACTGGTTGCGATAATGCGGTCAACGATGCCGACGAATTTGAGCATTTGGGTGGTGGCCCGTTTGCTGAGCCCCTCGATTTGCACCGCGTCGCGAGCGGCGTCGAGCAGTGGGAGTGCGTGGCTATAGGCATAGAGATTGAGGGCGTCGAGCGACTTCTTGCCAATCCCTCGCGCGGGTGTATTGACCGTCCGCTCGAACGCGACATCGTCTTTCGGGTTCGCGGCCAGTTGGCAATAGGCGAGCACGTCTTTGATTTCTTTCCGCTGAAAGAACTCTTGTCCGCGAACCATCTGAAACGGCACGCCGGCGGCACGCATCGCGCGCTCGATGGTTCGCGACAGCGCGTTGATACGATAGAAGACGGCGAAGTCGCTCGCCTTGCGCTCGCCACTTGCGATCGATGCTTTAATGGCGGAGGCGATCTCGGCCGCTTCGCTGTCTTGATCGCCATACCGGGTGAGTTTGACCGGATCACCTTCGACGTTGTCGGTGAAAAGCGACTTGACCTTGCGCTTCTTGTTGTGAGCAATCAGCTCGTCGGCGACACGCAAGATCGCCTTCGTGCTGCGGTAATTCTGTTCGAGTCGCACCACGCGAACTTCGGGAAAGTCCTTCTCAAAGGTAAGAATGTTCGAGATGTCGGCGCCGCGCCAGCCATAGATCGACTGATCGGGGTCGCCGGTCGCAGCCAGATTGGGGTGATCGTGCGACAGCGCTCGCAGAATGACATACTGCGCTCGGTTCGTGTCTTGGTATTCGTCGACGAGCACGTACTTGTAGCGAGCATCGAGGTCGGCACGAATCTCGGCGTTCTCGTACAGCAGTCGCGCGACGTGCATCAGCAAATCGTCGAAGTCGACCGCCGAACTTTGCAGCAATCGTTGCTGATAATGGGGATAGACCTCGGCGACCACACTCGACAACACGCTTTGGCGATTGGGCGTGTACTCGGCCGGCGAAATCAGCCGGTTCTTGGCGTGGCTAATCGCGGCGGCAATGCGGTCGGCGCTGTAGTTGAGTGTCGAGATTTTCTCAGACTCGATCACCTTCTTGAGCAACCGCCGTTGGTCGCCCACGTCGTAGATCGTGAAATTGGTGCCAAGCCCCACGTAGCTGCCAAACTCGCGGAGCATCCGCACACCAAAGCGGTGAAATGTGCCGACCGAAACCCGCGAGCCGGGCACGAGCGATTCGACGCGGTTGCGCATCTCGCTGGCGGCTTTGTTGGTGAACGTGAGGGCGAGAATCTGCCGGGGCGAGATTCCCTGTTCGATCATGTGAGCGATGCGATGGGTGACGACGCGTGTCTTGCCGCTCCCCGGGCCGGCGAGAATCAGCAACGGACCATCAATACGTGCAACCGCTTCGCGCTGCGTTTCGTTAAGCGCGTCGAGGAGGTGACTCATGGGTGACTCCGTTCTTTAGCGAGTTTTCAGTCTTTAGTCCTCGGTCATCAGTGAACTGAAAACTGACGACTGATTACTGACAACTCAATAGTCGCGTGGTCGCACTTTTCCGGCGACTCGGCTCGGCAGGCATTGCAGCCGCAGGAAGCCTTCGGCATCGTCTTGGTTATAGCTGCCGCCTCCTTCCATGCTGGCGACGTCGGCGTCGTAGAGACTGAAAGGACTGGTGCGACTGTGAACGAAAATGTTGCCCTTATAAAGGCCGAGCGTCACTTCGCCGGTGACCGGTTGTTGGGCCTCGCGAATGAAGGCCATTAGGGCGTCCATCTTGGCCGTGTACCAGAAGCCGTAGTAAACCATTTCGGCCACTTCGGGACTGATGCGATCGCGGAGGTGTACCAAGTCGCGGTCGAGCGTGAGTTGCTCGATGGCGAGGTGAGCCGCGTAGAGCGTTGTCATGCCGGGGGCTTCGTAGACGCCGCGGCTCTTCATGCCGACGAAGCGGTTTTCGATGATGTCGATGCGTCCGACGCCGTTACGGCCGGCAATGGTGTTGAGCTGCTCGACCGCTTCGAGTGCCGACACTTTCTTGCCGTTAATCGTGGTGGGCACGCCGCTCTGGAAACCGATGGTCACTTCCTCGACTTTGTCGGGGGCTTCCTGCGGCGAAGTGGTCATGCCAAAATCGACGGTGGCAACGCCGTTGACCGTGGGGTCTTCGAGTTGTCCCGCTTCGTAGCTGATATGCAAACAGTTTTCGTCGCTGCTGTAAGGCTTGGCAATCGATGCCTTGACGGGAATGCCCTTGGCCTCGCAGTAGGCGATCAACTCCGTACGGCCGGGAAACTGGTCACGGAATTTTTTCATCCGCCACGGTGCGATTGTCTTGACGCTCGGATCAAGCGCCTCGGCTGCGAGTTGAAACCGACATTGGTCGTTCCCCTTGCCGGTGGCGCCGTGGGCGAACGCCTCGGCACCGACT
>JBGSRO010000066.1:0-3709 GCA_041737535.1 Pirellulales bacterium | reverse complement strand
GCAGAAAATGGTCCCAAGTGCTGGAGACTCGACAGGCTGCGGAGCCAGTCCCATTTTTTCGCAACTGCCGTTCTCTCGATGCTAACGTCAATCGTAACTCGTTCATATGCGGAAGTTATTTTGCGTTCGTTCCTAAGTCGGAAGCACAAGAGAATGCTCACTTGCGTGCAAGGATCGGCGCTTGCCGACGAGCTATGAGGTTGTGAAAAAATGGGACTGGCTCCGCACCTCACTGAGTACGCGCGACGCAGCCGTTCAAAGTGCGGTGCCTGTCCCACTTTTTCACAACATTATCCGCGAGTGCAAAGTGAATAAATGGGACAGCGACTGTCTTAAACGTCAACGGGATTCACGATGGAATTCCAAGTTTTTTTGTCTCGGATGATGTCACTTAAACCCGGACCTTCTGCCTCGGGGGATTTTAATTTCGTATGAAACCAAGAATTCTTGTCTGTCTCGACAGCGATCCACAGCCAAGCGTGTTCGATAGCGTGGTTGCGGTCGATGCCGGTGTCGATCACTTGTTTCGTCATGCTGGCGTGACTCCCTCAGCCGTCCGCGAGTTGGTTTATGGGGCGATGTTCACACGGGGTGCCGATGACCTGAAGTCGACCGCCCTGTTCATCGGCGGCGGCGATGTCGAACTGGGGAGCGAACTGCTCAAGGCGACGACAGCTTGTTTTTTTGGACCCATGCGAGTCTCGGTGTTGCTCGATAGCAATGGGGCCAACACCACGGCGGCCGCGACCGTCGTCGCCGCCGGTCGGCACATTAATCTGAGCAAATCGACGATTGCGGTGCTCGCAGGGACCGGTTCAGTCGGCAAGCGTGTCGTCAGAATGCTGGCGAGCGAAGGAGCCACGGTGCGAGTCGGTTCGCGAAAGCTGGCTCACGGCAACGCGGTGGTGGCGCTGATCAAAGCGTCGCATCCCGATGCCAACATCACGGCCCACGAAGTTGCCGCGCCCAGCCAGCTTGAGGCAATGCTCGCGGGCGCCGACGCTGTGATTGCGTGTGGCCCGCCAGGGATTGAGTTGCTCGGCGCCGAACTGCGAAAAGCGACGCCTACTCTAAGAGTTGCCATCGACCTGAATGCCGTGCCACCGCTCGGTTTGGCAGGCATCGAGGTCCATCACAAAGCAGTCGAGCAAGCGGGCTGCATTTGCTATGGCGCGATCGGCGTCGGCGGCACCAAAATGAAGATCCACCGTACCGCGATCGAACGACTCTTTATGACAAACGACGCGGTCCTCGACGCCGACGAGGTTTACGCGATCGGTAAACAGATCGGTTAAAGAATAGCGGACATTCGCCGGCGACCCTCATTTGCTTGGGTGCTTGGCCACAAGTGGCCAAAAATTGTTGTCGAAAGTTGGTCGGGCAAGTGATAGAATACGGGGGCATCAACGTGTTAACCGGGGGCTGTCGACTTTTAATGGAACACTTATTGTTCAACGATCGCTTGACCAAGGGATGTTGATCGCAGAGCGATCGGCGACTACGAGTCAAATTCCGCCCGAAAATCAATTTGTCGCTTTTCGAAAAACACCAGCGCCAAAATGGTGGGAATAGAGTCGCTTGCGAAACGGGAGAATGCCTAGAAAACAAGCGTAATTTGCTAGAGCGATGCGACAAAATGCGAGTCATAAAGTCGCACGAAATCGTTTCTCGCGAAAAGCGACAAAAGCGACACTATTCGCCGCTCCCCCCCCGCCCCCAGACGAGAGCTACGCCAACGGGATTTTATGAAGCTCGCCGGCCCGTTCTTGCACGTAGCTCGGCACCATGTAGCCCGGTAGTTCGCGACGCAGTTCGGCGATGAGTTCGCGACCCGTTTCCACAGGCACTTCAAAGTGAGCCGCACCCGCGACCCGGTCGAGTTGATGCAGGTAATAAGGAACCACGCCACACGCAATGAGTCGTTCGGACAATTCACGCAACGCATCGAAAGAGTCGTTGACACGCCGCAGCAAGACCGCCTGGTTGAGCAACATCGCCCCGCTCGCGCGGAGTCGCTCGATGGCGGGGGGAACATCCTGGGCGAGCTCGTTCGCATGGTTGGCGTGGATGACGACAACGCAGGTCGTTGGCAAATCAGAGAGCAGCGTAACGAATCGATCGGTGACGCGTTCGGGAATCACAATCGGCCAGCGAGTGTGAATCCGCAGACGGGTGATGTGAGGGATCGCCGCTATGGGGCGACACAATTCGCTGAGTCGATCGTCGCCGAGCGAGAGGGGATCGCCTCCCGAGAGAATGACCTCATGAATCGACGAGTCGGCAGCGAGCTGGTCGATGACCCGATCGATAACCGACGACGACAGCGACGCTTCCGCGTATGGATAGTGACGGCGAAAACAGTAACGACAATGGACCGCACAGGCCCCGGTGGTGACGAGCAATGCCCGCCCGCGATATTTTTGTAACAGCCCCGGCGCGAGCGTCGCCGAGGCATCGCCGACCGGGTCTGCGACGAAGCCTGCGGTGGCCGACTGCTCGGCACGCTGGGGGAGCACTTGCCGCAGCAAAGGGTCGCGGGTGTCGCGCGGTTTCATGCGGGCCAGATAGCTGCGCGGGACCAGCAATGGAAAGTCAGAGGGGTCGGCCACGTGTTCGCGGCACCACTCAGCGGGCAATTCGAGCAGGGCCGCCAGTTCGGCCGGGTGGCGAATCGCCTCACGCAAGGCCTGCCGCCAGCGGTCACTCGACCTTTGCGGGGGGCGGACAGAGTTGCTGGCGATGGCTAGAATTGGCAGCTTGGCAGACACGATTTTTGCAATGTTCAGAGCTTGGACAAACAATCAGCATAACGAAATTACCCCAAACGTCATTCCCGCGCAGGCGAGAATCGAGTTGAAAGCGCACACGCGCGAGATTTCCGCCTACGCGGGAATGACAAAACACAGACCCTTCGGCAGGAACCAGCGCAGTGGCGACTTACAGCACAAACGACTTTCGCAAGGGACTGAAAGTCCAAATCGACGGCACGCCTTACTTGATGGTCGACATGAACTTCCGCAAACCGGGCAAAGGGGCGGCGCTATACGAATGCCGAATGAAGAACCTGCTTCGCGGCACGGTCGTCGATCGCTCGTACCGCGCGGGGCAAACGCTCGAAGCGGCTGACGTGGTCGAGTTCACGGCACAGTTTCTCTATCGCCAGGCCGAGAACTATGTCTTCATGAACAGCCTCGACTACGAGCAATATGAGATGACCGAAGAGCAAGTCGGTGATGGGGCTCGGTTTTTGAAAGAGAACATGGATTGCCAGATCATGACTTTTAACAACCAGCCAATTGCCGTAACACCTCCGAATCATGTCGTACTGAAAGTCGAATACACCGAGCCGACCGCCAAAGGAAACACGGCCACCAACGTCCAAAAACCGGTGACACTCGAAACGGGCGCCGAAATCACGGCCCCCCCTTTCATCAACATCGGCGACTGGCTGCGCATCGACACCCGCACGGGCGAATACATCGAACGGACAACCGCCCCCGAAGAATGAACCCAAGGGACTAAGCGTGAAGAATCAATTGATTCGCCACGGAGCCACCGAGCGCACGGAGCTAAGGAACGAACGCAAAATAACTTCCGCATATGAACGAGTTACGATTGACGTTAGCATCGAGAGAACGGCAGTTGCGAAAAAATGGGACTGGCTCCGCAGCCTGTCGAGTCTCCAGCACTTGGGACCATTTTCTGCGGT
>JBGSRO010000055.1:0-18973 GCA_041737535.1 Pirellulales bacterium | reverse complement strand
GCTCGACCAGTGCCGCGAAGCGCTCGCGGGTGTGCTGGCGAAACTGGGCCAGCGCAAGCGAATCCTCGCCATTCCCCCCGACTACACCCGGGCCGACAGCCAGGCGGGACCGCTCACATCGCTGCTCTATGAACTCGTTGGCGACCGGCTGACCGACGTCATGCCCGCCCTCGGCACCCACGACCCGATGCCGCCCGACAAGCTTGCGAAAATGTTCGTCGGTGTGCCGAAGGAGCTGTTTCGCGTTCACCGCTGGCGCGACGATGTTGTGCAAATCGGCGAGGTGCCCGGCGAGTTCTGTTCGCAAGTGACCGGCGGAATCTACGAAAATCCCTGGCCCGTCGAGGTCAATCGACTTATCGCGGAAGGAGGCCACGACCTGATTGTCTCCATCGGTCAAGTCGTCCCCCACGAAGTGATCGGCATGGCCAACTACAACAAAAACCTCTTCGTCGGCACCGGCGGCCGCCGGGGGATCAACGAAAGCCACTACATCGGGGCCGTCTATGGCATGGAACGCATCATGGGGCGGGCCGACAATCCGCTTCGCCAAATTCTCAACTACGCCCAGGATCACTTCTGCAAACAGATGCCGCTGCTGTATGTGCTGACCGTCGTTGGCTCCACCAACGATGATACTGATGGCGATGGCAAACTGGCCATTCGTGGTCTCTATATCGGCGACGATGTCGACTGCTTCGAGCAAGCCTCGCAACTGAGCCTCGAGGTGAATTTTGAAATTCTCGACGAACCGCCGAAGAAGGTTGTCGTCTGGCTCGATGGCGAAAAGTTTCATAGCACCTGGCTCGGCAACAAAGCCATCTATCGCACCCGCATGGCGATCGCCGACGGCGGCGAGCTGGTCGTCCTCGCGCCGGGCGTTCGTGAGTTCGGGGAGGATCGTCAGATCGACCGTCTTATCTACAAATATGGCTATCGTACTACTCCCGAGGTACTCGATTTCGTCGCGAACAATCGCGACTTACGCAACAACCTCTCGGCCGCCGCTCACCTGATTCATGGTTCGTCCGAAGGACGCTTCACGGTCCGCTATTGTCCCGGCAAGTTGAGCCGCGACGAAATCGAAGCGGTCGGCTACGAGTGGGGCGACCTCGATGAAATGACAGGTAAGTACGAGGTCGACCGGTTGCGAGCGGGCGATAACGACGTGGCTAGCGAGCGGGTGTTCTATGTGCCGCAACCGGCTTTGGGGCTGTGGGCGACGCGCGATCGTCTGCATTAGAGTTCATTTCAACGACCTTGCCCCATGAGCCGCCGATTGTCTCAAGTCATTGGACGAGACATTGGACGTCGCGCCCACAGTGTCGTCGCCCCCCCCGAAGATTTTGATGGTTTTGATCGTTTTGATCGCAAAGTGGCAAACACGATTCGAGCGTTCAAAACCCCGCATTTTGTCCTTCGCCGAATTCGCAAAAACCACTTGTTTTCCAATCGATTTCGAGCATCGCCTGAGAACTTCGTACCTGGGTTTTGAACGACAAATCGGTTCAAAACGATCAAAACCCATTCTTGAGAGTCGAGAGGAAAGGATTGGCAGCATGGGCGCCCCCGCACGCACGACGCAGCACCCAAGAGCCGTGCCCGTAAGGGTTCGGGTGAGTTGAGTTTCAAGTTGTCGGTGGGCGGTGGGCGGTTTCGCCGCGCGAAACAACGCTTCTATAAAGTCGACGCTCTTGCTGCCCTCCGCCCTCTGCCTGCTGCCCTCTACCCCGGGTGCCACTCTCTGGCTTGTATCGCAGTGTTTGTCGAACAGGGTTTCACGTACGCCTTTTCTACCACACCGCGCGGCCAATTTCGACAACAAAAAATGGCCGTTTTGAGCCGACAGCGCTCGCTGCGGGTAACGTAACCACAGCGACACAACGCACGGTCGACGCGACGATGCTACCGTACTCGCAAAGGCGTTCCCGCGCAGAGCCGTGTGAGCGTCACGATTGTGGGTGATCGAGCCGGTTGTGCCCGGAACCACAATTTGGAACCACCGTTCGGAATCACATCGACATACCGTCATATCCGCCTACGCCAACGGTGTTTCGTCTTGAAGCCCAAGGTTGCGACGGCGCAGCCGCCGCTACCTTGGGTGACGGGAGCCAGAAAAAGCTTACGCCAACGGCGTTACGACCAATCACCCCTCAAGTGACTAAGTGGGAAGTACAAAAGAACGCACAATGCCATCAAATATCGGCGTTAGCCGACGAGTTACGTCTCGTCGGAGTCGCAACTCAGTTGGTTGACCACTGTGCAAACTTTCGATGACGCCACATAGACCCCTTACGACACCACGACGTAGCCGAAGTGGCAACACTTCGCAGCATCACTCGTTGGCATCCGAACCTTTTGAGTCCAGCGACAAGGTGTTGAAGAAATGGGGTGGGCAGTGCGCAATGGGCGGATTGATCGTAGCGGAAGTCGCCAACACAATGACCGTGGCAACGGTCGATTCCGTTGGCGTTTCGGTACTTGTCGCAGTTTTCGGCTAGGGGTAGATTGTCGAAAAACGGGTCCATCGAAACAGGTGTCTTCTCAACTTGCGCACTAAGCCCTTCCTTCACTATGCGGGGTTTGCGGAAAAGGTTTCTTTCTAATCACGATTTTGGCGGAGGAGGGGAGCAATGCGGCGAGTTTGTGCGTGTGTGTTGGTCGTCGCCAGTTGCGTTACGGCTTCGGCAACGCTGACCGGTTGTGGCCGTCAAGCCGGCTCGGCACCTGTCGCTCCGAATTCGCCACGAGAGCGATCGGTGTTCTACACCCAGCTTTCCGATCCGAAGTCGAGCACTCTGAAATCACGGTTTGAAGAGAAGTTCCCCGCTCACAACTTTCAAGTTGCGGTCGGGCAGCTGACCGTGACTTCGCCCGAGGGACAAGTGTCGCATCAAGTCGAGATCTACGTGGCGGCGAAAGATGTCACGCCGGCGTGGTATGCCGATCGCCCGCTGATTCTGAACGAATGTGAGGGCGTCCTTCGCGAGCTGCTTTCGTCTTCGGGGATGGAACTGAACGGGGCGGTCCACGAGACGATGCAGGACGATAAGAAGGACGGCTTCTGGTTCTATTACAAGTCGCCGAACAAGTCGGGGTCAGTAAGAGTCCATCCTGACGGCGGTGGGAACTTGGCTATTGTTGTCAGAGAGCAAGAGTAGGAGGGAGTGGTCTGGAAGCGAGACGCTGAACCAGGCACTGCACCCGACCACACCGGCGTGTGGGCTTTTTCGTGGATCAAGTTCCCCGCGCCGCCACAGGTGAGCTAGGTCGTTCAACGCTGAAGGTGACTCGATGGGATACCGCTTTCGCCTGATATTCGCCATCAGTCCTTTATTGTCAGCCGCGTCGTTTATCGGCTGCTCACAGGGAACGCCCCCTGCCGAGCCGCGACAGACCGAACCGGCAATAACCGAGGTTGATCTCTCCCCGCTCGGCGAAGACTTGCGCAACTCAGTCCTAAACGGCGAGCAGCCGTTCAAACGCGGCGGGTGGATGGGGCGTCTCGAACAGCGAGTGCCGGGGTTCTCTGTCTCTTCCCCGGAAACCGCGATTATGAATGGTACGCTTAACGGACACCCTCAGAACTCATTTACGGCACGGTGGAAAACGAACGACCCCGCCCTGACCCGCGTGGCATTCGAGGCGATGCTTCCCAAATTGTTCGACGAGATCGAGGAAATCGTCGCGGAGGTCGCGCAGGCGCACGGCGCGGTCAAGCCGCCAGGTGGCGGTCGCGAGCCGACTGCCGATGGCCTGCCGCAGCTTTCGATTTTGTATGAGTCGGGCGGCAACGTCGGCTGGGTACGAGCGCGGCAGGGGAAATCGTCGGAATGGGAACTTGTTATCGACTTGATCGAGGAGCCGCAGTAGCTGGACATTCGAGACGCAAATCCCGCGTCTTGGCGTAGAGTTATATGTGGGGGCAGTCCCGGGGGACACGCATCGAAGCCATGAATCACGACGCGCGGCGACCATTGTCTCCCAAATCACTCGCCGACGACTTGAGCTTACGACAATGGGTCGATTTGACGATTGACGAAACTTTCTTTCGCGCCCCGCCTCTTGCTTGAATCCCCCTGCTACCACACGCGGTGCCCAATTTCGACCGTTGTTTACAAGTACAGCTAGTGGATTGTCAAATGAAAGAATTAGGATTGCGTGCCACTGGCTCTGCCAGTGTAACTTGTTGGAATGTCTAGCATTACGCCGCACTGGCGGAGCCAGTGGCACACGAATTTTTGCCTTTGACAATCCACTAGTAACTCACGAGTGAAGCTTTGTGACGGTTCCCGGCACCACCGGTTTGTGAGTCTCGGCGCTAGCGATTGCCGCGAAACAGAGTGCCAGGCTCTCGATGTTGTCGCGGGCGTTGTGAACCGGCTGGCGGTGTGCTTCGATCGACCGCATGAGTTCGCCCATCGCGCCGTGAAAACCATCGTCAAACCAGCTTCCCAGCAACGTGGGGTGCCAAGCTCCGCCAGCTACCGCTACTTCGATGTGCTGGGTGTTCTCGTCGGGACCAGTGCTGTGGAGCGTTCCCTTGGTTCCGACTAACACGGTGGTGTGTTGCGAGGCTTGTTGCGTATGTCCATCGAAGACGAGCGACGCTTGGGCCTCGTCGTACTCGACGACGACTTGGGCAAACAGACTCGCCTCGATGGGCGGAGTTGGTCCGGGAGTAAACGACGCGTAGACCCGCGTCGCCTTGCGCGGGTGCATGAGCGTCGCCAGCATGTCGAACCAGTGGATGGCGTAATCGTAAAGAATGAGATGGCGAATTTTCTCGAATGCCAGGCCCTTCACCCAGCTATGGTCCCAGTGAGCGCGAAAATGAAGGCCGACAAGTTCGCCTAGCCAGCCCGCACCGACTGCTTGCCGCATGTAACTGAAATGAGGCGCCCAGCGTCCGTTTTGGTTGACCGCTAGAAATAGGTCACATTCGTCGGCAAAATCGGCGAGCCGAACGCCAACATCGAGATCGAGCACAAATGGCTTTTGACTGAGCACATGTTTGCCGGCGATCAGTGCCGCTTCGATCAATGGTTGTCGGACTTGCGGATGGGTCGTAATGTCGACGACCGCCACTTCGTCGAGCGCGAGTAGCTCATCGGAATCGTCAGTCGCGAAAGCCTCGGGGTAAAACGTGTCGCGTTGCCGGGTCGCCTTGTCGCGGTCGATATCGCACAAGGCGACAACCCGATAGCCGGCTTTCGCATAGGCCTGCAAATGGTGCCGCGAGATGCCGCCACAGCCGATGAGTCCGATGCCCAACGACTTCGACAGGCGGTCCTGAGGACGGTACGGAAGCGCCAATCGGGCGAAATCGTTGGGCGAAAAAGGTTGGCGAAGCATCGGCAGCAGATTTTAAGTAAGGAGCACGGGTGGTGTCGGCCCGTTGAAATTAGACCGCTGTGCCGTATACAACACCAGGGTCGCTCACATGCGCATTACCCCCTCCCACCACACGATGTAATCGGGTACGACCACGATGGCCAAGAGCAACGCAACGACAGGTACGGCCGCGAAACGCATTCTCCTTGTCGACGACGACGCCGAGATTATCGAGTCGCTGAGACTGGCACTCGAATCGAACGGCTTCACGGTGTTGGTAGCACGCGATGGCAACCAGGGGCTGGCGATCACGGAGCGCGAAGACCCCGATTTGGTGATTCTCGACATGATGATGCCGAAGCGAAGCGGTTTTCTCGTGCTTGAAAAGCTGCACCGCACTCGCGAGAAACCGCCCCGGATCATCATGATTACCGCCAACGAAGGCAACCGGCACAAAGCGTATGCCGAGATGTTGGGGGTCGACGACTACATCCGCAAACCATTTCCGATGGATCGGCTGATCGCGAGCGTGAAGCGACTTATTGGCTAACACATGTCGAAAGTGCGATTGCGAGACTGCTTGGTAGCTCTCAACTTTTCTCTTCAACTACTCTCTTCAACTACTGGTCGGTCACTCGAACGGGTGCTAACATGACCGCTTGGCGAACGTAATTTTGGACTAAGGTCTGGCTGGACAGCGCCAGGTTGCGATACCGCCGATTCCGGGGACCGCTGATAAACGCCGATGGTTTTTGATGGAAAATACCAAGTCTAGCGAAAGCCGCACTGGCGCTTTTGAGTCGCAAAAGAACAACGACTTGGCGCTGTCCAGCTAGGCAGACGAAATAACTGGGCTTCCATGATCGAACAGCGAAGTCTAAGCGAGCGACTAACGCAGACGTTTGTGGCTGGCGTGTTTGGCATGTTGCCATTTGCTTTGACGTTTGCCGTATTGGCTTGGTTGGTCGTATTTCTGCACGACCTGGCCGGACCGCGGAGTTCGTTTGGCAAGTTGCTCGGATCGGCCGGAATGACGGTCACGGCTTGCGAGATCACCGCGTACCTCATTGGCTTGTTAGGAGCCGTGCTTTTGGTGTACGTGTTAGGGTTACTCATCGAAAACGGCGCCACGCTGCGATGGAAACGTATCGTCGACGGAGCCATGCAGCGGATTCCAGTTTTGTCGACCGTTTACGATGCGTCAAAGAACCTGACCAGCGTGTTCGATCGCAAGCAGGATTCGATTCAGGGAATGACCCCTGTGATGTGTTTTTTCGGCGACGGAGCGGGCATCGGTACGCCGGCTTTGATGCCGACCTCAGAACGGTTTGTGATCGGCGATCAAGAGTACCACATGGTGATCATACCGACGGCTCCGGTCCCGTTTGGGGGAGCTTTGCTTTGTGTGAAGGCCGATTGGGTGCAACCGGCGAATTGCAGTTTCGACGAGCTCGTGGGCATTTATATGTCGATGGGATCAAGCGCCCCCGCCTCGTTGGGAAATCGCGAGCCGGTTCTGACACCGTCGCCGTCCGCACCTGCGACATTCACCGCCGGGGGCTAATCGTCGCCCGCTGCTCAATGCCTTCCCCCAATTTGAACCGAGAACAACATGGCTCAAATCGCCACCGCAAAACTCGCGAAAACCTTCTCTCGCCTGGGCTGGATTGGCTTTTGGATTCAAGTGGTCTTGGCGACGGTGCCGTTGTTTATGTTGGGATATTTCTTGTGGGGCCGGGCCACTGGCTCTGCGCTTCGGCTCGGGTTCACCGACTGTTTGGCACTGCTCGGGCTTGGAGTGCTGGCCTTCACTACGCTGTGGTCTCTGCGGTACGCATCGTTTGGCAAGCGATTGGCCACCGCCGATCGGCAACCAAGTCGCGCGAAGCTGCTGGGAGTCTTGCGGACCGGTTTGATCGCTAGCGGAATCGGCGTGGTGTTGTCGCTGTTGCTGATGTTGTTCGAAGTCTTTCGACTGCTGTTCCTCTTTATGAAAGCGCCCCAAGGGGGGGTGCCGGTGATGCGGACAGAGTTTGATAGTCGCGGCGAGTGGGTTTCGGCGATCGACGCCGTCAGCCTGCTGGCAGAACTGTGTACGCTGACCGGCGAACTCGCGGTACTCGGGTTCACGCTGTGGCTCATCTACCGCGTTTCGCAGTGGGCCGGACCCGACGCCGAGCAGACCTTCTAATTGTCAACGGACCCGCTAGTTGTAAACTAATTGTCAACGGACCCGCTAGTTGTAAACGGGCGACGATTCGACCGGCCCTGCTTCCAGCGGCTTGTGCCGACGCACCACAATCGCCAGCATCATCCACGCCCAGCCATTGAAGATCAGGTCGATGCCGATAAACGTGCCGATCACCCACAGTCCCGACAATGGCCACTGTTTGTAAATCAGCAATCCGAGCATCAGGGTTACGCCACCATTGAGCAGAACCCACGATCGGCCGGGAAACTGTTCGGTCACCGCGAACACAATTCGCACGATGCCGGTGACCATCAGAAAGATGGCAATGAGTAAGGTGAGCTGAATAGCCGCCGACTCAGGCTGGTCGAGAATCATTAATCCGACGGCCGTGTACAGGATGCCGAGCAGCAAATGCAGCAGCAATCCGCTCCACCGGCCAATCCAAAACGCATTAATGACTTCGGTAATGCCGATCGCGAGCAAGAAGAAGCCAAATATCCAAGCTGCTGTGACCGAGAGCGTCGCGACGCACGACCAGCCAATAGCAAACGACCCAAGGGCCACCATGCTAATGCCAAGCGCGAGGAACCACCCCCAGCGATCTCGCATCGATAGCAATTCGCGGGAATGAAGAAGTGCATTTGGATTAGTCGATAAGCTATCTACCACGAACAGACTCCTTCATAGTGTTTTGGTTCTGCTCAGATTGATCGTCGAAGTGCGGTCAATCTGAGTTGCGGTAACATCGGTACACAAAAGCGGACGGTGAACTCGGTTCCCCGGTCCAACTTCACTTTACTGTAATCAGCCCGACGAGGCCCCGCGACTCTCTCGCTAAATTTTTTGCAATTATCGAACCGGCGATTGGCGAGCTCGACTCCCAGTCGGGTGGCGTGCGATCAGTTTATCGCGATCGACTTGGCCAGCGGCTCGAGAATATGCTCGAGTACGTGGGTACCGATGACTTCGTCGGCCAAATGGGTGAGCTGGTCGATGGTTCCGGCGAACCCGGTGCGCGGGTCGATGCTACCGAAACGGCGGGTGGTGACGTAGACACTCAATTGCTCTTCGGGGAACTCGCCCGACCGCAAATGGAAAGGCGTGGTCCGCGTTTCCACGCCGATGCGGCATTGCAGTCGACAGTCTTCGTCGAAGGCGATCGTGATGCTCGGCTCGTGGCTCACGTATTTTGCCGAAACGCTGTGGGCGATTGCATCGAAAGCGGGGGGCAATCCAAGTGCTTCGGCGACCAACCGGTTATGGTCGCCTCGATAAGTGAAATCGAAGCCGAATAGCAGGTCGATCGATTCGCAGTCGAGCGGGCTAATCGATAGCGCATAGGGAGCAATCTCCATGACATCGCGATGTTGCGCGATGGCGTGGTCGATTTTCTCGGGATTGACGTAGCCCGATGAGAGGCGCCGTGGCTCGATCGAGCTCCAGCGATAACTGCCCACTTCTTTGTCGCCCTCGATCACATAATCGTTTTTCGCGCGACCGTAAAAGTTAGCCAACTCGGGAAATCGCTTTTGCAACTGCTCGACATAGTGCAAGACTGCCTCGCGCGATCCGCCCAGTGGCATCTCAGTGGTTAGCGACAGGTTGCAATAGAAATCGTCGGCGATCGAACCGTAATCAATCATTAGTGTGAATGCTCCGTGAGTTGGTCGGCCTGTGATTCCTTCCCCGTCGACCCGGTGCAATCAGTTTATGCCCGGGAGAGTCGACATCGCCTATCCGGAGTATAGAATGCGATGCGAACAAGTGTCAAAAGATTAACCGACAAGAAAATCGGAGTTTTGGGCAATGCCTTCACTTGCCTCCATCGAGAAGTCTTTCCCGTCGATTGTCAACTTTGTCACGACACGCATTGGTAACATTGCGTGGCGCATCGCTCACGTCGATCGAACTTGGAAATTGTCGCGCGTGGCGATCGAGACACACCAAGCCTGGTTCGATGAACGAAACGTGGCCGCCGACTGTTGCGATTTCGCTGGCGATGAGCTGAACAATGACCTGTCGGATCGCCTTCGCGCTTGGTCAGAGGGCGAGCAGGTGTGCTTTGCCGATGTGCCGATTGCTTGTGCCGAGTTCTCTGACTTTCGCCAACACGTCACCGAATGTTGTCGGCAGATCCCGTGGGGCCAAACGGTGACTTACGGTGAACTTGCCCGACGCGCGGGAAGGCCAGGAGCCGCGCGGGCCGTGGGGCGGGTGATGGCCAGCAATCCGCTGCCGATTGTGGTGCCGTGCCATCGGGTGCTGGCGAGCAACGGGCAGCTAGGAGGCTTCTCGGCACCGGGCGGATTGGTCACCAAACAACGGTTTTTGGATCTCGAGCGCGTAGTCGTCGCATAGTAGGGCCGCCCCAAGCGTTCGCGAAATTCCCCATCGCGTACCGCACATTCCAACAAGCTGTGCGACCGACACTCGACTAGCGACCGACTGCGAGCGCTTCGTTGGGAGTAATCACGCCGTCGTTGTTGGGATCGAGCGATTGAAACTTGGTCACTTCGCTGCTGGTCCATCGCGTCGCGTATTCATGCATCGAGACCATGCCATCTTCATTCTCATCTTTATCGATGAACCATGAAGGCGTTCCCTTGGGAAGTCGCTCGATGGCGGGAGTGAAGCGGTACGAAAGTCGCTCGTCCTTCTTTGCGGCTTCTTTACTTTGATCGTCGTCGCGAAGTCCCCTCGAAGACGACCGCCTGCGGTCGCTTGACTCTTCGCGACGCTCGTCACCGCTGCTGCGACTATCGTCGCTGCGGTCGTCGTCACTGCTGCCGCGTCTGCCATAGCTCGAGAGTCCGACTGCCAGTTCGTCGAAAGTGACTTTGCCATCTTTGTTGGTGTCGAACCGCTCGCCACCCCCTCGCATGTTTTTGGCTTCGTCCAGTTCCAGGACGCCGTTTTTGTTGTCGTCGTAGCGTTCGATAAGCCCTTTTGCGTAGCTGCGCACTTTGTCGTCGACGGCACGCGCCTGGCGATTTAGGCTACTGCCCAAATTTCCCCCGGTGCTCGACGCGTTCGTCATGCCCAAGGCGGCTCGCTCCTCGGCACTGACCGGCTCGTCAAAGTCGGCCGCTTTGGCTAGTTTCTCGGTCACGCCGAACTTCATATCAGGATTGCTGTGCCACTCGGGTTTGTATTCGGTCCCGCGCTTTTCGGCCGTTTCCATGCGGATACGTTCGCTGAGATAAGTTTCGACTGCGATCGGCCTCGACGGGTCGAGTCCCATCGCCTGAACTCGTCGCTGGAACGAACCGCCACTGCGGTCGTCGACTTCATCGGGGGCGATCATTCCGTCGTTGTCGCGATCCCACCGGCGCACGTACTCGGCCCGTTCGCGCGCTTCACGCTCGATACGTTCGTCGATTTCGTCGGCATTCACCGTGGCGGACGAGAAGCCAACGCTTGCTAGGACAAGAAGCGACAGGGAAGTTTTTAAGATTGAGGTGAGCATTCGCAAATAATCTCGCTGCCAGACCGAAAGACCTTCGGTGACCTAACACCGCCGCCAGACTGAGGTTCCGCTAATACGCCATTCTAGTTGCACCGACCCTGGGCGACACCCGGACGAGTGGCGAGAATAGGGGCATGATCGCAGAAATCATTGCTATCGGCGACGAAATCACCACGGGACAGCGACTCGACACCAATTCCCAGTGGCTCGCCGAGCGGCTCACAGAACTTGGCGCCGAGGTGGTTTACCATACCACCGTCGCCGACGACTTGGCGGCGAACATCGTCGTCTTCTCGGTCGCGACGCAGCGGGCCGATGTGGTCGTCGCAACCGGCGGACTTGGCCCCACGGACGATGACCTGACTCGCGAGGCGATTGCGGCGATGCTTAATACTGAGCTCGTGCTCGACGAGCTCTCGCTGGCATACATCGAGTCGCTGTTTGTCAATCGGGGGCGGTCGATGCCCGAAAAGAACAAGCGACAAGCGATGTTCCCGAGGGGAACTCAGCCAATCGCCAACCCCCACGGCACGGCACCCGGTATCTTCGCGATCGTGCCACGCGAGTCGCCGGGAATGCCCATCGGCAAATGCCGGCTGTTCGCACTGCCCGGCGTACCGGCCGAGATGAAGCCGATGTTCACCGAAGGCGTTGTGCCAAATTTGACCGGGTCGAGTGTGAAGCGAGTGCTTCGTCATCGGCGGATTCACTGCTTTGGGCTGGGCGAAAGCCACGTCGAAGCCAAGTTGCCCGATCTCATCAAACGAGGCCGCGAGCCGCGTGTCGGCATCACGGCTAGCGGCGCGACGATCACGCTACGCATCACGGCCGCTGGCGAAAACGCGGAAGCTTGCCAACGAGCCATGCAGCCAACGGTCGACATCATCTACGCAGCGCTCGGCAATTTAATCTTTGGCGAAGAATGTGACGAGCTCCATTCGGTGCTACTCGCTCAGTTGGCAAGTCGCAATGAAACGATCGCGACGGTCGAGGTCGCCAGTTGTGGCCTCATGGCCGAGTGGCTACGAGGTGACACCGCCAATGCCCAACAATTTCGCGGCGGTCTCATTTTGCCCGACTCGAATGAAACGCCCGCCGTTGAGCTGGCGCGACAAACGCGCGAACAGTTCGGAGCCACCTATGGGCTGGCTGTCGGTGGCATCTTGCACGAGAGTGACATCGGCCGCGCGACGGCACCCGCATTCGCCGTCGCCATTGTCACAAGAGACAGCGAGATCATCGACTATTTTTCGAGTGCCAGTCACCCGTCGCTGCAAGCGACTCGCAACGCAAAGATTGGCCTCAACACGCTGCGGCTGGCGCTCGTCCGTGGTACGCTATAACCAAAACAATCCAAGCACTGGAGTGGTCACTTGCAAGTCGTTCGCCTCGCCGTCGCGACCGTCAACCAAACACCCCTCGATTGGTCGGGCAACCTGCGTCGCATGGTGGTCGCCATCGACGATGCGCGAGAACAGGGGGCTCAGCTCATTTGCCTGCCTGAACTTTGTGTCACCGGCTATGGTTGCGAAGATATGCACTTCGCTGTCGACGTGCAGCAGGCAGCGATTGATGTGGTTCGCAAACTTGCCGAGCATTGCCAAGGACTGGCTGTGGTTGTCGGCACGCCAGTCTTCGTCGACTCGTCGCTCTACAATGGGGCGGCGATGATCGTCGATGGCGAAATCGCCGGCATTTCGCTCAAACAGCACATGGCAACCGATGGTATTCACTACGAATCGCGGTGGTTTCGTCCCTGGCCGACCGACACCGACGACCATGTGCATGGTTGGCTCGATGGCGACGCTTTACATGTTGGCGATTTGCTTTACGACGTCGGGGGCATCAAGATCGGCATCGAGATCTGCCGCGATGCATGGGTCGCTCGTCGGATTGGTGCGCA
The DNA here is from genome assembly GCA_041737535.1 of Pirellulales bacterium. Taxonomy (GTDB): domain Bacteria; phylum Planctomycetota; class Planctomycetia; order Pirellulales; family Lacipirellulaceae; genus JBGSWC01. The sequence continues at coordinate 6,079 of JBGSRO010000055.1, read as the reverse complement.
ATACGCAAGACGTGGTGCCGACATCGTGTTAAACCCCAGTGCGAGTCACTTCGCTTTTGGTAAACAACGCATTCGCGAACGGTTTGTGCTCGAAAGCTCGCGCGCGTTCGGTGTGGCCTATGCTTACTGCAATTTGCTCGGCAATGAATCGGGCCGTTCGGTTTACGACGGGGGGCGATTGGTGGCGTGCGGCGGAAAGATGATCGCTCGCGGATCGCTGTTCGGCTACGGAGACCATGGAATTACGATTGCCGACATCGACATCGGCAATAATCGCCGGATTCGAGTTCAATCGCTCGACGCCGGACCTCGTTTGACAACAGGGGGTGGGTGGAGCGACGGATGGCTCAACGAAATCGAGCGATCTTTCGAGTGGCAATCGCAACCGGTCGCCTTCAAGCGACCGTCCAACCCACAAGCATGGGCCAACCCACAAGCATGGGAAATATCGAGCGATAACAAGCTCGAAGAATTCAGCCGCGCCGTGCCGCTCGCTTTGTTCGATTACTTGCGCAAGAGTCGTTCGCACGGTTTTGTCGTCTCGGCCAGTGGTGGTGCCGATTCGTCGGCGGTCGCTTTATTGGTGGCGCTCAGCATTCGCTGGGCACTCCGCGAACTGGGTCGCGATGGACTTGCCGAACGCCTCGACTACCTTCCCGGCATCCGGGCTCTGCTGGCCGAAAGTGAAAATCTTGAAGAAGCTGAGCTCGCCAAACGATTGACGCACGAACTGTTGATTTGCGTCTATCAAGCGACAAGGCAATCGTCGAAAAAAACCCTTGATGCCGCGCATACTGTGGCCAATTGCATTGGTGCCGAATTTCTCGATTGGAACGTCGACGCGATGGTCGACAGCTATGTCGCGACCGTCGGCCAAGCGCTCGGTCGAAACCTCGACTGGCAGCACGACGATATCGCCCTCCAGAATATTCAAGCTCGCGCCCGCGGACCGGCTGTGTGGATGGTCGCCAACATTCGCAATCGCCTGCTGCTCGCCACCAGCAATCGGAGCGAAGCGGCCGTCGGCTACGCAACAATGGATGGCGACACGTGTGGCGGGCTCTCGCCCATTGCCGGTATCGACAAAGACTTTCTGCGGCAATGGTTGCGGTGGATGCAAGCAACGGGCGTGCAAGATAATGGCACGTCGGTACTCGGACCGCTGCCCGAACTCGCTGCGGTAACTTCGCAGCCACCGACCGCCGAGTTGAGGCCGAAAGATGCTGGGCAAACCGACGAAGGAGACCTGATGCCCTACGACGTACTCGATGCGATCGAGCGACTGGCAATTCGCGACAAAAAGTTTCCCAGCGATACGCTGGCTTGTATCGAAGTCGAGTTTTCCGAGTACGATCGCAAAACGCTCGGCAGTTGGGTCGTGCGGTTCTTCCGACTCTGGTGCCGCAACCAATGGAAGCGTGAGCGGTACGCCCCGTCGTTCCACCTCGACGACGAAAGTCTCGACCCGAAAGCGTGGTGCCGGTTTCCGATACTCAACAGCGGATTCGAGCAAGAACTTGCTCAGCTCGAGGCGATGCTGGCTGGATAATTTGCGCGGGATCGTCGTCACATTTTGACTCCGAGACGCGAGAACGCGAAGAGGCTCATTTTTTCCAGAGTCACCCATCAAGATAGTCGTAGAAGTAATGACCGACCGAGATTCTGGTTGCGCTGCACTGCGTCTTCGCGTCTCTGCGTCGAAACACTTGGTCCCAGTGAAACCAGCCGGCTTGCGAGCTCGTGCCTGACAATTTTCTCTGGCACCCCAAGCAGGGGAACCGCCACGACGCCACGACGCAACGACGCAAAGAGACACGGCATAAAAAGATGCAAACAAACAAGAAGCGTGAGAAGCGGCTGAATGGCAATGCTAATGAAAATCTCGATGCGACAACCCGGTGCAAACCGAGCGGTCTCTGCTCGTTGACTTAGTTTTCCATTTGTGGCGCTCCGTAGCTTTCGTTTCACTTCTCGAAAGTCGTGCGTTGCCACTCTGTTTCATGGCGTCGTCTTGGCGTTCTCCGCATCTTTGCGGTTTTTTTTGAATAGGTCTCTGCAAAAGACTCGGCCATAGTTTCTTGTCAGACACGCGAAAACAAACGCTTTGGCGGTTCTAGCGATACTGGTTAGACTAGAGAATCCGGTTCCCGCTTACGAAGACCACCTCGCCACCTATGCCGTGTCGCTTTTCCTACCCGATCGTGGCGCTGCTCGTCGTGTCGTCGCACGCCGCATCGGCTTTCGTCATCGACGGTCGGTGGATCGAGACGGCGACCAACAACAGCACCGGAAGCTTTGGCACACCAATCACGCTCACTTGGAGCATTGTCCCCGACGCGACTTTCATTCCCGGCCTGGCCACGAGCGGTAGCGATCTCGTCGCCCTGCTCGATGGAGAATTTGGTAGTGGCCCTGGCGGTAGCGACCTCACCAACCGGCCTTGGTTCAACTTATTCTCCCGCGCGTTCGACCGCTGGGAAGAACTCGGCGGCGTCGACTTCGTGTACGAGTCTCACGACGACGGACTGTTTGTCCCCCACGGCAACTTTCCCGGCGAACGAGGCAACCGTGGCGACATCCGCATTGGCGGCGCCTTCGTCGATGGCCCCGGCATGACGCTTGCCTACACGGGGCTCGTTGGCCAAGCCGATATGGTGCTCGATACTTCGGACTCATTCGCGCTGTTCGATCCGACAGACGACTACCGCAAACTTAGTAACACACTCACTCACGAGATTGGCCATGCGCTGGGGCTAAAGCATCTCTCGTCACCGAATGCCGCACTGCTCATGGAACCCAGCGTCGACACGTCGTTCGACGGTCCTCAGCTCGACGAGATTCGCGGTCTGCATCGGATGTACGGCGACCGTTTCGAGTCACCCACCCGCAATGACTTCGCGCCGAGTGCGACTCAGCTCGGCGCGTTGCTGCCTGCTTCGCCACTGAGCGTGGGTGGCGATGCGGGGCTCACGCAATTAGTCGTGGGCGATGCGGTCGATTTCGTCAGCATCTCGTCGAGCAGCGACCAAGATTGGTATTCGTTCACCATCGATGCGGCCACGACAACCAGCGTAACTCTCTCGCCGCGCGGCGGCTCGTTCACGCAGACGCCCGCAGGGGGTAGCGCGACAAGCGTCAACGCCACGGCGGCGAATAATCTGGCTTTCAGCCTGTTTGGCCCCGGCCCTTTTGCCTTTCTCGGCAGCGGCTCGTCGCAACCGATAGGCCAAACAGAATCACTGGTCGGAGTCGCGCTTCCGGCGGCGGGAACCTACTATGTACAAGTATTTGGAACGAGCGATAACGCCCAGCTCTACGAACTCGAAATCGCCCGCCAACCGCTGCTCCCCGGCGACTACAACGGCGATGGATGGGTCGATGCCGCCGACTACAGCGCGTGGCGCGACACACTCGGCGCAGCGGTCGACAGTCAATTCGCGGAAGCCGATGGCAATGGCAATGGTGTCGTCGATGCTGGCGACTACGCAATCTGGCGTACGCACTTCGGTACCACCAATTTAGCCCCGGGCGAACCACCCGGGGGACTTGCTCGTTTCGCCCCGGGTGCGTCACCCAGGGCATTGTCGGCCAACAACGTTCCCGAACCGCCGGGCGCAATCTTGTTGCTGTTGTTGATAGTCATCCAATTCATCGGTTCTTTCGCCCGGCTGCATGAATGCCGTCGCGACAAACGAGGACGTTAAGCGTTGCCCGTTCGGCGGCGATTGTTCGTGCCTTGCGAATTGGCTGGGCGGCGCGACTTGTTGCCACCACCGGTTCCGCCCCTGGCGCTCGCTTTCGAGCCGCCTGACTTAGCGCCCCCCGACTTCGCACCATAGCCACGCGACGTACCGCCACCCGAATTGGGGCGATAGCCACCGCCGCCGCCACCCGAACGACCACGCCCAGCCGACTTTTTCGCCAGCACCGGGTCGGTGCATTCAAAACCGGCAATCGTTGGTTCGACGGTGATTGCTCCTCTAATCACACGCTCGATTTGCTTGAGCAAGTCGCGCTCGTGACCGGCACAGAACGAAATCGCGATCCCTTCGGCACCAGCGCGAGCCGTGCGGCCGATGCGGTGGACATAGGTCTCGGCCACATCGGGCAGATCGAAGTTCACCACGTGCGAAATGTCGTTGATGTCGAGCCCGCGCGCGGCAATGTCGGTCGCCACCAGCACCGGCGGATTGTTGCTCTTGAACTGGGCGAGTGCCTTGTTCCGCGCCCCTTGGCTTTTGTTGCCGTGGATCGCAGCAGCACGAACGCCATCCTGTTGCAACCGCTTGACGATCACGTCGGCGCCACGCTTGGTGCGACTGAAAACGAGCGTCCGCGAGCGCGGTGTTTCGATCAGGAACTTCGACAAGAGTTCCGCTTTTCGTTTGTTATCGACCAAGTGAACCGACTGCGTGATGCGCTCGGCCGGGGTCGCCACCGGGGCGATCTCGATCGACTTCGGGTTGGTCAGCCATTGGCCCGCTAACTGGCGAATCGCAGCCGGCATCGTGGCCGAGAACATGAGCGTTTGACGCTGCTTCGGCGCGGCGGCGATGATTCGCTTGATCGCCGGAATGAAGCCCATGTCCATCATCTGGTCGGCTTCGTCGAGCACCAGAATCTCGATCTTCGAGAGATCGATGTGACCTTGGTCCATCAGGTCGAGCAAGCGACCGGGGGTCGCCACGAGCGTGTCGACACCGTTGTGAAGATCTTTCACCTGGTGAAACTGCGACACGCCGCCGTAGACGATCGTATGACGGAGCGAAGTGAAACGCCCGTAGCGTCCCAGGCTCGCGCCGATCTGCACAGCCAGTTCGCGAGTGGGCGAAAGCACCAGCGCGCGAATCGGCCGGTTGTCGCGTTGCGGGCGGCCATGCTTGCCGAGCCGCGGCGGCGAGCCCGTGGTCTCTTGGTCGGCAATGAGACGGCCCAGCATCGGCAGCGTAAAGGCAGCCGTCTTGCCGGTTCCCGTTTGGGCGCAGCCCATCAGATCGTCGCCGGCCAGCACGATCGGAATCGCCCGGGCCTGGATCGGCGTGGCCGTTTCGTAGCCAACCGCGTCAACCGCACGGAGCAAAGCAGGTGCCAGCGAAATTTCAGAAAACTTCATTTTGTCTTTCTTGTGTTGCGCTGCCTAAGCGGTAGCCGGTGGCGAGTTTCGCCTTGGCCGATTGCCTACGCAGCGGTGTCCCTGTTTGCCCGTGTTTGGGTAAACCGTGTCTGGGTCAAATGGAGGACAGTTGCCTAAAATGCCGACCGGTGGCCACGATTCGGAGGCCCAGACGGCTAACCCCGTGCCAGCGGTCACACGACCAATGACACCAATCGCCAGAAATCTGGCGGGGGTCGCAAGGGGCAAGAATATCAGTCGCGCTCGGACGCGAGAACCTTCTTGAGGTAGTTTGCGGGGCGTGCTTACGGGCACTGCCCAACTCAAGAAATCAGCGAATCGAATCTGAATGAACCAACCAGCACCCCGAGACTTATCGTGGCCGGAAGGTCTCACACCTTTACTTGAAGCAAAGTGTAGCAGGCGAGCGCAGATAAGCAAGCGCGTTTTTCGACCAAAGGTGAGAAACCAGGTTTTCGACAAAAAAAGAAAGGCGAACCATCGCAGAGCACGAACAAGTTCGGTCGACTCTCGACGACTTCCGGCCTGTCCGCCGCAATCGCCGACGCCTTCTAGTGGACTGTTAAATGAAAAACTTCGGGTACTGGCCTGCTCCCTTAAACTTGATCCATCGGTTATGAAGGTCTAACTTGCCAATTGGCAAGGAGACCTTTTGATGAGTACGAACGGGCGTCGGCGACATTCGCCGGAACAGATTGTCAAGAAGCTAGGAGATGCCGACGCGATGTAAAGCGCTGGCAAGGATGTGGCGGCTGTGTTGCCGTCGCTTGCGCCGCGTGCTGGTATCTCTCTATCAGCCGATCGCCTAAGTTCGAGTTTTGCACTTTTATTGTTAGCAATCGCTCTTGGGAAAAAGGGCGAGCCTCCGCCAAGATGCTTGGGTATCTAACATCCACGCACCGCGACAAGGAGGCTCGCTATGGAACTTGTACCCGGATTTATGGT
>JBGSRO010000054.1:0-23691 GCA_041737535.1 Pirellulales bacterium | reverse complement strand
TGCGCGGACGATGGCCGTTCCTTCGCTGGCTGCTTTGACGCGCCAATCGACCCGCTGCTGTCCATCGGCGGGGATCGTGATGTCGACCTCGAGCGTGGTGTCTTCCATCGGCGAAAGGCAGTCACCCTCTAACTCGAGTTTGACCCGGACTTGTTTTTCGGTCTTGAGATAGTTGTGCACGTTGGCGCTCAGCACCACTTCGTCGCGGTCGACAAGGAAGCGAGGCGTTTGCAGGCGAACCATCAGATCTTTGCGTGTCACGGCACTCGCCGACGCGTCGCCGACTTGGGCTCCGTGTCCCATGCCCCACAGTTTGAACGACCAATCGGTGGTGTTCTCGGGCATCGTGAAAGTGACCTCGCCCAAACCATCGGCACCGGTCTCGATGCTCGAGCCCCAGAATGCCGTGTCGGCGAAGTTCTGTCGGACCCTTGGCTCAACGAGTGCGTTGTTGCCACCCCGATCACTCCGGCCTTCTGATGGTTTCGCCGACTGAAAGTCGAGCCCGTTTCCGTCCGCGGCTGCCCCTTCCTCGGCCAGCGGCGCGGCAACAGACATCGGCATCGCGCGGCCGGTCACTGCACCTCCAGCCATGCCTTCCACTCCAAAATCGCGGTTTTTTTCGAGACTTCGCCGACCATCGGTCTCATCGGTCTCGACCAAGTAGCCAAACCGCCCGAGCCACTGCATCGCGGTCTGCCCCTTTGGCGTGAGGTTGCCGCTACCTCTTGCGAGGTTGTGTTCGGTCGTCGGGTTGTGGTTCCGTTTCCAGCCCCAGAAGACTTCGCGGATGTCGCCAACATTCGACCCGCCGCTGATGTACTCGAGAGCGCGATCGTAGACGGTGAGCACGGTGTCGCCAACGATCGGCGCGCCGTCGCCACCGGTCAGTTTGACGGTGACCTTGGCCTCTTGGCCCGGGCGATAGACATCGCTCGATGGTTGGACTTCGACATTCACAATGCGGTTGGCCGGCGGCACTGCGATTTGCTTTGCGACGACGTGAACCTTGCCCCCCGCTACGGTCACCGCTTCGACGAAAAAGTTGGGGCTGTCGGCCGCGTCGATGGGAATCTCGACGATGGTGCTCTTTCCCTTGAGCGTGACAAACTGAGGTTTCGGATAAACGCCGTCTTGCGCACGTACGAATAGCAGCACTCGGCTACCGACGCGGTTGGTGTTGATTTGCAGCTTGAGCGATTCGCCCGGCTCGTAGTTGCGAGCATCGGGGACGAGTTCGAGATCGTTGAATTCGAAATTGTTGCCGTCGAACTCTTCGCCAACGATGGTCAACAACTGAGCGCCTTCAATCGTGCGCTTCGCATCATCAGTCACGGTGAAACCAAGGCGATAACGCCCCGGCTCGCTCGCTTTGATTTGAATCTCGGCACGGCCATCGGCGTCGGTGGCGAGTTGCCAATCGCGGACCTCGGTCTCTTCGGGTTCGCCGTCGAGCGTTTCGGGGTAGCTAATTCGATAGAGCTTGAGCGTGCCCTTGCCGGCGACCGGTTTGCCGTCGGCACGACGGGCCGCGAAGTTGGCCGTGATGGTGTCGCCCGTCTTGTAGAATCCGCGATTGGTCCAGACGAAGACTTGAAACGGTTCGCGAGCGACGATGACTTCGCCACTGCCGACAATCGTCCGCCTCGATGGGTCGACCACCTCGGCTTCAATCCGATAGGCGTGGTCGCTGTCGGGATGAAGCGCTTTGGCGATGGCTGTGTCGATCTCAATTGAGTAGGTTCCGTCGCTAGTTAACTCGGTCGTTCCCTCGGCGACAATCTCGGGTTCGGGGGTCGGTTGCCAGAACCACCAGGGCGAAGGACCTCGGCAACCCCAGCGGGCGAAACCGGGATACCATTCGCTATCGGTCGCAAACCACCAATAGCCTTCGCCGTAAAGCCAGTCCCAGGGGGTGGGCGGAAACCAGGTCGAGTTGCGCGGCGTTCGCGTCACTTTGTATTTCAGTGTGCCACTCTCGACGGGGCTGCCAAAGTAGTAACGGGCGGAGACTTTGGCGGTGAACTTTTCGCCCAAGGCAACTGGGTCGCTCGGCGCGTCGACGGTCACTTCGAACTCGGGCTTTTTGTATTCCTCGACTCGAAACGATCCGCCACCGTAATTGGCGAGGCTGAATGAATAGACACCGAGCGCCGCACCAGTGGGCAACTCGTAGTCGGCAGCGACGCCACCGAACGCATTGGCGGTGACTTGCTTGTTGACGATGACATCCCCCTTGGGATCGCGAATTTCGAGCTGGAACTGCTGGTGGGCGAACGCCGACTTGTCGAGTGGCGCATCGTAGGCGGTTCGCTCAACCCACACCTTCATGTTGACCTGTTGACCGGGGCGATAGACCGGGCGGTCGGTAATCGCGAACGCCGCGTTCCGCGTGGGCCGCGTTTGATCGCGAACCGAACGCCACACGCCATGAAAACCGAGATGGGCAAGTCGACCGTCATCGGTGCGCGCGATGGCGAGCCAATTGTAGTTCGACGCCTCTTGTTTTTCATCGATCGCGACGACGACCTGGCCGCTTGCGTCGGACTTCTCGGCGAAACTGCGTGTGCCAATCGTGGGGCGATTCCCCCCTTTCCAGTCGACGCGATAGCCAAACATTTCGACGTTCGCGCCGGCGACCGGTTGGCCGGTCACGGCGTCGGCGACGTAATAGAGCGTCGCGCCCTCGAGCGGCTTCTTGACGATCGCCGTGTCGGCGACCCAGAGCACAATTTTGGCCGTGTTGCCATCCGCCATGTTGGCCGTCACGAGATAAGCCCCGGCGTTTTGCAGCGGACTGGTGATTGTGATTTCGCGGTCGAAATGATTCTCCGGCGAGTCAAGATCGACGCCCCACTTGGCCGCTTCGTCGCCGACGTACTTTTCCTGCTGCTGGTCGACGAGTCGGTAGCCGATCTGGTCGATTTGGGCTTGCTGCCAATCGACCTGCTTAGGGTTCGATTTGAGGTAGGCTTTCAGGTCGGCGATCAACGTGTCGATTTTGATTTTGTGGGCCGTGAATTCGACGCGATTGGCATTGCGAAAACGAAAACGAAATTCCGCGCCGCGCTTGGCGGGTTGCGTTCCCGTGAAGCCGAATTGTCCCCAGGGTTTTTCGATCTGGGCGATGGCGGCAATGGCTTGATCGTGAAGTGGTCCGTTGGGCAGCCATTCGACGATTTGCCGCCAGTAGTCTGCGGCGCGACTAAACTGCCGCCGGTCGGTGTGGATGTTGGCTAGTGCCGCAGCGGCGCTAGCCGCATCCGCAGTTCGATCGACACTGCTGGCAAACTCGAGCGCTTGCTGAAACAACAAAATTGGGTGAAACTCGGCCGACAACTCGAACCGCCGAACGCCCGTTGCGAGTCGTGCAAGGCACTCGTTGTCTTTGAGCGTGTGCAACAAAAATAGCTTGGCCTGGGGATCGATATTTTCTTGCGCATCGTCTTGAACCGCGACGAGCGCCTGCATGCCTTCGAGCGTTCCGACTCCAAACTGAGAGGACGCGAATGCGGCCCGCTCGGTAAGTTCGCGAAATTTATACGACGGATCGTCCGCAGTCATCGTCGCCAACGCCCACCGCCAGCGCTCGCCGTCGCTGTTGGCAGATTCCCAAGATTTGGGAAGTTCATAAAGTACGATTTCCCCCTCGGCGTCGACTGGTGCGGCACTCTGGCTCGTGCGAAATCGCTGCTCAAAGTCGGGCAGTTCGTCGAGATTGGTGAGCGCTTGCAATTGCCACGCGTTCCGACCGCTACGGTCTTGAAAGATCGCTCGAGCCAGTGAAGCGGCGATGTCGGCGCGGCTCGAAGCCTTCGCTTTTCCCTCAGCCGCTTGGTAAGCTTGCCGCAGAAGTTGAATCGCGTGGACGCGGTCGCGCTGGGCACTCCAAGCCTGCCGTCCGCCACCTCGATGGAAGCCCCGGCGAAACTCGCCCGCAATCATGAATCCATAGTGGCTAGCTCTGAGATACTGGTCAGCGGCCGCCTGCAACACCTGCCATTTGGTGGCATGCTTGGCGATGGCGTTTTCGACGAGCGCGTCGAACTCAACCTGTCGGTTAAGCTGCCCGAGACAATCGACCGCGCTGGCGAGACTGTTTGCTACGACGCGCCCGTCACTCGCAGTGTTGTCGATGACCTGCCTAAATCCAACAAGTGCATCCTTAAAATTGCCCTGCTTCATCAATTCTTCATTAGAAGGAGGGCTCACTTCGGCTCCTATCGCGACAAGAATGGCAGGCAACAGCAGTAGCAAGAGAACGACGCGGCCAAATGGGCGAAACGGAAAGTAGCGGAGTGTGGGAACCGACATAATTGAATCCAATTCGTGCAAAAAAACGCCGAAATTAACGACGCGATCGGCGGCACGCAAAGATGGGGCGGACCGATAGACTACAACATACGAAACTTCGACACCCACACACAGGCGAAAGTTCCGCATACCGTGCGAATTCGCGAATCAGTCTGAGTCGCCGATTGTTGTCTCAGCCGGTTGATGTCCGCGACGAACGCTCAATTGCGGTAGACGTCCGATTTTTGATTACCGCCCGAGAGCAGATAGGCGACCAAGTCGCGAAGTTCCTTCTCATTAAGCTCATCGAGCAGTTTGGCCGGCATCTGCGACACCTTCGAGGGCATCATGTCGTCGATGTCGTCAGATTTGAGCGCGATCGGTGGGGCGTTGACGTCTTCGGTGTAGACCCGAATTTCGTCGCCAATTTCGACGACCCGCCCGATTAACACCCGGCCATCGACGGTAAAGACTTGGTGCGAACCATATTGGTCGCTAATTGTCTTGCTCGGCTCCACCAGCGACTCGATTAAGTCCTTTTTCGAGAACTTGTTGCCAACCGTCGACAGGTCGGGACCAATAGCATCTCCTTCACCATTGAAGCGATGGCATTTGATGCAACTCGTTGCGTGAAACAAATTGCGACCGTTCGCAAACTTGCTTCCCTTCAGTTTCGCGACCACTTCGAGCGCCTCGGCCGATGTCCACTCGCGACCCGGTCCCTTCGGCTTACTGACCTCGATTGGCTGGGGGGTGAGGGGTTCGCTAATGAGTTTCGCTAGCGTCACTTTGATTGGCGTGGGGACATTACGAATCGCATCTTCGCGAAAATTCGTCAGGTGCTGGGAATAGCTGTTGCCCCCCGAGCGTTTGACTGCTGTGGGGAAAAAGCCAAAATAGCGTCGAGCGAGGTCTTCGTTCCAACCTTCATGGGCATTGCGAAGAATGAACGCAAGCTGAATCGCATCCATCGGCGGCATGTCTTCGATCAATTTGCCGACGGTGCCGCCATACTGCTCACTCCGACCGACTAAGTGACCCCAATCGGGCTTTGCGGCCGATTCCATGCGGTCCATCACGGCGACGCCTAGTTCGACGGCCTCAGGGGCATTCAGATAGACCATCAGCTCATACCACTGCATTGCAACGGGCGTCTGGTAATCGGCGAATTGATCTTTCACCGAACGGAGTGACTCGAGCCAACCTGCTTGTTGTTGCTCGCTGAGCGGGCCGAGGCGAATCGCCGCTAGTCCCATCGCCCGCATCACGGCCGATTGCGTTTGTGTGTCAGCGCTTGCGATTTCGAGACTCGCGAGCGCATCGGCAATGAGAGCTAGGTCGGTTTGTTTGCCGTGCCGAGCGAGGGCAATCGCGACTTGGGCCGTTTCCAGCGGCGACTTTGCCTCTTTCAATGTTTGGCGAATTGCGGCGAGCGATTCCTGCTCAAGGGCGATGCGACTCGCGAAACGAACGAATCGATCGGGGCTCGTGAGTGGCAACGGAGCGAGCTTTTCGGCCGAGTCGATTTCGGTCGGCATCGACTCGATTTCGAGCCGCTTGGCGGCGAGCGCATTGGAATCGTTCTTCGAGTCGACGGGTGCCGTCGATTCGTCGCCTACGTATCGAACTCGGTATAAGCGCGATTCGGTGTTACGACCGCCAGCGGTAAAGTACAGCAGCCCATCGTCGCCGACCGCACAGTCGGTCAGCGGAAGCGGTTTGCCCGAAAGAAATTCTGCGAGCTTACCGCTATAGGTGGCACCGTCGGGCGTGAGCAAGACCGTGTACATTGTGCCAAATGTCCAGTCGAGAATGTATAATGCTCGCTGGTATTGAGCCGGGAACTTCAGTCCATAACCAAACTCGACGCCAGTCGGCGAACCGGGGCCGATCTCGACCACGGGCGGGAGCGAGTCTTCGTAGAAGGTGGGCCACTTGCCCGAACCTGTTCGCCAGCCGAACTCGCTCCCCGGAATTGCGTGGCAGACTCGCGTCGGGCGATACCAGGGGAGCCCCATATCCCATTCCATGTCGGCATCGTAGACGAACAGTTCGCCATCGGCATTGAAATCCATATCGTAAGAATTGCGGTAGCCATTGCTGACCAGCGTGAGATGTTTGCCGTCGAAGTCACACGCGAAGACGTATCCACCCGGCGCGGTAATGCCCGCCGCGTGACCACGCGGGTCGTTTTTTTGTGGAAGCAGATGGTCTTCGCCCCAAACATTTGGCACGAGATAGGTTTCGATCCCTTCGGGCACCTTGGTATGGTTGCCGCAGAGGATGTAGAGCCCTTTGCCATCGGGAGCGATCCGCACCGCGTGCGGTCCGTGTTCGCCCGCGCCAACTAGTGCGATCAGTTTTTCCGCCTTGTCGAAACGACCGTCGCCGCCCGACGCCGTCAGCCTGTAGAGCCCCGAGCCGTTGCCGTTGACGACGGCGTAGCAAATGTCACCCACGACGGTGATGCCTTGCACGCTCGAAATGTCGACCGGCAGCTTTTCGACCTCGGTTGGCTTGTCGCCACTACCGGGAGTGATTAGATAAAGCCCTTGTCCGCCCTGGTCGCCAGCAATGAGTCGCCCTTGGCCATCGGTGGCGAGCGAGACCCACGACCCCATTGTGTCGCGCGGCACTTGGAATACCTGCTCGACGACGAAACCATCGAGCGTTTGCAAGTCGTCGACCGTCACGACCGGTTGCTTCACAACATCGGCTGCGATGGCTGAGGCGGTAAAAATGACTGCGACTACTGACAAAAACGAGCGCATCTGAGACGACTCCCGCACAGTGAGAAAGGGAAATTCAACCAACGGCGCCCGCTGCACCCGGTGGTAATACTACAGTATAGCTAAGTCCCATCGGGAAATGCTATGCTTTTCGCCGCCAGTTCCCGACAAATGGAAAGCTCCCAGCTAGCCGACCACGGCCACCCCGCGTGGACGCGTGGTGTGGCGATCAAATTCGTTGTCGCCGTGGTCGCCTCGATCGATTGAACCGCCCGCAGGGGCACTTGAAACAACCTGCTGCGAGCGGACGAAGAGACCAAAGAGCGTCGGCACCAAGATGAGTGTAAACGCAGTCGAGACAATGAGCCCACCCAGCACCACGCTCCCCAGTCCGCGATAAAGCTCACTGCCGGCACCCGGAAACAGCACCAGTGGAAGCAGACCCAGCACCGTCGTGGCGGTCGTCATGAAAATGGGCCGTACCCGCGAGCGCACGCTTTCGAGCACCGCTTCTCGTGCAGAGAATCCATCGTCGCGCATGTGCTGTAGCGCCTGGTGGACAATGAGAATCGGGTTGTTGACGACCGTTCCAATCAGCACGACGAAGCCTAGCATCGTCAGCACGTCGAGCGGTTGCAGGACAAACAGGTTCAGGATCGCGAGTCCCAACACTCCACCCACAGCGCCGAGCGGGACGGTAAGGATAATCACTAGCGGGTAGAGCCAACTCTCGAACAGCGCAGCCATCAAGAGGTAAGTGATGAGCAGCGCAAGCAGGACGTTGAACCGCAGTGCTTCCCACGTTTGCTTGAGCTTGTCGGCCGTGCCAGCTAGCTCAATGCGATAGCCGTCGCTCAGGTCGCCATTCTCGCGGAGCGGTGTGACAATCTTGTCGCGGATGATTTGCATCGCATCTTCGAGCGCCACACCCGGCGGGGGCGACACTTGAATCGTGATCGCTCGTTCACGCTCGCGGTGGGCGATTTGCTCGGGGCCACTTCGCAAGAGTATCTTGGCCAGCGAATTGAGCGGTACTGTCTGGCCGAGCGGCGTGGCGATGGGAACTGCGCCGACGGCCTGCGTCGAGTCGGCGTAGCGATTTTCGCCGATGATGGTGAGGTCGATTTTGTCGCCATCGAGAAAGTAGTCGCCCACATAAGCCCCATCGACGAGTGCGTTCACAGCGAAGCCAATGTCGGTGGTCGACATTTGGTTCTGTGCCGCCTGCACGAGACGCGGTTCGATGTGCAGCTCGGGGCTCGACAAGTCGAGGCTCGGCTTTGGGAAAGGTTGGCAGCCCGGTATCTCTTGCATCGCTTGACCGAAGATCATCCCGCCGAGCTCCACGAGTCGCTCGATACGAGGGCCGGTGATTTCAATGTCGACGCTACGGCCTTCACCGATCCCTTGCTCGAATAAACTCGACTGTTTGGCAATCGCGAATGTGCCGGGCAGTTGCGACCCAACTCGCTGCACAATCGGCACGAGTTCGGCCGAACGAAGCCCATCGCGAGCACGAACGCCAATGAAAACCGAGCGTCCTCGCGCGACGAAGAAAAAGTCTTCAATCGCCGGTGCATCGAGCGCCGCTTCCGCGTCGCTTCCCGGGTCGACATCCCAATAAGGCCTGAGGCCCGCTTCGACCGTCTCTCCCAGCGACATCAACTCGTAGATATTGTAACCGGGGGGCGGGAGCAGAATTCCAAACACGAGATTGCGATTGCCAGTCGGCAGGTACTCGACGTTCGGAAATAGCGACCAAGATATCACAGCCGCACCGCCGATCATGGTGGCGAGCACCGCAAGTTGGCGAATGAGTCCCCGTTGAATCCACGCATTGAAGGCCACCACGGCGTCGACAAACGAGTGACCGAATGCCGACATCGAGCGTTCGACAAGCGATCGATCGCCTGAGTGTCGATCGACACGGTGACCGTTTTGTTCGCCACTAGGGAGCGTCGACTTTTGCTCGGCGTTGAGCAACCGCGCTGCGGCAGTGGGGATCAGTGTCACCGATACCACCAGCGACAGAGCGACCGCTCCGCTAATTGCCAAGGCAATGTCGCGAAAGAGTTGCCCCGCTTCTTCTTGAATGAAGACCACCGGTAGAAATACGGCAATCGTCGTGAGTGTCGACGCGACGACCGCTCCCCATACTTCTTGCGTACCGACCACTGCCGCTTCGCGGCGCGATAACCCAAGTTGGTAGTGGCGATAGATGTTTTCGAGCACGACCACGGCATTGTCGACGAGCATCCCTACAGCAAACGCCAAACCGGCAAGGCTGATGACGTTCAGCGAACGACCGAGCAGGCTCAAAATTAAGAACGTTCCAATGATGCTGGTCGGAATCGCTAGCGCCACCACCAACGCCCCTCGCGCGAAGGCGAAGCCTGCGGCGATCAGAATCGCGAGCGTAACCACAAACCAGAGCGGCGACAAATAAGCGGCCGCTAGCGCCGACGCAAGCACTAAGGGGGCCGTGAGCAGCGTAGGCAAACCCAGGTGCAAGAAGACCATCAGCACGATCATCGTCAGTGCGCCGCCGACGAAAATGTTTTGCTGCACCAGCGAAACCGATGAATTGATATAGTCGGTCTCGTCGTAAACCTGCGTCAGTTGCAAACCACGATCGGCGAGAATCTCGGTGTCGACCTTCTCGCGCACCTCTCGAAGGCCATCCATGACGTCGAGCACATTCGCACCCGTCTCGCGGATGCAATTGACCGCGATGCTCGACGTGCCGAAGCGACGGACCAACCCGGTCGGTTTCTTGTATCCAAGCTGCACCTTCGCCACATCGCGAACGAAGACCGGAGCCCCGTCTTGCACTGCCAAGAGCTGATCTTCGACCATTTCAGGCGAAGTGAACTCGCCCAGCACTCGCACCACGTTCCGGCGTTTGCTCTCCCACAAATCGCCCGCCGAGATGTCACGATTCTGACGCAGCAACACGTCTCGCACGGAGGTTAGCGTAAGCCCTCGCGAGGCAAGCTTTTCGGGGTCGACGATCACCTGCATTTCATCTTCGAGGCCACCGATGACGTTTGACTGCGAAACGCCCGACACTCGCTCGAATCGAGCTTCGATTTCGTCTTCGGCAAAACGGCGCAATTTGGCAACATCGAGTCCTTCTGGGGGCAACAATTCTTTGAACTCTTCGTGTTTTGACGCCAAGATACGGAGCCTGAGCAACTTGACGCCAATGTTGTCGGCTGCGCGTACTTCGCCGAGTTGCGTGGCGAACTGAGGGAATCGCTGTTCGAAGTCAGCCAGCTTTTCTTCGCTCGGCGGGCGCGGGCTCAGAATAAACCACGCGATCGGCGAATTGGCCGAGTTGGCGGTCGTTATCACCGGTTGGTCGGCGTCGAGCGGATACTCGGGCACCTGCTGGAGCCGGCTGTTCACTTTCAGCAACGCCTCGTCCATGTTGCTGCCGACGAGGAACTCGAGCGTGATGGTTCCTTTGGAGTCGGCGCTGTCGCTCGACATTTTGGTGACACCTTCGACACCTTTTAGCTGCTCTTCCTGCTCAACAATGATCTCCTGTTCGACTTCTTGGGGACTCGCGCCGGGCCAATCGGTTTCGATTGTGATCGTTGGCGTTTCGACTTCGGGCGTGAGCTGCATCGGTATACGCATGAGCGCCACGCCACCGAACAGCGCGACCAGCAGCACGCCGACGGCGACCTTTACCGGGTTGCCCACAAAGGCGGAGACAAGATTCATGGCGATCGACTTCTGCTATTGTTGCGTTGGCTATTGTTGCTTCGAATTGGTATAGTGTTCGTCAACCTCCTCGACCGTCCAGTTGCTATCGATTCGCACCGGTTGGGGACGGGGTTGAAGACGTTCGTTGCCACGAATCACCACGGCCTGGCCTTTCTCGACGTCTCCCGAAACTTGCATCCATGCTCCGTGCATCACGCCGAGCTGCACCGCCACGGGAGCCGCCGTCGGCTCTTCGCTGCCCGGTGCGGGTTCGCCAACGACGTAAATGGTCGGTGCCTGACCGCCATACACGATGGCGTCCTTCGGAACCATGAGCCCCGTCGTTTCGGCTCCTGTCGAGAGCATCGCCCGCGCATACATACCCGCCTTGAGTACCGGCACGTCATTGACGAATTCGTTCTTGACGCGCACTTTTACGGGAAAGGTGCGCGAACGCAGGTCGGCTTGGGGCACGATAAACTCCACTTTCCCTTCGAAATCTGACCGATTCAATGCGGGAACTTCGACGCGCACATCGTCGCCCACTTTGACAAACGGCACGGCTTGCTCGTTAACTTGAGCCACGATGTCAACCTCGTCGATGGCGACCACATCGGCGACCGGGTCGCCCTGTTTGACCCACGCACCAACCTCGGTGTGCTCGGTTACGACATAGCCAGAAAAGCGAGCAATAATCGTGTGCTTGTTCTTTTGATCGCGCAGTTTCTTGACGATGGCCTCTTGTTGTGCGACCGTCGCGGCCGCTTGGGCTATGCGTTCTTGCCGCGGACCGGTCCGAACCAAGTCGTAGGTCGCGACCGATTCGGCGAGCGTTTCCTGGGCCGCGAGATCGTCGGCGACCGACTGTTCGTACTCGTCTTGTGAGAGGGTGCCGTCGATGCGCATGACCGATTCGTTGCGCCGCCGACGCGACGCGGTGTACTTGCTCATTGCATCGGCTGCCGCCATCCGCGCACGGGCTTGTTCGATCTCTTGGACCCGCGAACCGTTTTCGAGTTCGAGAGACTGCGCCTTGCGGAACTCGAGTTCGGCGTCGGCAGCCGCCAAGTCTTGATCAATGGTCTCGGTCAGAAGTTTAGCAAGCGACTCGCCCTCTTCAACTCGTTCGCCCTCGCGCTTGTAGAACGCGGTCACTCGACCATCGACGGCGCTACCAATCGTCGCATATTGCAGCGGTTCGACAGTGCCGACGAAGATCTGCCCCTCCGTCACCGAGCGCTCGACGACGGTAGCCGTAACGACGAGTGCCGAGGGACGTTTGCCGGGAGGCTGAGCCATGCTCACCGGTGCATCCATCAAGTGGACGAAGCCAACTACCAGAGCGAAAAGTGCGACCGCAAAGCTGGCGTCATTCCCGTGCAGGCGAGAATGCAGACTCGACGCTTTACAACGAGATTCGCGCCTGCGCGGGAATGACGTTCGTACTAGAAATTTTCTTACTCGATTCATGACGATACCATCGCTTCAGGAATGTTGTTGCTCGCCAACTTTTTCTCGCCGCGCAGATTTTGGCTCACCCGGTCGAGCAGCCCTTTGAGCTGGGCGACTTCGTCTGTGGTTAGTCCGACGACTGCTTGCTGTCGCGTAGCGAGTCCACAAGCGACGATCTTGCTCCAAACTTGTTCGGCGGCCGGCAGCGGGCGAATGACTTTTCGCCGCCCATCGTGGGGACAAGGTGTCCGTTCGACCCAGCCATCGCGCTGCATCCGGTCAAGAACACCAACCAGCGTCGGTGGTTCGACCGCCATCCGCATGGCTAGTTCTGACTGTGTGAGCGGGCCATCGAGCGCCAGGTAGCCAAGCACTTGCGCCTGGCGAAAAGTCACGCCATAGGGCTGCAACGCTTCGGTTAATTCACGAAAGTAGGCTTGCTGGGCAATTGTTAGCCAATAGCCGATGCTTTCGTGGAAGTCGTATTCCAGCATGCCCAGTCGCCCACCAAGATAGTTAGCCTGCTAACTATTATGACAGAACACGAACGAATGACCAGTGGCGTGTTGAAGAAACAGCGTGGGAGACCTACTCCCCGGCATCCAAGTCGTCGCGGAATTTGGTCGGGCGAATCTGAATGTTGCAGGCCGCCCATACACCCAGTCCGACGAGCGCCAGTGGCATTGCCAGCATCAACGCGATACTGGCCGCGAAACCACCCGATAGATTGGGTCCAACGGCGCTCTGGGCGGCAACCGCTTCGCCGCATGAGGGGCAAGCAATCGCAACACTGTTACAGAGCAGAACAACGGTAACGATAGTTGAATAGGCTCGCATTATTGCTTCGCTTTCGCCGCGTCATCGGCGTGCTTGAGGTAGCCGACGATTTCGATTATCTCGTCACGCGTGAAGCGGTCCATCAATCCCTTGGGCATCATTGACACTTTTGACGTTTCGATCTCATCAACGTCGTCTTCCGGTATCTTCGTCGGTTCGGGGGCGTCGGGATTTGTGACAATCGTGATGCCCGAGTCGTCTTCTGCGAGGACGATCCCGGTAATCACACGGCCACCGATCGTATAGATCGTTTTGGTTTCGTACTGTTTGTCGATCTTGTGCGACGGGTCAACGAGTTCGCGGACGATGCCTTTTGCGTCTCCCTTCCAGCGTGTGAAGACATCGGTCAAATCGGGACCAATTTTGCCCCCTTCGCAATCGACCAAGTGACAAGCGGCGCAGGTCGCTTCGGTGAATAGCTTCGCACCGATTTCTGGCGTCGCGGCAGCGATGGCCGCCGTGAGTTCGCCGTCTGAAATCTTGGCGAAGTCTTCGTATTTCCAATTTTGCACAAACTCGCGGTTCGAGCCGAGCGGGTCGGCCGGCGGTTGCGGGTCATTATTCCAAGCGTCAATGTCATCAACGACGAGCAGGACGCCATACATTCGCATCCAGTGACCCGGGAACGTGCAGACGTAGGGATACTTGCCCGGCTGGTCGGGAGCTTCGAAGTCGACCGACACGGTCTCGCCAGACTGGGCCGCCGGTGTCGACACGATCACCAACTCTGTGTCGGGCGTGTACTGCCGACCGGTAGAGTCGGCTACACCCGACAGCGCAGCGGCTAATTTCGCGACATCGCGAATCTTCTCGGGTTGGCAAAGTACCCAATTGTGGGGCATCGCGTCGGGGTTGGCCAATTCGAGGTGAACTTTGCGTCCCTTCTCGACGACAACGAACGGCTTGTCGTAACGCATCTCTTCGTAAACCGCTTCGACTCGCGCAACGCGAACGGTGATTTCGCGAAGACGGTTGCGGAATCCGCGCGCGGCCGATCCTTCGACTTTGGGGAGCAACTTGTCAATGGCGGCGACGAGCTGCTGAGTTGCCGGACCGATGCGCTCGGCCACGGGGACAGCCGCGATGCGCTCGACGAGCAGTTCGACCGCAGCTTTCGATCGGGCCGGGTCGAGAACGTCTGCCGGAAGCGTGAGTAGCAATTCGATAGCTGCCGGCGTCGTTGCTGGGTCTTCGAAAGCATGCGTTGCCCGCACAAAACTTTCAGCCGGCTCGATCTCCAGAGCTGCGAGGGCACGGAGCGCAAGACTCGTCGTCTCAACGTTGTCGCCAATGGCGTCTGTGACGATTTTGCGCAGCTCTTCTGCTTGGGGCACCTTGTCGACAAGTCTGATCGCTACGAGCAACTCGTCCGTCGCGTGGTCTCCTGCCGGCAACCAAGACTTCACCGGCGCACCACTCGTGAGCAGACCGGTCATCAGTAACTCGCGCGCGACACCGCTGGTCTCATCGAGCAGCGCCGTCAAACGACTGGCGTTTGCGCCGCTCTTTGCGACTTCAACCACCAATAAAGGCACAAGACTATCGCTCGATTCGTCGATCTCGCTGGCCACATCGAGCAGAGCGTCGAGTTTGTCCTGGTCGCGAAGCTCGGCTAGTGCTTTCAGTGCGGCGACACGTTCGGTCGCGGCGATTGACGAACGGCCAAGGATGGCCTGGTAGACGGGCGTGTATTTCATGTCGGTCACTTCGCGGTCGACGAGCAATAGCTCGGCATCGCTGAGCCGCTTGAGTTGGTAAGCGACAATCGCCGGCGCTTTGTCGAGAAAGACGCGCGGCTTCACCGCCGACTCGGCCGTGACCTCGTGGTCGTGTTCTTGAGCGTTGGCAGCAGCGGCCAATAACAGGGCGACAATCAAACTCGTTAGCGATCTCAAACCGAATACCCTCACGTTTTTGTCTGCGACTATATTATTCAAAATCATTCGGCGTCATCGCCGATTTTTGCCAGTGCTCGTTGTTTTGGAACCCGAACTTCGTGGGATTGTAGACACCAACAATCTCGACATTCGTTCCATCAGCGGGAATTTTCTCTGCGAGCCCGGTCGCCCAATAAGCGGCGTTAACGATCATTCGCCTCAGCGCCGGATTCGTCAAATCGGCCGACGATCCCATCGTGGTGGCGAACACCCGGCCCGGCTTGCCATCGGGTAGTTGGTATGTGTTCGTCCAAGCGATTGGCATATTCACGTCATTTTTAGCGCCTTCCGCCGCCGGGTCAGTGGGTCGAAGTCCATAGTGCAAATCGGCCTCGTCGTAGTCACCTTGCCGCGCGGTCGATTCGCCGAACAAGAGCGGCGTCACCGAGGCGGCCATTGGCAGCTTCACGCCATAGACATCGGTCGAACCCCAAACCTGGCCATCGGCAACTCCCCGCATGATGGGCGAGTCGTCGGCAGCCGGGGCGAATTGGCCGCGGGTGCCTTCGTGCTTATGGTGACCGTGGTGATTGACCCATTGTTCGCCAATGACAACGCGGCCGAAACCACCGGCCCACTCTCGCTCGTCGCCCGAGTAACCATTGCCATAGCGAGCCCAAATGGCTTTCTTCGGAAACTGAAATGCGTGGGTTGAGGTTCGCATTCCGATCACAGGCCCGCCGCGTTTGAGGTAGTCGTCTATCGCTTGCATCGAAGCATCATCGGGCGTACGAAACCGTGTGGCGATGATCATCAGATCGGCATCCGCCAGCTTTTCGAGGCCTGGCAGATGTTCGTGTTGATTCGGCTGGATGGTGCCCGAAGCTGGGTCGATGGCGAACAACACGGTACAGCGAAACCCGTGGTGCGTTGCGAGAATCTTCGCGAGTTGCGGGAGCGCTTCTTCGCTGCGGTATTCCTCATCGCCCGAGACGAGCACGATGTGCTTACCAACGCCGGGGCCAGTCGTTCCCTCGAACTCGATCCACTGTTCGCCGGAGCGACTCGTTGCCGCGAGTAGCAAAACAAACGCAATTGCTAGTACGTGTTTCATGATACTCCCGCTTTAGTTGGTGGTGTTGTTAGTAGCCGCTTAGTTCGTAGCAACAGCATTTAACGCGGCTCCCATTTTCGCCGAGCTCTTCGTGCCGGAAGAACCCGACACGTTGGGTTAATTCGAGCGACTTAGAACGCTTATCAGAACTTTTGCAACTGCTTCATCGTTTCATCGAGAGCATATTGCAAATAGTCGTCCATTGGTAAATTGAGGACTTCGAGCGCGATTTCGGCCGCTTGGGGTGTTGTGTAGAAACTGCATGCTCGGATCGCTTCGAGTCGCACGCGGGGATGTTCGTCTTTCACGGCTTTGGCAACAAAGTCGAGTGAACCTTCGATTTGGTCGCGCCAGTCACAGAGAACCCGCACTGCGGCGGCGCGAACATTGTGGTTTTTGCTCGCGAGCAAGTCGACCAGCAGTTGGGCGTTCGGAGTGGCGTGAGTTTGGTAGACCCAGAGCGCCTCAAGACGATGTTGTTCATCGTCGAGCGACGGAATCCACGCGGCCAGCGCCGGCAAGACTTCTTTGGTCGGCCGGGCCGCAATCTCGCGTCGCGCGCGGTATTTGGTGCGTAGCTCGGGCTCTTTGAGCACGTTTAGCAAATCATCGATCGGTGCATCGGCGATTTTGGCCGGTTCGACCAAAGGGCGGTCTTTGGCTGTGACACGCCAGATGCGGCCGTGCGAGTGGTCGCGGTTGGGGTCGCGGAGGTTGTGCTGCAAGTGGCCGATGAGCGCGTTGTGCCAGTCGCAGACATAGAGCGCGCCTTCGGGACCAAACTGCAGGTCGACGGGACGAAAGTTGCCGTCGGCCGACTCGATCAGCGAGCCACGGTGCTTGCCGCCGTAGCCGCTTTTCTCTTCGTCAAGTGTGTACCAGATGACGGCGTGCAATCCGATGACGTTGTTTTCGAGATAGTTGCCCTGGGCGTCGTCGGGAAAATGGCGACTCGAAATGATTTCGCAGCCCGCTGACGGACGCGAGACTTTTTTAAGGAAGTTGGGGTATTTGTTTCTGCCGTGATTGCCGGGGAAATCGATGTGGGTCGACAAAGGAGTCGTATAGTAGTGCAGCCCGGTCGTGCCGTCGGTAACAAAACTCTGCCCCCACTGATTGAAGACGTGGCCCCAAGGATTCACGAAGTCGAAGATGGTAAAGGTGCCGAAGCGATCGGTTCGCGGTTCGAATTCCCAGATAGCCCCTTCGTTGGTTCGCACCAAACCGAAGGGTGTTTCGATGTTCGAGAACTTGAAGATGCCCTCGCTAAAGTTGAGTTTGCCGCCGGGTGTCCACTCGAAACAGCCAAGTCCGTGATGGGTGTCGGCCGAGTCGAAGCCCATCAACCGCCTGACGCGGACATCGGCCACGTCGTCACCGTCGGTGTCTTTGAGAAACAGGAAATCGGGCTCATTGGCGACAAACGCACCGTCGTAGCCAAGCTCGAATCCGGTTGGTTGATGCAGCCCGCCGGCGAACGTCTTGCACTCGTCGGCACGACCGTCGCCATCGGTGTCGGTGAAGATGAGAATTTTGTCATCCATTTTGTTTTTTGGATGCCAGTGCGGATAGCTCGGCATCGTGGCAACCCACAGCCGCCCCTTGGCGTCGAATGTCATCGAAACGGGATTGATGAGTTCAGGAAAGTCTTCTTCGCTGGCAAACAAGTTGACTTCGTAGCCGTCGGCCAGCTTGAACAGTTTTTCTTGTTCGGCCGATGACAGGTAATCAAGCGATCCACTGCTGCGGCTGTTTCCTTCGCGGCCGAAATCGGCGGCGACATTGGTCTTAGGGTTAATGAATGGCAGGGTCGTCGAGTCGTCGGGCTCGCCGGAAACCTCGTTCCCCTGAGCCAGCGCCCAGACTCGCTTCTCGCGGATTTCGCACATTTGCTCGAGAATGGCCAGTTCGCGCTCCATCACCTCGCGATTGCGATACGTTCCATCGCTCCCCGCCTCGCCACGCGGGCCATAGATCGAGTAACCATTGGCCGCGCGATAGACGTGCCACCAATGAAAGTTTTTGCTGTCGACTTCGGCGACCAGCTTTTCGCTTGGCTCGACACTAGCCAAAGAATCGCCGAACAAGGCGGCATTGAGAATCGGACCAAAGGCCGAGTAACCGGCAGCCGAGAAGTGACAGCCATCGACGGTGAGCAACGGATCGCTGCCGGTGAACTGTTCGTCGATTGTCCGCACTGGCTGCGACTCCATGATCGGCTTGGTCGGTGCGAAGACGTCGGCGAAGGCGACACCCGTTTCGTCGGCCACTTGCTCGATCGCGGCCGTGTAGCTGCCGAGCACCTTGTTGCGGCTATCTCTCAGTTCGGCATCGACGGCACCGTGGGCCGCTTGAGCGATCGGCGAGATCAACGCGATTCGTGGCGGTCCTTTGCCGCTATAGTCGGCTTTTTGGGTTGCGGCGACAAGCTTTTTGAGATCGGTTTTGAATTTTTCAATACCGGGCTCGTCGGCAAACGACTCGTTAAAGCCAAAGAAAAACAGCACGACCGAGGCCTTGCTGTGTGTGAGGTGCTGTTCGGGCGAGCCAAAGTTCTTGCTCCGCGGACGCGTGTAAGGTTCGTCGCCGGGAAAGCAAAGATTCCGCACCACGAGATTTAACTCGGGATTGCGCAGCAACAGTTCCGCTTCCCAGGTGCCGTGGTGCTGGAGTCCTTCGCCGAGGGCGTTGCCAACGAGGCAAATGCGGTCGTTTGGCTCGAGCTTGAGTTCCGCAATCTCGGCGCGAAGCGTCGCAAACGAGGCAGCGAGCAGCAGGAGTAACACACAAACGGTTCTCACCAGTTTTACCATAACAAAAACTCTCCACGTGCTTAGTGCGATTGAATGGGTTAGCACCGAGACATGATGCAAAGGCGGGGGGGGGTGCGAGCCGAATGAGTCGCCGCCAGACGGCCTTTCTGCTCGATTCCGGAAAGTATAACAGACTCGTGGGCAAAGTTGGAGTTCTTTTTTTGCACAAGTTGCCCAAAACCATCCCAAGATCGGGATCGTGTGTCGTCTGCTAATCGAGAATCTCGGCCGATGGCCAGATGTGGTAAAGCATCAGGTAGACCACCACTCCGGTGACCGACACGTAAAGCCAAATCGGGAACGCGAATTTGACAATTTTCCGATGAGCCCGCCGGTTTTCGGCAATGTAATCGGCCCTCGTTGCCTCGTCGGCCGTGGCGATTCGCCCCGGAAGCCACAATCCCAACGAACGCTGCCCCCAGACAATGGCTGTGATGACGAGAAAGGGAACCGTAATCGCCAGCACAACATGCGATGCCAAGATCGACAAATAGATCGTCTTGACGATGCCCGGGTGGGTGAACTTTATCGAGCCAGCCGTGAAGTGATAGTAGAGGTAACAAACCAAAAACAGCGACGAGACTATAAAAGCCGACATCATGGCCCATTTGTGGGCGACCTCCTTGCGCTGTTTGATCAGCACCAGCCCGGCAACGAGCAACAGCGTCGCGAGCGAATTGAGCGTCGCGTTGACGTGAACGAGCGGATGAGCGGCGGCGAGACAGATGGGAAGCATAAGGAGAATGCGATCGGAGGACGGATTTCGGGGTCGCGAAACTATAGCGTTTTGCCGATTAGCCGACGAGCTACGCCTCGTCGGCTAGCGAGAAAACGGCTCAATGACTCTTCGCATGACTTAGCACTTCGCCTGCCTTCTCGACATCTTCGCGTGTCACTCCTAGATGCGTCACCATGCGAATGCGATTGTGGCTTAAGTCGAGAGTGAGTATGCCCGCTTCGCGGAGTCTTGCGCAGAACTGCGCGGCGGTACCCCAATGGGGATCGATTTCGATAAAAAGCAGATTCGTTCGCTGCGGCGCATGGTCGCCGGTTGGCACCACCGACAGGTGCGGCGCGTCGGCAATCGCCTCGGCGAGCAGGTCGACGTGGTGATGATCTTCGCGTAGTCGAACGACGTGATGCTCTAGAGCATAGAGTGCCGCGGCCGCGAGAATTCCAGCTTGTCGCATCCCGCCGCCGAGTGCTTTGCGAACCCGGCGCGCCTCGGCGATATCGGCCGCCGTGCCGCAGAGTGCCGAGCCGACCGGAGCGCCGAGGCCTTTCGAGAAGCATACGCTAATCGTATCGAAGTGCCGGGTCCATTCGCTTGCCGGGCGCTCGCTGGCGACGACGGCATTCCAAAGTCGTGCGCCGTCGAGATGGGTTCGCAAACCGAGCGAGTGAGCCTGGCGACAGGTGGCCGCCAGTTGGTCGTAGTCCATCACGATGCCGCCACGTCGATTGTGGGTGTTTTCGAGCGTCAGTAATCGGGTGCGCGGGTGATGTTGGTCGGCACCACGGACGAGCCCACTCAATAGGTCGGCGTGAACGAGCCCCCAATGACTATCGACTACGCGAGTCGCAACGCCAAAAAGTTGTGCATACGAGGCCTGCTCATAGTGGTAGATGTGGCACTCGGTGTCACAGATAAACTCGTCGCCCGGACGACAGGCGAGCCGTATGCCGAGCTGGTTTCCCATTGTTCCTGAGGGGACAAACAGGGCGGATTCTTTGCCCAGCATCTCGGCAACGCGAGTTTCGAGCCGATTGACGGTTGGGTCTTCGCCAAACATGTCGTCGCCGACCGGCGCACGGGCCATCGCCTCTCGCATGGCGGGTGTCGGGAGCGTCACAGTATCGCTGCGGAGGTCGATCACTGGTCGTAAGGTTGAAAAATCAGGGAAGCGGACGATTTATAGCGGGCACTGCCCACTGCCGGCTGCTCACTTTATGATACTTTTGACGCGAATCGCAATGAGCCAACAAGTTACGTCACTCAAAATGCAACTTATTCAGCGCATCGACACATCGCAGCCGGGGGCCGACAAGGCGATCGAGACTTTCCGCGCGAAACTCGCCCTCGATTCGGGGCATGCCGTGAGCGCGGCTGGCCGCGTGAAAACGATCGAACTCTTCGGCGAGCCCCTCACCCCTGCTCAAGTCGTCGCGCGGATTTGCGACGATGTTCGCCGTCGAGGTATCGATGCGGTCCTCGAATACACGGCCAAACTCGACGGGGCCCAGCTCACGGCCGGTTCGTTGCTCGTGCCCGAAGAAGAACTTGTCGCCGCTCATGCGGCCGTCGATGGCGAATTCTTGGAAGTAGTGAAGCGGATTCGCCACCGCATCTTGAAATTTCAACGGGCCATTCTCCACACCGACACGGTTGTGCCGCTCGACGACGGTGGTTCGCTCACGCAGCGTTACGTACCGATCAGGCGGGTCGGTATTTGCATTCCAGGCGGAGCGGCCGCCTATCCGTCGTCGCTGCTCATGACGGTCGTTCCCGCGTGCGCCGCTGGCGTTTCAGAGATCGTTGTCGTCGCCCCGCCGACAAAGTTTGGCAGCTACAACCAGCATCTGCTCGCGGCCTGTTTCGAGCTTGGCGTTAGCGAAGTCTATCGCATGGGGGGAGCCCAAGCGATTGCTGCGTTGGCATATGGAGCCGAAGGTATTCCCCGCGTCGACAAGATAGTTGGCCCTGGCAATCTGTTTGTAGCGCTTGCCAAACGCTACGTGTTCGGCGAAGTCGACATCGACTCGATCGCTGGGCCGAGCGAGGTGATCGTCATCGCCGACGAAACGACACGCGCCGATTACGTGGCCGCCGACTTGCTCGCGCAAGCCGAACACTCGCCCGGCTCGAGTGTGCTCATTAGTTGGCATAAACCGCTGGTGGACGAAGTCGAACGCGAACTCGAAAAACAACTCGCGAAGCTCACTCGCAGCGAGCTCACGAAAACGGCTCTCGCCGAGTTCGGTGCGCTCATCACCGTTGATGGCCGCGACGAAGCGGCCAAGCTGGCCGACCTGCTCGCAACCGAGCACCTGCACATCGCTTGTCGCAATCCGCGCGAGATGCTCGAACACATCGGTCATGCCGGCGCAGTCTTCATTGGCCCCCACAGCCCGGTAGCGATTGGCGACTACACGGCCGGTCCGTCCCATGTGCTACCAACCGGTGCGACGGCCCGCTTCGCCAGCGGGCTCTCGAGCAACGACTTTTTAAGGTCGCACAGCGTGATTGAACTCGCGGCTCAAGACCTCGCAACCGTCGCCGACGACGCCATCGCCCTGGCAGATGTCGAAGGCCTCACCGCCCACGCGGCCAGCGTTTTGATTCGAAGTCGATAAACCGCGGAGGTCGCCAAGAGCGCGGAGGTCTTCATGTAACAACGTTCGCTCACGTGCATTAGCGGAAACGAGCCCGTTACTTTTTGCCGTCGCACTATCACTTTACAATCTGTCTTGCTCACTTCCCTTCCACCGCGCTCTCCGCGTCCTCTGCGGTTCCAATACAGAATGTTCCGACAAAACATCATCGACATGACCGGCTACCAGCCTGGCGAACAGCCTCGCGGGGGGAAAGTCATCAAGCTCAACACAAACGAGAATCCTTACGGTTGTTCTCATCGCGTCATCGATGCGATTCGCTACGCGGCCGAAGGAGGATTGAGAAAATATCCCGACCCGTTGGCGACCGCCTTCCGCATTCGCGCGGCCGAAGTGCTCGCAAAAGACCTGCCGACGATTACGCCCGACTGGATTCTCTGTGGCAATGGCAGCGACGATCTGTTGACGATCATCATGCGAGCGTTTGCCGGCGCGGGGGACGTCGTCCGCTACCCAAGCCCCAGTTACGTGCTCTACAAAACGCTGTGCGAAATTCAGGGAGCGATTGCCGAGCCGGTGGACTTCGAGAGTGATTGGACGCTGGGAGATTCGTTCACGCAAAATGCCGATCGTTTGCGGCTTGCTTTCCTGGCGAATCCCAACAGCCCTTCGGGAACGCTGCTTTTACCCGACCGAGTCGCTGAGATTGCCGAGGCACTCCCCTGCCCTCTTGTCGTCGACGAAGCCTATGTCGATTTTGCCGAGACCAATTGCTTGAGCCTGTTGGCCGACAACGAACGGGTGATTGTCACCCGATCACTGAGCAAGTCGTACGCGCTCGCCGGGTTACGTTTTGGCTTTGCGGTCGCCCAGCCAAACGTGATCGCCGAACTCAACAAGGTGAAAGACAGCTACAATTGCGACACGCTCTCAATCGCGGCCGCCACGGCGGCGATCGACGACCACGCCTGGCTCGCGGAGAATCGCGCGAAAATCATCGCCACACGCGTGCGGCTCACTGACGGGCTAAACGAACTTGGCTTCCGCACCACCACGAGCCACGCCAACTTCGTGTGGTGCTGGCACGAAAAACTCGCCGCCGAGCCGATTTACGAGCGGCTCAAAGCGTCGGGCATACTCGTCCGCTGTATGGCCTACCGCAACTGGGAGCCCGGCCTACGAATCACCGTCGGGACCGATGGAGAAGTCGATGCCTGTTTGGCGATGCTCCGCGATTAGTCGTCGTTGGTATTCGCTCGATTCATCGGGTTCTTGCGTGCAGCAAACTGGAAATCCAATCGACTGCATGAATGCGGTCACTACCAACGATGAAACATGACCCAACCATCGCGTTCGCCAAATCCCTACCAATCACCGGCGACGACGACCAGTCCGACGTCACTGGTTTACGACGATGGCCTGCCGCCACTGATGGCTGACCCGGCTTATTGGGGAATGGCGGCCACACAGTTTTTTGGAGCCTTCAACGACAACCTGTTCAAGCAGTTGCTGCTATTAATCGCGACCCCGGC
>JBGSRO010000164.1:0-5294 GCA_041737535.1 Pirellulales bacterium | reverse complement strand
TTAGCATCGAGAGAACGGCAGTTGCGAAAAAATGGGACTGGCTCCGCAGCCTGTCGAGTGTCCAGCACTTGAGACCATTTTCTGCGGTGCCTGTCCCACTTTTTCGCAACGGACTGCTCCGCTCCAGCGCGAATAAATGGGACAGGCACCGAGCACAAAACCAGTCGAGGCAGCAGCCAACAATACGCTCGGAGCCAGTCCCATTTTTTCACAACCTCGCAGGCGGGAATCGACAGAGAAACCGTCGCCTCTCGATTCCCGCCTGCGCGGGAATGACGGGTGCTGCGTGGGCATGTTCGGTGGTGCGTGGGCATGACGGTTGCTCTGGGTGCGAGCTAAAATGACGACTCACAACATGACAAACGGAGCACGATCATGCCGAAATACAAAGCCCTTTACACCGATTTCCCCTGGTCGGACCTCAGCATCGAACAAACGATTCTCGCCACAGTCGATTGCGAGCTCATCGCCTCGCCGACGGGCGACGAAGCGACTCTTGTAGAATCGGCAAACGGTGTCGATGCAATCATTACGTGTTGGGCACCTGTCACCGCGCACGTTATCGATGCGGCAGCTGAGACTTGCCAAATTATTGCCCGCACCGGCATCGGGCTCGACAATATCGACGTCGCGCACGCGACATCGCGAGGCATCATGGTGACGAATGTTCCCGATTACTGCACGGCTGAGGTGGTCGAGCATACGCTCGCACTGATGTTCGCGCTGGCGAGAAAGATTCACATCTACGACCGGGCAACGCAGCGAGGCGAGTACAACATCCAGCTTGGCGTGCCGCTCGAGCGGATGAGCGATCAAACGGTTGGCGTCGTTGGACTAGGCAAGATCGGCAGCGAATTTGCAAGTCGCACTGCCGCGCTGGGCATGAGGGTCATTGGTCACAATCGCTCTCGCGATGTGCCCGAGGGGGTCCGCTGGGCTGCGCTCGATGAACTGCTGGCCGAGAGTGATTTTGTCGTGCTGCTCTGTCCGCTGACGAGCGAGACGAAGCAGCTCGTCAATGAGGCGTCGCTGCTAAAAATGAAGCCGACCGCCTATCTCATCAACACGGCGCGGGGTGGGCTCGTCGACCATGCCGCGCTCACCGCCGCGCTGCAAAACGAAACGATTGCCGGCGCGGCGCTCGATGTGCAAGCGGTCGAACCAACGGATCTTACGCAGCTTCCTTATAGCGATCCCCGCGTTATCGTCACGCCGCACGTGGCTTTCTATTCGACTCGCGCAGTGCGGGAACTAAGGTGCCGCGTGGCCCAGCAAGTCGTCGCGAGGCTTCGTGGCGAGACGCCGGAGAACATTGTGGGGGGGATCGGATCGTGACGAACAAGCCGGTTGCGCAAGACCAATTGCGTGGACAGTGCGGCCTGCACCGGCCCGTTTCGCAATCGTGAACCAAGAGTTTTGACCCCCCGCGCGGCGCGGCCTATAAACCGTAGGGGCAAGCTTGGTTTGCGTCGCCCCTCACCCACGACAGCACCCGAAATCACAACGCCCGCCGTGTGGGCACCGACTCGCCGATACCGGTATGGAAACCTCACGTCCCAGCCTCGCCGCCGCGCCACCCTCGCTTGGTGCTGCGCGTGACAAGGCCCGGCGGATCGTGGAGCTCGGAGCACAACAGCGATCGCGCTGGGAAATGCACTTCGCCGACCGGCTCGATGAAATTGCCGGACAACTGTCGGTCGAACTCGAAGCCGAGGCAGCCGACGCGGCCGCGATCGAAGAACTGGCCCGGGAACAGATCGTGCAGGAGTCGGCCGCTCGTGAACAGGCGCTCATCTCGCAGTACGACGAAGCTCACGCGCAGCTCGACGAGCAAACCGCACAGCTTGCCGAAGTGAGCGAGCGACTGGCGGAGCGCGAAGCCGATGTTACCGAACGAGAACAACGACTCGCTGAGTTGCGAGCCGAGTTGGCCGCCCGCGATGCGCGAATCGCCGAACTTATTGAGCAACAAAGCGCCACGCAAGACGAACTGGTCGCCAAGCTCGAAAGTGTGACGGAAGCACGCGATGCCCTGCAACGCAAACACGATCGGCTCGCGGACGAATCGGCAACGCTGCGTTCGCAAGCCGCGACAACCACGCAGGGGCTCGTTGAACACGAGGCGGTAATTGCTGAACTCAAACAGCGGCACGAAGCCGAAGTTCAGTCGCTGACCGCTGCGAATCTTTCGCTATCGCGCGATCACCAAGCGCAACAGGCGACCGACCAAGCGGCGGCTGCCGAATCGAGTGCCGCGCTGGCCGAGCGTGAAATCGAATTAACCGACGCGAGAGCCAAACTTGCGACGCTGACCGACGCACTCGACAAGTCGGCCCAGACGAACGATGAGCTCGCAACGCAACTGGCCGAGGCGATCAGAGTCACGACGACCGTTGGCTGCACAACTGACGAGCTGGCCGAGCTTCGACAGCAGCTCGAAGAGTTGGGGGAACGCAACGCCGACCTCGAAAAGTCGCTGGCCACGGCCAATCAGCTCCAGGACAAAGCGATCGACGATCTCGAAGCCCTAACTGGCGAGCGGAAGCAGTTGCGGGCGCAGCTCGCCAATTTGGAAGCCGACTTGGCGACCCAAGCGGCCGCTCTCGCCGATGCCACCGCGAACACAGCAGCAGCCGACGACGAGCGCGTGAGCGATCTCGAGCAGCGGCTCGCGATGACGCTCGACGACCTGCGCACGCTGCGCGACGAAAACAGCGCACTCACAGAACAACTTGCCCAACGGGCGACGTCGGCGGTCGTTGTTGCCGACGATGGCCTCGATTGGGAATCGCAGAAGCGACGGCTGCTCGCTAGCCTCGCCGAAGAAGCCGACGGCGATGCCGATATCGCCCCCCCCCGCCAGCAGCAGCGACTCGATATCAGCGCGGTCATTGCCGAAACCGATCGAGTCGTTGCTTCGCTCAACGCCGAACTGGCGCGCGTGGTTGCCGAAGCGAGCGAGCGGACGGCGTCAGAAGCGGTTCCGGCCAACGTTGTCGATCACTTGTCCAACGAGCAACTGACGGCCGCTGTCGATGCCGACGAGTACATTCAAGAACAACGAGAGCGGCTTGCCGCTCTCGAAGCGGAGTTGCAGAACAAACTCGGCAAAGGGGAGCTCGAACTAAGCATGGCCCGCGCGAAAGTTGCTCGCGAACAGGCGGAACTGGCCGACTGGCGAATCGAACTCGAATTGCTTCGCGAGCAATTGGCCGGCAGTGGTGGCGGCAGCAGCGACAAGCCACGCCGACGGTGGCTCGATCAGTTGGGGCTGGGTAAGTCGGACGAGTAAAGTTCCTTTCGACGGCGAAGCGGCGGACTCGTCGCTCGGTTCCATGCTTAGCTCGACAGCGCCAAGTCGTTGTTCGAGAGAACGCCGATAACCGCTGATCTACGCCGATTTTCGCGGATAGTCGCCGTTTGCGCTTCGTTCGTTTACAGCTCAAACGCCAAGAAGGGTGCGGCTATCGCTTCAAATCCATCCGCGCTGCTTGGGTTGTATCGCAACCTGGCGCTGTCGAGTTGATTCTACTCGACGCTCGTGGCGACCACGTGATAGATGGCCCAATGCTTATCGTCGGGGCCGACGAAGGGGCGGATATCGAACTGGCCCGTGATGGCGACCGGTTTGGTCGTGTACGCGGCCGTTGCTCCTTCGACCATTTCGATCTGTACGCTGTGATAAATGCTGGCTCCTGGCCCGAAGCAGCACTTTTGGTCGTCGCGAATAAAGATGAACTGCTTGACCCCTTTCCGCTGGAGCGTCGGCAGCATGAACCCACGCAAGCGAATCGTCTGACCGACGAGAGCTTCGATTCCCTCGGTGAGCATCGCGCGCTCAAATGGTTCGCCAGGTTCGATCTCGAACTCTAGGTCTTCCCACCTGATGTTGCGAACGGAAAGTGGTTTGTTGGATCCCGCATCACGCGGCTCGACGATCTCGTTCGTTTGTTGGTTTGATGGTTTATCACGCGAAGGACTGGCTTGAGTTGTTGCGGCGCTGCGAAGCTCGCAGCCGCACAGCAAGAGGCTAAAACTCGCTACGATGACCGAGAAACCTACGATTTCTGGGAAACATAGTCGGCCTCGCTTAGTCCTGCACATACGTCCCCAACAGCGAAAAGACGGGGTAGCCAGGACCACGATTGAGGTTTTGAGGATTAATCACGAGTTGACCCCCAAGCTTGTAGATCCGCCCTTCATGGAGATCGGTTTTCAATCCGTTGGTCAGTTCGACTTGTATCTGATCGAAGTACATGACCTTCGAGAGATCGCCGAAGCAGCAGGCGTTGCTGTCGCGAACAAAGAGAAACTCGCTGATGTTTTCGCGCGAGCTGACCGTGTCGGGACGGATGTAGCCCTTAATAAACACTGGCGTGCCCGCTTGCCATGCGTCGAAGATCGGCTGGGGGACCGGTCGACCGGCACGCTCGTCGGCTTGGTCGGGCTTGAGTTCCAAGAAGGAAATTCGCTTGTAACCGTCGGGGACTTCGGTCGCGTAAACGTAACCGGCGAAGGCGGTGCCGCCGATCGCGAACAGAGCCGACAGCGCGATGCCAATGAGCGCGGCGGGCCTCCCCACGTATTGGTCGGGATTCGCCTTAATGGTTTTGAGCGCGAGCAGCGAGACGAGGAAACCAGCGACGGGAATCGGCAGCAACATGATCGCGGTTGCCAGGCTCGCCTCACCGGCGAACACCACGGCGACCGACACGATGCCGAGTAGCAGGCCAATCAGCGCCCCAGTATGGATAGCGCGGTACTGCAACACGTCGCTGTCATATTCGTTGCTGTGGGCATCGGCAGCGGGCGTTGGTTTTGGGGGCTGGCTAAGTGTTGTGGACATGGCTGGAAGTATTTAGTTCAGAGCATCGAACAGGAGAAATGGAATCCGTCATTCCCGCGCAGGCGGGAAACTAGCGAGCTGTACTTAATCACAACGCCGTTCACAGCAGCGCGACGTTTCGACCGTTTAGTCTAATCATTGATTCTGCTACGCACTCGACTTGCGTCTAGACCGGCGCGTCTGAATTCCTGCCTGCATGGGAATGAACTTAGCTTACGCGGGAATGACGCAACAGCTAAATGCCGCCTTTCAATATGAAGTAGAATAAGGCCATCAGCGCCGCCGCGCCTAGCAGCGGCACTCCGACGAGGGTTGTGTTCGACGGTTGATCAAGTGGCTCAACGCCGGCGACTGTGGTCGGCTTGGGAACAGCGGGGGGTGCGACATTGACTTTACCCGTGTCAGCTTGCGCACCTTCGGCAGCGATTGATTCGGTTGGTGGTTGGGC
>JBGSRO010000135.1:0-6698 GCA_041737535.1 Pirellulales bacterium | reverse complement strand
CCGACATCCGCCAACTCGATCCTCGAAACTCCTTCCTCATACCCGTCACCTCCGTGCCGTTGAGAAGAACAGAATGCTCGATGATATGTACGCATGCTAGCGATCAGTTGGTTCTTATGGTTTTGAGATAGGTTCTTAATTGCCCCGATTTTGTCGCACGCCGTTTTCGAATAACGCTCGTTTCGCAGCCTATTCTCACTACGCAATGCGACAATTCCTGCTCCATTTTGGCGCGTGTTTTTTTTGAAAAGCGACAAAACGACAAAATGGCGTTTTCAGTTGTGTTCGGATTGTGAAGTCAATCGCGCAGCGCGAGTCACACGCTGTTTCAGCCCCTTGTTCTATCATACAGGCGGGCGTGTTTCGACAACAATTTTTGGCCACACTCGCGAATTGCACACCAGGTTGAGTCGTGCCGAAAAGTAGCGGGTGCCGCACTCTGGTGTCGGGCAATTGAGTGACACCCACCGGTCGTTAGTGCGCAGGGCAAGTCAGAAATCATCTCAAGGCACGAATTGGCGGCGATGTGCTGGGTTGGGTTGGGATGGCTGTCCCCCACGATTACCCACGATTACCCCACGATTATCTTAGGCACAACTGGACTGCGTTCAACGAACCAGCGATAATTCAGTTGCTCAGTTCACCAACCACATTGCTCGACCCATGCCCGCTTCGAATGCATCCAGACGATTCGATTTGGAAGTCTCGCCAGAAGGGCGGCTCGAAATTACGGCGCTTCCGCCCGGTGAGCTAGTCACGGTGCTCGTTGTCCCGCGATCCGCCGATGACCTCTCCGACCTCGTCCAGGCGGCGACCAGCAGCACCGATTTCTGGGACAACGCGCTCGACGATGAGGACTGGAATCATGCCTGACCAGGGCGACATTGTGCTCGTCCCGGTTCCGTTTACCGATCTCTCGTCGCAGAAACGACGTCCGGTGATCGTCGTTTCCAACAACGCCTATCATTCGCGGAGTGCCGACGTTGTAGTAGTGGCAATGACCTCTAATCCCACGCAATCGCCCTACAGTTTTTCGCTCACTTCGCTCGATCTTGTTGAAGGTGCGCTGAATCGTCCGGGGACCGTCCGCGCGGACAAGGTTTATACTCTGGCAAAGTCGATTGTCGTTAAGAGGTTCGGCCGTGTGGCTCCGGCGATCGTTGAACGGATTCGCCAAGTGATCGATTCGCTCACCGAGCCGACTGTTTGACCCGCATGACAATTGAGTGACACCCACCGGTCGTTAGTGCGTGTGTGTATCGTCGCCACACAAATCACATCGCCGCACGCAGCGGCCCGTGCAGTGGCAGGCGGCGACTTCCGTCGGATCGACAATTTCGGCACGAGCGAGGCGAGCCATGGCGCGATTCCCGGTATTTTTCGGTGCGACAGGCGTAAATATACATGCGTTCAGTATCGCGTCAAGTGGTTCCGGTGGGAAAATTTGAGGGGAAGGATGGATGTCACCCGATGCCCGCTGTAGTGGACAGGGGGTGCAAACAAAAGGTAGCCACCGTCGCCAGACGGTGGATGGCACCAGCGTGAGCGCGACAATCGAGCGCATCGACGCTCTTGGCGAGCGTGGCTAGATTCCGGCATTGGTCCGTCCTCCACCGATGAATTTAGACTTTTTCTGAGCTGTTTGTTGCACCCACTATCGCCGCTCGATTATGCTCACTTTTCTCCGCGTAACCAGTGTCTTGGTACGCGCTCAGCCTTGACTGTGCAATCCTTTAATATTGGAGCTACTGAATGCAATTCGATTGCGCCGAATGCGGCTTTTCCCGAAGCGTAAGCGAAAAGTATCGGGGGCGCAAGGCGAAATGTCCGGAATGCAAGGCTGTGGTGCTTATCGGTAGTGAGGCGAATGGAGAATTCTCGAACGGCAAGATCGATTCGAGCGACTTCGAGATCGCGGTCGCTGCCTCGAACGAGCGTCGCGACGAGATGGCAGCGGCCGAATCGTTCTTCTCATCGAGTTCTGCCGCCCAATCCGAAATTGCTGAATACTCAGTGAGTCTGAATCCACTAGGTAATTCAGTGAACTACGGCTGCGTCGCGTGTGGAAAACGGTTAACTTCGCCACTCAACGATGCGGGGGGACAAGATCATTGCCCAGGGTGCGGTCACATATTCATCGTTCCAGGCGAAAAGGAGTTGGAACGAGAGCAATCGAAGCAGGCGTCGCAGTTGGCCGCACGCAAGGCAGAGAACGACAAACGGACGGAGGCGACGAAGAAGGCTGTCGTCACGCGGGTTGCGCAAAAAGGGTTGAAGAATAACGAGTTGCAACTCGACCGCGATCCGTTCCGCGAATGGTTAGTCTACTTTTTCGTTGTTACGGTGTTGTTTGCTTTCGCTGCCGGACGGTATATGTGGTCGGCAATCCAGACTGACTCGAGTTATTTGTGCATCGTCATATTTGCATTGTTCCTCGTGGCTCTGGTCGTCAATTACCGCAGTATTTTGTCTCTCCGCAACGAGTACGTATGTGCTGCCGTTTGCATGATAAATTTGAAGAGGCCCCAAGGTTTCCAAGCAGTTACCGAAGGCCCGGCTGCCGGTGTCTTTCACCAACACATAGTCGATCTTTCACGCATCGCCCGACACGATGCAAACGTTTCGCAAGACAGTCTGATTACGCTGCTGTATAGCCGAATGATGGCGCGGGCGAAGATCGTCGATGTCATTTCTGGAGTGTTGGTTACGCTCGGGTTGATTGGTACCATCGTGGGGCTAATCGCCATGACAGACGGTCTATCATCGACGCTCGCGTCTCTGGGCGAAGACGGCGACAAAGGCAATGCTGGCAATTTGCTGGGAGGAATGCGATCGACCATGTCGGGTCTAGGTACTGCATTCAATACGACACTGGTCGGGGCCGTACTGGGCAGCGTCGTTCTTCGGATTCTCAATAATGTTTATACCACTAATGTCGACCGGTTGGTTTCCTACGTTGCTGCGACGGCGGAAGTTTCGATCGTGCCCCGGCTACGGCACAATGCGGCGAAGGATTCGTCGCAATGAAGTCACTGAACGATGGATACGTGGCCAACCACGGCAATTCGAGTGAGACCTTTGCCGACTTGATGTTTTGTGCGCTGGTGGTTTTGGTCCTGTTTGTATTGGCGTTGGCAATCGAGGTAAGTGAGCGTGTCCGCGCTGAATTGCAGGCCGAAGAACCCGCGCCTGTTGAAGTTGTTGAAGAAGTCGAACTGGTCGAAATGACCAAAGAAGAAGTGGCCGAGCTGTCGAGATCGCTCCAAGAACAAGCGAGTGAGATCAATGCGCTTCGAGAAAAACTAGCCGAGAGCATCAACGAAATCTCGCAGCAGGAAAAAGCGATTGCCAGCAAAGTGGCGGCGTTGGCCGGCGAACAACGCTTCACCGGAGCCAGGGAGCCAGCTTCACTCAACATGGCCTACGATTACTCCGAGGACCGCTACCTCTTTATACCAGCGAGAGCGAGCAACCACGCCGATCGCCGGCTTTCTGGCGAAAGTAATGTTACTTACGCCAGTCGTAAAACGAAAGAGCTAGTGGCGATCGCACTACAAGCGAGAATGCAACGACAATTCACTCTAGATGAAGCCACTGCTATCTACGAAGCTTTCAGCCAATATCAAGAGGTCGAACCGACCGAAGACAGCTATCGAATTATTTCGTCAGACGTCGGTATTACCTACCATGTAACGCTTTGTGGATACATCGCTGGTGACACGGATATTAGCGACGCGGCGTCACAATTGGTCGTTGCTAAGCTCCTTCAGGTTTATCAGAGCAAGGGGCTCTCACGCGACGAGATGTATCCAATGGTCACTCTCAATGTTGATGAACAAAGCCGGACGATCGACATCAACGGCGTTGAGTTAACAGCCAGTGACCTAAAAGAAATTTTGCTTTCCATCGAAGGACGAGGAGCAATGCTCGACCTCGAAGGTCTTTCGGGATCGCCTCCGAAATGGCTTGCCGAGGGGGCTTTAACGCCCGCCGGATACATTTCGAAAATCCCTAAGGCACCATCGGACTGAGCGCCCGATCGCAAGAGAAACGGTGACAGCCAACTCTAGCGGGGGGTACTGTAGCGGCGTGCAGGGGCGTTGAGTCCTTGCTGTGATTTTCCCACATCAGTCACAAACGTTTGTTGAGCAACGACTTAAGAAAAACGACCGGCGGGTTGCAAGTGTAGCGGTACCCCAACGGCGCTCCCAAGGAAACTGGGGAGCGTGGGGTCCCCATCGAGCGCAATGGCGAGCCATCCAAGTCACAAACGGCAAAACGAAAACGGCAAACGGCGTCACCCAACCAATCCGACGAACGCCGGAGATCGCAGCCGACATGGGCGTTACGTCACCTCGCCAGACGAAGGGCGCAACCCCGTCGGGGTAGATTAACAACGTCGTCAGTCACCCTGGGTAGCCGCAGCTGCGCCGAGGCAACCCAGGGCTGTGTGACACAACGCCTGCGGCGTAAAGCTCGCATCTCCGCTCGCGCAATCGGCCAAGAATTCCACCCACAATCGCGACGCCCACACATGGTCGCTTATTCTTCCGGGATTCTTCCGGCGAATTCTTGCATTCCCTGCGCGATACCGCTAGTCTAGGGACACGGTGATCAGCCGTTGGGGAGTTTGTGTTTTTCGCGACCTGTGTTTTTCGCGAGACGACCTGTGTTTTTCGCGAGAATCGTCGCGTCACAAAACGGCCACTGCTGGCCGGCGTAGTGGGGCCGTTTCGGAGCGCAGCACGAGGCAGTTGCAATTCTGTTTGTGCGGGGAAGAAGTTCGTTTGGGGAAGAGGCACTCGTTCTGGATGAGCTGCCCGCGGTGTGGCAGATAAACACTCGTTCAGGCACTTTGCATCGCGGAGCCCGGTTCCATCGTGGAGTCTAAGCTCTGCCAATTATGAAAAAGGACTGGACTAATGAACGGTAGGGACCAATCGGAAAAGCCGAGTCGCAAGCCATCGCGACTCTCATCGTGTTTCAATTCTGGTCGTGCGCAAGGCAAAACGCTCGCGGTCATCGCATTCGTTGTCGGAACCGCACTTTGCGGTAGCGCGCGGGCTGTCGATTCGTTCTTCGACATCTTTGTCGATACTTGGGACAGTGGTTTGGTCGTGATGACCCCCGACGAAAGCGGGGTCGCTTACCCGTTCCCACCACCACCGCTCAATTTCCCCGACATCCCTACCGCGACGGGAGCGCTGATCGACATCGAGTTGGTAAGCCTCAGCCTGCAAGGTAGTCAGCCGATGGTTGTCTCTGCTCCTGACCCGACGAGCAATCACTTCACCGTCGACTCGTTCTTCGACATCTTCTACGAGCTGCGAATCACCGACAGCGCTGGAAATTCCGAGTTCGTCGTCGATAGCTTCTTCGATGTCTTCTTCAGCATCGAAGTCATTCCCGGACGCTTCGATCCCAATGTGGGCGACTACGACGTCGAGCTTATCGACATCGGCGCCAGCGAAATTCACACGATTCCCGTACCCGGCCCTGCCATACCAGGCGTTGAGCGTGAGGAGATCGGTTTTGCCGTTCAACTGTTCGAAGGGCTGCCGCAGGGTATCGATGGGCATGTCACGGTGCTCAAACTGGCCGGTGGCGGCGGTGCCGGGGGCTTTGCGGTCGATAGCTTCTTCGACGTTTTCGTCGAGATCAGCATCGACGGTGGAAACTCCTTGGTGTCGCCCATCGAGAACACCCCACTGCGGATGCTGTCGCAGACCCAGGTCACCGTTCCCGAGCCATCGACTCTTGTGTTGCTCGCGTTGGCGGTATTGGGGACAACTCTCGCTAGCCGCCGACGCAGCGACTAAGCCGAGTTGAAACAGCATCAGGGTCGCTGGGTGTCGTGGACAAATCCGATGCCCAGCGGCTTTTTGGCTCACGCCTCAATCAACATCCGAGCCGGTTCTTCGATCGCATCCTTAATCCGCTTGAGGAACGTGACCGCTCCGCGACCGTCGACAATGCGGTGGTCGTAGGTGAGGGCGACATACATCATCGGGCGGATGACGACTTGGCCATTGCGGGCGACAGGGCGGTCTTCGATTGAATGCATGCCCAGCACGCCACTTTGGGGCGGGTTAACGATGGGGGTCGATAAGAGCGAGCCATAGACGCCGCCGTTGGTGATCGTGAACGTTCCGTCGACCAAATCGCTGGGCGCCAATTTGTTGCTGTTTGCGCGGGTGGCGAAGTCGCTGATCGCGAGTTCGATTTCGGCGAAACTCAACCGCTCGGCATGGCGGATCACCGGCACGACGAGGCCTTTTTCGGCACCGATCGCGACGCCGATGTGATAGTAATTTCGGTAGGCGATGTTATTGCCACGAATTTCGGCATTGAGCTCGGGCGTTTGTTGGAGTCCGTCGACCACAGCTTTCACAAAAAACGACATGAAGCCAAGTTTAATGCCGTGCTTCTTTTGGAATTGCTCGCCGTGGGTCTTGCGGAGTTCCTTTACGGCCGACATGTCGATTTCATTGAATGTCGTCAGCAAGGCGGCATCGTGCTGGGCCGCCGTGAGCCGCTCGGCAATACGGCGACGGATCAGGCTCATGGGAACCAGTTGTTCGCGCGACGCCTCGGGCTCGTACAACGCGCCATCGCGGACGGTCGCCACGACGGCATCGCTGTCGATGCCGACCGGTTTGTCGCGGTCCATCAGCGTTTGGCTCGGCTCGGCGTTGGGG
>JBGSRO010000169.1:0-21094 GCA_041737535.1 Pirellulales bacterium | reverse complement strand
GCCGTCGTCGGCGACGGCGAACACCTCGATCGATCCATTCACATTGCTCAGATAAATGCGGTCGCCTTTGGGCGAAAAGATCAGCCCGGTGTAGCTCAATTGACCTCGTCCGGGGATCGCCACCCGCTGGCGGATTTCGAGCGTGGCCGGATCGACGACGATCAGTTCGCTCGTCTTGCCCGAAGTCACCAGCGTTTTGCCGTCGGGTGAGAGCGCGACTGCTTGGGGCCGCAGGCCGGGTAGGTCGAGCTGGTCGCCCGCGGGTGTGACGATTTGGTTGACGGGGGTCACCACGCGATCGGGGCCAGCATGGCCAACCGGCTCGTCGTCGGCCACAGCGCCACCCAGAAAAGTGCCGACGCTAAGGATTGTGGCTAAGCAAGAAAACCGAGACATCGTAGTATCGCTCCGCGTTCAAGATTGGTTCGATGCACGAGTATGGTCGAGGGCTTTGCGATTGGTCAAGCTTTTGCCAGAGGGGTGGTTCACATGGTGGGAGACTGACTTGAATAACTGATCCGCAGCAATTTCGGCCGCAAAGTCGTGGCTCGGTTTAGCCGTGGCGGCCGTCATGCGGCACCTTTTCGAGATTGCCAATCAGCGCGGCGACTGCAATAATGCGCGGTGTTGGAATGCGGAATTTTTCAAAGGCAAAATCATTGTCTTCATTTCCATTCCACCTTGGCCCGAAGACCACGGCCCCGGAGAGATCGTCATGAAAAGAATCCACAAGGTTGCCATCGTCCTCGTTTTGTTGCCGCTGCTGGCGGTCGCGATCGCTTGTGCTCCAAGCTGGACCTACAAAATCGATTCGGTGCAATTCAATCTCTCCAATCCTTCGCCTGAGACATCTGGTCCAGCACCCGACATTTGGATCGACACTCATAACGACATCAGTGGTATGTTCGGGGGAACCATTTCGACAACCGCTCCGTATGATGTCACATTCGGCTACACCGACGAAGAGGACGAAGAGGGAGTCTTCGATAGCATCGATATGACGAGCATCACGATTACGTACGACGACGAAATCGTAGAAAAAGCGACCGACAAACTTGAACTACCGATGCGAGTCGATGCGCGCGAGTACGAGTCGTACAACAGCATGGCGGGTGGCGAAATCGTGAAGTCGATATCGAAAGGTATTTCAGGAGTCATCCCGGGCGTCATCACACGCGACAAACCTTTCACGCTGAAA
The DNA here is from genome assembly GCA_041737535.1 of Pirellulales bacterium. GTDB lineage: Bacteria > Planctomycetota > Planctomycetia > Pirellulales > Lacipirellulaceae > JBGSWC01. The sequence goes on along the minus strand of JBGSRO010000169.1, from coordinate 19,896 downwards.
CTCAAGGGGCATTTCAACAAAGAAGACGGAACCAAGGTGCCGTTCGAGATTGATCAGCACTACGATGTCGAAAGAGAAACCGGCACGGCTAGTTGGTCGGAGGTGATGTCTGGCTGCTAGGCTCACGTGCCAACAATCGCACGACTTTGTGACTTTTGCGACAGAAAATGGCCAAGCAAATCTGTTTGCCACTTCAGCGGGTGAAAGTCGGTCAGTCAGTGCATGCTGGATCAACGACGCCAGATACAGCGATTGAGATTGCCTTCGATTCGGCCGATCTCGATCGATCCTAAATCGATCGCCCGCGAGTCGAAACCGTCGCCAAGTCTTGCGCTCGTTTCAGTGATTTGAGACAGGCACACCAAAACAGTCGGTCAAGTCGACGAAAGTGACTCAATTCATCGGTCGCTTTGACTTGGTTTCAACGAGCGCCGGCCTCAACCAGCGCCGTTGGTTTCGACAAACTGCTGGGCTTCCTTGAGCCGACGTGCTTTGTCTTGCTGGCGCAGCGCCTCGATGATCTTATTCCAATCGCCGCGCGAAATTGGTAGCGCCACGTCGTCGCCCAGCACTCCCAGGGGGACTGTCTCCATGGCCCAAGTGTCGCTGCGCTGGGTCGCGAAGGGCAGGTCTTTGTTGCCGGTCGCCTGAAGATTCGCCGCCGGGTTGCGGCCCCAGGCATAGCGATAATGCACCGGCGTCGGCACCATGCTGCTGGTCAGCACCAATTGTTTGCGGTCGAACTTGGCGCTGCCACGGTCATCTTTACCCGTCTCCAGATAGGCCACGTCGGCCGGATGAAAGCGTCGGTCATTGCCCGCGATTGCGAAGCCCTCGATTGCGCCCTCCTCGGGGTCGCCGACATCGGTGTCGAGCTTCAACAGCAACGCGCCGTCGAGCTGTTCGACGTCGAGCAGCATCGGTGGCTTCCACTCGATCTGCCGCTCGAATCCATATTCACTCGCGAGCGCCCATCGCGCAATCCGCTCGCCGGCAGGAATCTTTAGCTGCGGATGATACCACCGACGTCTCAGGTCATAGGTGCTGACGAAACCAATGTGTTTGTCCCCGGCGTTATATAAGTCAAGGAACGTTGTGTATTGTGCGGCACGGATATCGATGCCGGCGTTGAACATCTTCTCGCAATAGTCATCGCGCGTCTGTGGATCGCCATCGGTACAAAGCGACAGAATGCCGAATGGCAACTCGGGGTCGCCCAGCGCGTCGCGCCACGCGCGAATCATCACCGGGAACACATCGCGATACATGTCGGCACCCTGCGAGCCGTCGAAAGCATTGTTATAGCCCTGGTGGAAGATCGCTCCCTTCACCGACAGTCCCTTGAGCGGTGCGATCATGCCGGCGTAGCAATGGCCGGGATAGTTGTGGTTGCCCATCGGTCCGGGCCTCAAGTCGCTCGGCGGCTCGCGCTTGTCGCCGGGAATGGGGTTGCCCTCGGCCGTCTGACGTGCGATCCACTGCTGATGTTGAGCGATGCGGTTTTCGAGGTCGGCCTTCGCATCCCACTCCGCGACCGCCGCATCAAAAGTCGCGAGCTTCGCCTGCGTCGGTTCGCTATCGAGTTCGCGTAGCACCGACAGCGGAGTCCACGTTTCAACCGTCGTGCCGCCACGCGATGCGTCGATCACCCCAATCGGCACGTTGCTCGCCATGTGAATTCGTCGCGCGAACACAAAGCCAATCGCCGACAGCTCGCGGGCAATCTCGGGCGTACAAATATCCCAATCTCCCTTGCGAAAGTGCCGACCCGACCAATCGCTCCACTGATGCAGCCGCGGAAAGCTCGCCTGAACTTCGGGCCCTTGTCCGTAGGGGACAGTGAGAATGCGAATCTGTGGATAATTGGCCGAGACGATTTCGAGCTGCCCATTTTCGACCTTGGCCAGCTCGAACTCCATGTTGCTTTGCCCCCCCAGCACCCAAACATCGCCGACGAGAATGTTCTCGAGCACAATCGATTCGCGCTCGCCGGTGATTGTCATCGCTTGGGGGTCGCTGCTAGCGGCAAGTTCGGGCAACGTCACGCTCCACGCCCGATCGTCCCCCGCCTTGGTCGATGCTCGCGCCCCGGCCAGTTCGACCGTCACCTGCTCGCTTGGCGCGGCCCAACCCCATACGCGAATCGGCTTATCGCGCTGCAACACCATGTTGGTTTGAAACACATTGCTCACACACAGCCCTTCGCCAATCGCCGGCACATCGACCACATCGGCGCGCGGCATCGACTGAGCGAACACCCGGGGAGCGGCGAAGCTCACCACCAGCGGGGCCGTAACCAACAGCAACACAATACAACGAATCTTCATGTTTCAATACCGAGCAGTTCGAAGAAGTTAAATTACCAACACAACGTCGCGCGCGTCGGTGCGTTGTCGAGGGCGTCGGGCCACTTTTGAATGGCCATCATTGAATGGCCACCTTTGAATAACAACCACTATAGCAGTTGCGAACGGACAGCAATAACTCATTTCACCGCAAAGCGGTGGCGACTTACGGCGATCCCTTTCAATGGCCGCCCCTCCGAAGGCCGCTCCCCGTTCTCGCGCGCCCGTCCTAGCAAGCCCGTCCAAGCGAGCCCGTCGAGCGACTGCCGCCAATCCAACCGACGACGAGAATCCAATCGCACCGGCGAATGGTTCCGGCACGACCGTACTCGGCGACACACGCGCCGATAGTCCGCTGCCAAAGTTGCCGCGCCACACTGTGCAGACGGTGGCATCGACCCGGCCATCGGCGTTGTAATCGACCGGCGTCAGTTCCGGCGTCAGACGTTATGAGATACCGCTTGATTTTCTGGTAGAAATTGGCCACCCCATCCGCTACAAACAAGGATGCGATACTATACATAAGTACACATAACAACAGCGAGCCAAAAATGGCGAGACCCAGAGCGCTCGACGAGTCGAAGCGGCAGATGGTGGTGGCGCTCATTGCGTCGGGAATGCAGGAACGGCGGGTAGCTGAGTGCATCGGGTGTAGTGCCCTAACAATCCGGCGCGAACGGCGAGTGAACGAAGATTTCGATCAGCAGTTTCGCCGCGCCAAGATGAGCGTCGCACTGCGGCCGCTCGAGACGATGCGGAAGGCGTCGCAGACGCATTGGCGGGCGGCGGCTTGGCTGATCGATCGCGAAGAGCGAAAGCCACTGGGGCAGCAAACCAAGCCAGCCGTTGTCGGGCGACGTGAGGTCGATACGTTGCTCCGCGACTTGCGTGAGATGATCGGTCGCGAGGCCGACGGGCTGATGCTGTCGATTCGGCTCGACGCAAACATCGAGCAAACTGTCCGCCGATGGGCCGACGACCCAACCGGCAAGCGTCCCGCTGAGGCCGGTAACGCGATGTCGTTGTTTGGCCCTTCGGCGGCCGAAATACGGCAGTCGATGGCCCTGTCGACCGAGCGGCGTGAAGCACGCGCGGCAATTCGCGATGGCGAACTCAATGGCGACCTCGATCGAGAAATGTTAGGTGAGCCAACAGCGACGTCCACTACCGGAAAGTTGGCGGGCATGTTGTGCGCCGCCATCAAAGCGCAAGCGGCGGCCAAACAACAAACAGAAAACGGGCCGAACCCGCTGCCGTCGAGAGCTGGGGGAGTCACCCGCGGCTAGCGCCGTTGGCCCAAGCGGGGTTTTGATCGTATTGAACCCGTCGGTTGTTCATAACCCAGGTTGAAGAGTCCCCTGGGCAATTCAGAATCGACTGAAAAATAAGCACAATTCGCGAATACCAAGCGTCACAATCGAGGGGGTTTTGAACGCCCGAATCGTGTTCGCGATTTCGCGTTCAAAACGATCAAAACGACAGAATCTACTGGCGACTTTCGTAGACCGCATGCAGCAGCGATTCGACGTCTTTGAACTTCTTTTTGCCGGCGGTGACGCCCTCGATGAGCCTGCGGGCTTCGGCTTCGCTATGCCCCAGCGTGCAGAGTATTTCGTGCACCTCGGTCATGAGGTCGTGTTCAACGCTGCCCGCTTCCATGGCTTCGCGACCAACCAGCAGCGCAAATTTTGGCACCTTGCGGCGAAGCTTGGCGACGACCCGCTCGGCAGTGGCGGGCCCGATGCCGGGAAGTCCCGCGAGGCCTTTGTTATCCTGCTCTTCGATCATCGTGGCGACTTCCTGGACGGGCCGCACCATCGCCCGCAGCGCTTTTTTGACACCAACACCGTCGACCTGACAAAACAACTCAAAGAACTCGCGCTCGATGCTACTAAGGAAACCAACCATGCGCGGAGTCAATCGTCCGCGAGACGGATCGCCTTCGAGGTATTCGATGGTGTGCATGCTCGCTTCGTCGCCCAGCTTGTTTTGCAACTGCCTGCGGGCGAACTCGGGAATGAGGACTTCGTATTCCATTGGCCCGACGGCGAGCGTGAGCGTGTCGCCCGCGACGGCGGTGATTTTACCGGTGATTTTGGTGATCATTTGTTCGGGCTAGGGGCTAGGAGTTGGGGGCCAGGGAATGCGTCGAAGCGTCATCGAAATCAACAACTAAAACCCCTAGTCCCCAGCCCCTGGATGGCAGTCCCTCGCGTAGCCGAAGGCGAGCGCCACGGCCAGCGCGTCGGCGACGTCGGGGGGATCGGGCGGGGTGGCGAGGCCCAGTTCGCGAGCGATGGCTTGTTGCATTTGAACTTTCGGAGCGCGGCCGTTGCCGGTAATCGTTTTCTTGATTTGTGTGGCGGCAAAGTGCTTGACGCGCATACCGGCTTGCATGGCCGCCAAGATGATCGCCCCTCGGGCGTGTCCCATCAAGATGGCGGTGCGAGGGCGTTCGTAGTGAGAATAGAGTTCTTCGATCGCCAGCACTTCGGGAGTGGTCGCCGCGATGACCTCAGCGACGCCAGCATGAATTTCGTGAATACGCTCGGCCAGCGACTTGCCCGCCCCCCCTTTGACGATGCCCGCCTCGACGAGCGTCACCTGTCGGCCGACGACATCGATGACTCCGTAGCCGGTGATGTTGAGTCCGGGGTCGATGCCGAGGATACGCACGAGGAGGGGGCTGGGGGTTGGGCGCCGGGGAGTAAAACGTGCAACTAAATAGTCACCCGAACTGTGGCGAGTTTGATCGGTTCGGCGTACTCTACAACGAAACGACGCATTTGCTAACGCCAGAGGTGACCAACAAGATGAAACTTTGCCACGTTGTTGCGAGTTGCTTGCTTCTCATGTTTGCATCCCAATCACCAGCCGTCGAGCCGGGGGAGTCGGTGCCGCGACTGGGAGACGAGATTGTTGTCTGTGGTCAGTTGTATCACACGACCGCCCCAGTGAAGCTGTGGATGGACCCCGGGGGGTATGATGCCTATCGCGTCGAGCGGCGATTTGCAGCGTTCGACAAGTCTGACTGGGGGACGTCCGAGCGCGAGGCGGGGCTCGGTTCCCCCAACCGGTACAACATTCGCCAAGACCCGCTCACGCCAGAAGAGTTGGAGCGAGTGCGTGGCGGCGGTTGGGATTTACCACTGCTGCAGAAAGTGGTCGACCAGTTTGTGATGCACTACGACGTGTGTGGTCGCAGCGAAACTTGTTTCGACGTGTTGCATGATCGGCGTTGTTTGAGTGTGCACTTTATGCTCGATGTCGATGGCACCATCTATCAGACGCTCGATCTGAAGGAACGTGCGTGGCATGCGACGATCTCGAACACCCGCTCGATCGGAATCGAAATCGCCCACATCGGCGCTTACCCTTCACCGAATGCCGAGCCGCTGAAAAAGTGGTATCGCGTCGACGACGAGGGGACAGCCCGGTTGCAGTTGCTCAAGAGTGCTCCAGCAAATCCCTTTGAAGGGGTGCTGGCTCGACCGAAGATTGTCGAAGGGACGATCCAGGGAACCAAGCTCTACCAATATGACTTCACACCCCAGCAGTACGATTCGCTCACGAAGCTGACCGCCACGCTGTCAAAGGTGTTTCCGAAGATCAAGCTCGACTATCCCAAGAACAGCGAAGGAGAACTAATGACAAGTGTGCTTGATAGGAAAGATTGGGATGAGTTTCAGGGAGTGCTCGGGCACTACCACGTTCAAGCGAACAAAACCGACCCGGGGCCGGCTTTCGATTGGGTGAAGGTAGTCGGGGGGGCGAAGAAGTTGATCGGTGACTAATGAATGATGCCTGCTTGTACAGGGATAGTTAACTTTCACCGCATTGTTCGATTGCTTCTGATGCACGACAATACTTGTTTGCGAATTGCGATTCAGCCAAGTGAACCAATAGGGAACTAATGTCAGATCAAATCGACCTCAGTCAATATGAGTGGGCCATTAAAGTCAGGCCCCTCTCAATCGACGACTTCGACGCGCTTGTCGCAATGCAAGAGAAATGTTTTCCCGGTATGTCGACTTGGAAGCGCGAACAGATCGAGAGCCAACTGCACCATTTTCCGCAGGGGCAACTGGTGGTTGAGGTCGATGGCAAGCTGGCTGCGAGCAGTAGCAGCCTGATCGTCAGCTATGACCCCGCGCTCGAGTGGCATAACTGGATGAAAATGGCCGATGGAGGTTACATCCGCAATCACGAACCGAAGGGAGACACTCTCTATGGTATCGAGATCATGGTCGACCCCGAGTTTCGTGGCATGAAACTGTCGCGCAGGCTCTATGACGCCCGCAAGCAGTTGTGCCGCGATCGGAATCTATCGCGGATGATCATCGGCGGGCGGATTCCCGGCTATGGCGATCACGCCGACGAAATGACGGCCCGCGAATATGTCGATTGCGTCGTCGACAAGTCGCTGCACGATCCGGTGCTGACGTCGCAGATTGCGAATGGTTTCGCACTTCAAGGGCTGATCCCCGATTACTTTCCCAGCGACCACGCCTCGCGAGGTTACGCGACTTTTTGCGAATGGATCAACCTCGACTTTCAGTCAAAAGCGGCACGAAGAAAAGAACGAGTCGTCGACCGGGTGCGGCTGTCGGTTGTGCAGTACGAGATGCGAAAGATCAATAGCTTCGATGAGTTTGCCCAGCAGTGCGAGTACTTTGTCGATGTTGCTTCGGACTATAAGAGCGACTTCGTGTTGTTTCCTGAGCTATTCACGTTGCAACTCCTCTCGTGTCTCGAAGCGACCCGGCCCGGCGAGGCGGCCAGGCGGCTCGCTGAGTTCACGCCCCAATATCTCGACATGTTCAGCGACCTGTCGGTTAAATACAACGTCAACATCGTTGGTGGTTCGCAGTTTGTGGTCGAGAACGAGCAACTGCTCAACGCCAGCTTCTTGTTCAATCGCAACGGCGCGATTGGTCGGCAATATAAGATTCACATCACACCGAGCGAGCGCCGCTGGTGGGGTGTGACGCCGGGCGATAAGGTCGAGGTATTCGACACCGACTGTGGGTTGGTGTCGATTCAGATTTGCTACGACATCGAGTTCCCCGAGCTGACGCGCATCGCTGCCGCGAAGGGGGCGCGGATTATCTTTGTGCCCTTCAACACCGACACCAAACATGGCTACACCCGGGTGCGGAGTTGTGCGATGGCGCGCTGTGTCGAGAACCACGTTTATGTGGCCGTGAGTGGTTGCACGGGCAACCTGCCTTTTGTTGAGAATGCCGACATTCACTACGCACAGTCGGCTATCTTTACGCCGGCCGATGTCGAGTTCGCCCGCGACGCGATCGCGGCCGAGAGCAACCCAAACGTCGAAACGCTCATCGTACACGATGTCGACGTCGAGATGCTCCGGCGCCATCGCGAGCAAGGGAGTGTGCAAAACTGGAACGACCGGCGGACCGATTTGTATCGTGTTACGTACAACGAAGAAGCTGGTCGCCGCGAGGTGTAGGGGTTATGACTTCCGTTAGTACCCCAGCGCAGGGTTACGCAAGAAGAAAACCGCCGATAAACGCCGTTGCAGGGAGATTTTGGACGACAACGAGCACTCGTATCACAACAGTGGGTAAATCGCTGTCGAGGTGTGCTGGTCATTCACTCTAACGCACTCCAAACATGTCGTGAATCGGCGATTAACTGTGTTCATCGGCGGTTCCTTGACTTGGCAGCGAAATGGCCCTGCACTGTCGCGTTACACTCACTCACCCAAAGTCCGCTTTTTCCGCAACAGGTGATGATAATGCTGAGCGAACCGGTGCGACTCGTCGCGGACGTACTGCAACAGGCGGAGTGCAAAAGAATGGCGGCTAAGTTTGAGTGGTTCGTCGCGGCCGGCAACGTAGACGATCTCTTCTTTCTTGGCGATCGACAGCATCTTCGGCGGCGCGATGCCGAGGGCGGCGAAGGCTTCGATACCTTTGTTGAGCTGGCCTTTGCCGCCGTCGATCAGCAGGATGTCGGGGAACATTTGGCCCGCGTCCTTGAGCCCCCGAAAGCGGCGAGCGACCACCTCGCGGATGCTCGCGAAGTCGTCGATCCCTTCGACCTCGCGAATCCGGAACCGGCGATAGCCCGGCTTGAAGGGCAAGCCATCGATGAACTGCACGAGGCTAGCGACCGTTTCGTTGCCACCGAGATGAGCGATGTCGACCCCTTCAATCGTGCGGGGCGTCTCGGCCAGTTTGAGCACTTTGCGGAGACCGGCGAGTCCCTTTTTTGGATCGACGTAAAACACTTCGGGCTGAGCGTTTTCTTCGAGGTCGCCCCGTTCCTTGATGCGTTCGAGCAGGCGAATTTCATCGCGGAGTCGAGCCGCTTTTTCGTAGCGCAACTCGGCGGCGGCCATTTCCATCTCGGTTTGCATCTCCTTTACCAGCGACTTGCGATTACCGTCGAGAAACATCCGGAGCCGTTTGATGTCGCGGCGGTAGTCGTCTCTGCTTACGCGCAGATTGCACGGAGCGGTACACTGGTTAATCGAGGCCAAGAGGCAAGGCCGAAACCACCGCCAACGTTCGTCGCCATCGTCGATGTCGAGCGACCAGGTGCGAAACTTAAAGACCCGCTGCATGACCTGCAGCGCGCCGCGCAAGCTACTGACGCTGGTGAAAGGTCCATAGAGTTTGACCCCGGTAGCGCGGGGCTCGCGCGTGATTTCGACACGAGGAAAATCTTCGTGCGTTGTGATCTGCAAATAAGGAAACGTCTTATCGTCGCGAAGTTCTTTGTTGAACCGGGGCTGAATGTCTTTGACCAGTCGCGCTTCGAGCAACAGCGCGTCGACCTCGCTCTCAGCTTCCAAGAAGTCGACGTCGTAGATTTCGTTTACCAAGTCGCGAGTGCGATACTCGTCGGCCGCCGCTTTGAGAAAGTAGCTCGACGCGCGAGCGCGAAGATTCTTCGCCTTGCCGATGTAGATGACCCGTTGTTGTTTGTCTTGAAACAGATAAACGCCCGGCGTGGTCGGGAACTTTGCTTTCACCTTGCTCGCGGCCCGCTCGAAGAATTCAGCCTGCGTCTTGGGCAGTTCGCCGGAAGGTTGACCCGCGTCGCCGTCGGGAGTCGATTCGATGGTATGGGGGTCGTCCATGAAAGCTATTAATTCAGCGAAGTGCGTGACCGCGGCGAAAAGGGGTAATTTAAGCTTGCTCGCCAGTCAGTCGGTCTTGCTCGAATCGGCCGCTAGAACGAGAAATTCGCTGTTCGATCTCTTGAAGAATCCCTGTCACTTCCAGATAGTCAGACTCCAGCATTTGTTTACTCAGTTGCGACAAATGTCTGTCGGTATCCTGCAAACCATATCGAACCAAGACCGCGATATCGCGTTCGTATACTTCGACTATCTCGAATCGTCCCTGTCGATAGAGCGAAGGAAGGGCCAGCAGCTTCATTATCAAGAGGCCCTCGGCGGTAGAACATGGTACTTCGCGTCCGACGAAAGTCTTTTTCGTAGTACAGCGGTTCGCGACATACCGAAAGAGATTTCTCTTCGCGAACAACAAATCGACGCGCAAGTCACCGAGCCATGCTCTGGCAAAATCTTGATTGCGATCTTCGATAACGAGCTCTGGCAACCGATCGAGATCGTGCGGCGACACGATCAAATCGATATCCTGCGTGTTGCGACCTTCGACGTAGGCCAGCATCGCGATGTCACCAACAAGCACGTAGTCGACTTTGCGCTCTTCGAGCAGATCGAAAAGGCGGCCAACCGAGGCGTAAAGTTCGTTGAGGTCCATCGTCTTGAGACGTTCACCATTCTTCGGGTCGAACGCGACGCCATAGACGATAGTCTGCGAAATATCGACCGGTTGGCTGTTCATGTAGCAATTATACAACATCGATCGTCACTGACGACGCCAAAATGCCGTCGAACCGCCGCCACGCCAAGCATGCCGAGCGTTGCCTTTCGTCGCGCTCTTGGCGTCGGGGCGGTTCTGACTCAAACCCCGGCGAATTCTCGCAAGCTCGCTTCCATCCCGTCGAGCCGGGTTTCGCACTCGGACTTCGCCGTTTCTAGGTTTGCGAGTTGCTCGGGGGGCGTATAGGCGAACATATAGAATTTGATTTTCGGCTCGGTCCCGCTCGGGCGGCAGGCGACGTAGTTGCCCGGGTTGGCCGTATCGAGAATAACGAGATCGCCGGTAGGACCTTCGAGCGGATGGGGCGTTCCACCGGCGGGCGTGACGGTATTGTTCGAATAGTCGCGGACTTGCGCGACGGTCGTTTCGCCGATGGCGGTCGGTGGGTCGTCGCGGAAGCGTTGCATCACCTGTTTCATGCGGGTCATTCCTTCGCTGCCTGGCATCTGAACCGAGACGGTTCGCTCGGCGTGGACGCCATGTTGCCAAAATAGGTCGTCGAGTTTTTCGTGCAGCGTTTTGCTCTTGCTCCTAAGTTGGGCCGCCATTTCGCACGCCAAGAGCGACGCCACCGCGCCATCTTTGTCGCGAGTGTAGACGCCCGCCATGTAGCCGTGTGACTCCTCGGTACCGAATAGGAACTTGTCGGGACCAAATTCGTCGATCGCCTCGGCGATCCACTTAAAGCCAACGAGCAAGTCGCCTATGGTACGGACGCCATAGCTGTCTGCGATACGACGAGTCAGCTCAGTGGTAACGAGGGTCTCGACGATGAAGGCGCCTTCCTTAATCGCGCGGGCTTGCTTCTTCTGCTCAAGCAAGTAGTCGCACATCAGTGCACCGATTTGGTTGCCGCTGAAAGTGGCCCACTCGCTGCCCGGATTGCTGGTGAGCGGGGCGGCAAGACCGATGCGGTCGCAATCGGGGTCGGTGGCGATGCAAAGGTCGTGACCATTCGCTTTTGCGTGTTCGATCATCGAGTCGAACACGGCCGGGTTCTCGGGGTTCGACACATGTCCCGGCACGTTAGGAAAGTCGCCGCTCGGTTCGGCATGGAGTGCGAAGACTTCGACATTGTCGAACCCAGCTCGTTCCAACACCGGCACCACGGCCGTCGTGCCAACACCGTGCAGTGGTGAGTAGAGCACTCTCAAATCACGCGGACCTTCGTGTGATTGGGTAAGCACCGCTTCGACGAATGCGGGATCGACTTCTGTCTCGCAGAAGATGATTTTTCCGTCAGCAACCGCTTGGTCGAATTCGATCCGCTCGATCGCGTCGACGTTCATCACCCGCTCGATGATCGCCTCGTCGTGCGGCGGCACGATTTGTCCACCGGTCGACCAATAAACTTTCACCGCGTTGTCGCTGGGCGGATTGTGGCTAGCCGTGACCATGATGCCACAAGAACACTTTTTGTAGCGAACGGTGAAGCTCAACTCGGGAGTGCTGCGAAAGCCTCTTAAGAAGTAAACAGTGAATCCAGCGGCAGCCATGATCTCGGCGCAAAGCCTTGAGAATTCTTCGCTGCGGTGCCGCGTGTCGCGGGCGATCGCACACGACAACTCGGCCGTCGGGCCGAGCGCTTCGCGAACGTAGTTGGCGAGACCCTGGGCACTCTCGCCAATAGTTTGGTCGTTGATGGCATTACTGCCGAAGGGGTACATTCGCCCGCGACGACCGCCGGTGCCAAACGGTATGACGGTCCAGAACACGTCGTCGAGAATCTGCCACTCGCCCCCTTCGATATGCTCGCGCATCGCCGGCACATAGTCGGCGTATTTTTCTTCCGTGAGCCACGACTTGAGATTCTTGGCAGCAGCGGCCGTGAGCTTTTTGTCTTTCACCGCCGCTTTCACGGCCGTGAGTGCTTCGTCGTTGGTCATCGTATCGTCACCTGTCGGTTACGTGTGCATGGCGAGCCCATTCGGCTTCGCGTAAGCTACCACACGACAAAAACCGATCAATAGGGTCGGTGGCGTCTTCGACGAATCCAGGCCATTTACACTCGGCAGATTTCCTGTTAGGAGGTCGGGCAGCTGGAGGGGATAAGAAGTTGTTTCTCATTCCGATCTCCACTATCGCCAATATCTCCCTTTCTTGTGACCGAGTTACTTTGAATAACTTTTTGCCAATCAGCAATTTGAGTGCTGCCATGGTTGCCGACAACGGTCGCACATTCGATAATGGGGGATTAAATCAGGCCACACGGTTCGCAGATCATGAACGTTTCTAGAGCAATACTGTTTTTCACCGTTGGATCGTCGTTTGTCGCGGCTGTCGCAGTCGCGGCCGATCCGCCTGGCAAGCCGCGTGCACTTCCGCCCCAATGGTCGGCGGCCGACAAAGACATTTTCTTCGACGACGCACGCAAAGAGCTCCAGGGACCACGGCCAACTTTCGCGGCTCAGGCAAACATCGCGACATCCGGCGGCAACGCACCTGTCGGCGAGTCAGGCGGGAGCACCAGCTACGAGTGGTCAAACCTCATTACGGCAGAGACAATCGAGAGCGAAATCAAGCGGATGGCACAGCAAGTGTCGCCACTCGTAAAGTCGGCTTCGACGTTTAAGGGAGGAGCTTACCGCGACGCTCGCAATCACTTCAGCACGCTGGCCATTATGTTCGGCACCGCCGCTGAGTACGACAAACCGGTCCGCTGGAAAGACTCAGCAAGCGGGCTTGCTCAGCTCTTCGCGCGAGCCGGCTTTAACTGCAAAGTCGGCACCGACCAGTCGTTTCGCGAGGCACAGCTTCGCGACCAAGACCTCGCCGACCTGATTCGCGGCGGTCGCCCCGACGTCCCTGCTGCCGATCCCGATGCGGGTTGGGATAAACTATCAGACCGCTCGCCGCTGATGGTCCGCATGGAGACGGCTCTCAATAGTCAGTTGAATCCCAATATGTCGGACGCACGGTCTTTCGAGCGCAACAGTGAAGACCTCGCACACGAAGCCCAGATGCTAGCGCTTTTGGGTGAGCTTATCACTCGTGAAGGAATGGAGGACGCCGGCGACGAAACCTACGACGGCTACGCTCACCAACTTCGCGACGCGGCGATTGAATTTAACAAGAGTATCGAACTCGAAAGCTACGACGCAGCTCGTAAAGCGCTCAGTGACATGGGCCAATCGTGCGTCGCTTGCCACAGCGATTATCGCAGCTAGACATCCAACTTTAGGCAACTCATGAGCGAATCACTTGCGACACAACTACTCACCGAGATTGATCGACTGCCGATCGTCGATGCCCATTCTCACATCAACCCTCACTCGGCGGCCTCGACGACGCTCACCGATTTGTTGGGCTATCACTATTTCACCGAACTGGTTCACGCATCCGGCATCCCCCGCGCGACGATCGAAGACGAATCGCTCTCGCCGCGTGACAGGTGCGAACTATTGGTCGAACACCTAGAGCCGCTCTTTAATACGGTGCAGTACAGTTGGCTGCTGCATATCTGCCAGGCTTTTTTTGATTTGCCGATCGGCGAAGACCTCACACCAGCCAACTTTACGCTCATCTACAACACAGCCGCAAGTCGCATGGGCCAGAGCGACTGGGAGCAGCAAGTCATCAGCCGGTCTAATCTCGAAGGGGTCTTTTTGACCAATGACTTCGACGATCCGCTCTCCGGTTTTAACACGAACTTCTATGTACCGTGCCTGCGGACCGACGACCTCGTTTTCAAGCTCCATGAGCCGCGTACCCGCGAACGGCTGGCGACTGCGACCGGCATCGATCCGACTTCGTGCGAATCGTTGCGCGAGGCGATTGGCAAACTGTTCGTGCACTTCACCAGCCATGGTGCGCGGGCGTGCGCGATTTCGTTGCCCCCGGACTTCGCACCGACAAAACCGACCAGTGAGAATTGGTTCGACAAAGTCCGCGAAATGGGCAACGCAGATGTTGCGAGCGGCGTGTTCTGGATGTTGGCCGAATTCTGTAGCGAACACGAGTTGCCGTTCGACTTGATGATTGGAGTCAATCGCCGAGTTTATCCCGGCGGCGTATTTCAGGGCCAAGACCTCTACGACTCGCGGGTATCGCTGATTCAATATCGCGAACTGTTCAATGCCTTTCCTAAAGTGACTTTCCCGGTCAGCGTGCTCGCCAGTGTCACGAACCAAGAACTGGTGAGCTACGCCTGGATTTTCCCCAACGTGGTCACCAACGGGCACTGGTGGTACTCGAACACACCGACGTTCATCGAACGCGACCTTACCGCGCGGCTCGAAGCGGTCCCAGCGACCAAGCAAATTGGCTACTACAGCGACATGTACAAACTCGAATTCGCGTTACCCAAGTTCGGCATGTATAAACGGGTGCTCGCCCGCGTTTTGGCCGAGCGGTTTGTTATCGATCGTGGCTGGAGCGAAGGACGGGCGGTCGAGTTGGCGGCACAGCTCCTCAAAGGAAACGTCGAACGAATTTTTCCCGAGAAGCATTGACTAGATTCGCGCAATTGACAGATTCCATGCATTCGTCGGCTGTCCGCTGGCGGAACTCCCGCATTGCCTGTTTGATTCGCCCGGTGGCAGCGTAGAATCTAGAGTGAGCCGAGCGCGCCGTTCGGCCAACTGTTTCAGCCGAAATTAGTATCGACGATGCCCGAGTCTCCACGCCCCATCCGCTATGGCTACGCCTGGTGGTGGCTCTGCGCACTTGTTGCTGTTGTCTTGGCCGGTGGATTAGTCATGGCCGATTGGTACGTTGCCGCGCCGCCTGAGGCATTGCAGCAAGCGACGTTTATTGGCCGCAGCAGTTGTGTCGAGTGCCACGCCAGCGAAGTTCACTCATGGGAGGGTTCGCACCACGACCACGCGATGGAACTGGCCACAGCAGAATCGGTGCGGGCCAACTTTGACGATGCCACATTCGAGCGGCTCGGCGTCACCACGCGATTCTTTCGCAAAGGCGACGAATTCTGGGTCAACACCGAGGGCCCCGATGGCGAGTACCACGACTATCAAATTAAATACACCTTTGGCTGGGAACCATTGCAACAGTACATGGTCGAATTCCCCGATGGCCGTGTGCAGGTGCTCCGCGAGTCGTGGGACACCAAGCGCGAAGAGTGGTTTTACGTCGCTCCCCCCGATGCAATCGACGTGCGGCTCGCCCCCGACGACCCGACCCACTGGACCGGCATCGCCCAAAACTGGAACACCACTTGTGCCGAGTGCCACAGCACGAACTTACAGAAGAATTACGACGTGGCTACCGACGAGTACCACACCACTTGGTCGGAGATCGACGTAAGCTGTGAAGAGTGTCACGGACCGGCGAGCCTGCACGTCGAGTTGGCCAAGAGCAACTCGCTGTTCTGGGATCGTCGGCACGGCAAAGGACTCGCCAACCTCAAGACGCTCGATAATGACACACAGATCGAGACTTGTGCGAAGTGTCACTCGCGCCGTGAGCTGGTTCACCCCTCGTTTCGCCCAGCCCACGATGTGTGCGATCAGCTTCGCGTGTCGCTGCTCGACGAAGGACTGTATCACGCCGACGGACAGATTCTCGACGAGGTGTACGTCTATGGATCTTTCATCCAGAGCAAGATGTATCACAAGAATGTGAAGTGTACCGATTGCCACAATCCCCATTCGCTTAAACTCAAATTCGAGGGGAACGCCCTGTGTGCCCAGTGCCACGAGCCGGCGAAGTTCGACACCAAGGCTCATCACTTCCATGAAATGGGAACCGCCGGGGCAGCGTGCATCGAATGCCACATGCCCAGCCAACATTACATGGTCGTCGACCCCCGTCGCGATCACAGCTTTCGGATACCGCGGCCCGATTTAACGGTTGCCGTTGGCACGCCGAACGCTTGCAACAATTGCCACACCGACGAGAAAGAAGATGCCGCCTGGGCGGCCGACTGGGTGACGACTTGGTACGGAGACAAACGTCCCAACGACCCCCACTGGGCACCGGCCATCGCCGGTGGCCGCCGCGCCGATCCCGCAGCAGAGAAGCTACTGATACAGCTCATCGGCCGCGATACGGCTCCCGAAATCGTGCGGGCGACGGCAACCAATTTGCTCGGCAACTACGGTTCGCTCGCTGCGACAACAACGCTTCGCAAGGCCACCGTCGACAGCGCCGATATGGTTCGTATGGCCGCCGTCACGGTGCTGCCATTGCAATCGATGGCAGATGTCGAGAAGCACATTGTACCGAGGCTTACCGATGAATCGCGCTGCGTCCGCCTCGCGTCCGCTCGTCGGATGGTCGAGTTATTGATGCAAGACCCCTCCGCCAAGTCACAGTTCGACGACGAAGCCCTGGCCGCCTACAAAGCGGCCCGCGAAGAGTATGAAGCCGAATTGCAGGTCGCTAGCGAACGAGCCGGCGCGCACGGTCAGCTCGCAGAAATCGAGCTGTCGGAGGGTGACCTGCCCGGCGCGATCGACGAGCTCCGCACCGCCGTGCGGCTCGAACCGTACCGCAGTGGATTACGAACGCAGCTTGCCATCTTGCTACAGCAGCAACTCGGCAAAAACGACGAAGTCGCTGAGCTCCGACGCGAAGAAATCGAGCTACTTAAACGCGACGTCGAACTCGTGACTGGTGCGGTGGAACCTTATTTTCAAATGGGGCTCTTGCAATACCTGATCGAGGACTTGGCAGCCGCCGAGGAGTCACTCGCCAAAGCGGTCGAACTGGCGCCGAAGAATGCCCGCTATCTCGAAGGACTCGCATCGCTTCAAGAGCTCAGGTTCGAGGTCGAAGGTGACGACGCCCACGCGGCGGGCGCGCTCGCAACGCTACGACAGCTCGAAGCGGTCGATCGCCAACACCCAGCGCTCCAAGAGATCGGCACGCGGTTGATGAACGCTCAGCGGCAGCGGAAAGAGAATTGATTTTGAATCGCCTAACTGCTTTGTAAACAGCGGTCGACTTAGGATCGACAGCGCTTTTTGCGACAGCTTGGCGAAAGAGCGATGCCGTCGAGAAAAACAATCGCTGTTCGGCTGGCTTGCTCTTATGGTCAGTCGTTCGTTGCAACCTATCGCTTCGCTGCGAGATAGTTTGTGGCGAAGTGAGAAAATCATTCAGGCGAGGCCAACATTTCGCGAGCGACCTGCGAGCAGGTGTTTCGCAACCCTGCCTATCTTTCAACTGTGGGGGAACATGTTGCGGTAGTGCTTAAAGCAGAATCTGAGTCGACCGACTCACAAACGGCATCGCCAGTTGCTCACCCAGCAACTTTGGCCACGGACCAGTTTCAACGGGACCGCCGTACGCAAACAACCGCAGTTCGCGAAACGCTGCCGACTCCTACACCCAAGTTGAAAACGCAACATTTGAACGGTGAAAAATGTCTTGCGCCTTAGGAAGATGCGACACTGCCAACCATCGGCCGGTATCATAAATGCCTGTTCGGCAACGACTTACGTCGAGTGCTCCCTCTTGGACTCGAACACCTGCCAAAAACATCGGGGAAAACGGCACTCGCGGTCGGGAGCGGCGTAGAATGCGGCGCGCTTGGGATTGAATCTGGGATTGTCGACCCTCAACTCGCCTCGATTGTGGCCGCGTGGCCGGGGCTCGATGAGACGACCAAACAGCAGATCGTCGAATTGGCTCGCGGGCAATCGCAGTAGTTCGCCCCAGCCCATATCTGCTGTGCGTTGGCCGGCTAACTGACCGAAACGAACTTCGCGTCGTCGAGCGTCGTCTCTCCGTCCCAGCGGTACGCACATAGTGGTCCGCCCTTTGCCACGCTGTAGTCGAGACAGGCAGCGTTCGGAGTTTGTGGCCCCGGCGTACCGGTAAGCCAGTAGTGGCCAAAGAACACCGGCGATTCGTCGCGGCCATATGCGGGCACCGGCAGTATCTTGTCCTCGGGTAAGTTCCCAAGTTGCTCACCGATTGCCGGGATCGCGTATTCGCCGAGGTCGACGCCTTGGTGATCGACAAACCATCGCACGCGTATATCGGTCCGTATCGTCCCGTCTTTATCCGTATACGATTTCCCCTCCGGCAGCGGCATCTCCGGCCCCTTGAGCACGTGCTCGACGGCCTGATGCAAATCGGTGCCCGCGGTAGTGGCTTCGACCATGAACGCGGTGCCCACTCCGCCGAAGCGATCAAGACTTGCCTCGATGGGTGCGATGCCGGACTCATCCCAGCAAGCATGAACCACCCGCAGGTAGCCTAAGTCGAGCGACATTGGCAGCGTGCGAAACCAATCGATGGCGTCGGCCAGCTCGGAAGCCGTAAGTTGCTTCACAGTTGCCGCGTGCTGGCGGGTGTTCTTTTCGCTACGTGGCCGAAGATACTCGCCGCGCCGGTCAAGGTGCGGCGTATGGTAGGCGATCGCGTTGAACTCATGGTTACCCATCACGGCCTTGGCGGTGCCCGCTTCGACCATTGCTCGGACGATGGCCAGTGTGTCGCGTTGTCGAGGTCCACGGTCGATGAAGTCGCCGACGAACAGCGCCTGCCGCGACGGATGCCGATAGACTTCAGCGATGCGATCGTAGCTCAGTTGCCCAAGCAGCAGCTCCAGGTGGTCAGCATGGCCGTGGATGTCGCCAATGATGTCGTACATGCTGCCCAGCGTAGCAGCCGTCGTGCGGGCGAACTACGGTGCGTTGTTCTTACGCGGAAGCGCTCTCACAATTCTCAGAATTCGGCGAGCAACTGATTGGCGGTCGGGGGGCCCCAGTAGTTCGGAAATTTTGCCCCGAGACCCGGCGGTCGCGCCGTTGAGGGTAGTAGTTGGTCTCTGCGTCACTCATTCAACAGAGAATGTTAATTTGGAGTGTCTCGGGGCGTACTTGGCAGCCACCAACTAGATCAATGGGGCCGCGATCAATTGATCGCGGAAAGCATTCGGTTTTCGCGCCCGTGTGTTTTTCGTGCGTGCCTTCAATGGGGCCGCGATCAATTGATCGCGGAAAGGTACCAACTCGTCGAGCCGATGGAGTCCCGCTCCGATCCTTCAATGGGGCCGCGATCAATTGATCGCGGAAAGATGTTGGGGATTTTTGATGTCGATATGCAAAGCGACCCTTCAATGGGGCCGCGATCAATTGATCGCGGAAAGAGCCGGTGCCCGTCACCTGCCTGCCGTGCTTCGGCGCCTTCAATGGGGCCGCGATCAATTGATCGCGGAAAGCGAATCATAATTGCCAGTGTCAAGCACGCACTCGTACCTTCAATGGGGCCGCGATCAATTGATCGCGGAAAGGGCGAGATGACCTGATAAAGCTGGCCCGCAAAGTGCACCTTCAATGGGGCCGCGATCAATTGATCGCGGAAAGCATCAAACTCTGTGGCGACGGCGTGCGGCGTGAAGCCCCTTCAATGGGGCCGCGATCAATTGATCGCGGAAAGCGACCGCCGTCATAGGCCCGCAGCTCCAGCTCTTCGCCCCTTCAATGGGGCCGCGATCAATTGATCGCGGAAAGCGCCCAGCACGGCGACGATTGCGGCCGGGGCCACGCCTTCAATGGGGCCGCGATCAATTGATCGCGGAAAGTGGGGTGACCTGATGTTCAACGGCACACCTGCTGCCCTTCAATGGGGCCGCGATCAATTGATCGCGGAAAGGGAATTTGCGGACCCGGCCGTTCCCCCTATCGACCGCCTTCCATGGGGCCGCGATCAATTGTTCGCGGAAAGCGGTCGTTAGCACGACAGCCGACTCGCCA
>JBGSRO010000124.1:0-3977 GCA_041737535.1 Pirellulales bacterium | reverse complement strand
CGCACTTGGAAAGAAGAAAAAAGTCGCATTGGTCGCCTGTATGAGAAAACTACTCTGCATCCTCAATGCCATGATCCGAGACAAAAAAACTTGGAATTCCATCGTGAATCCCGTTGACGTTTAAGACAGTCGCTGTCCCATTTATTCACTTTGCACTCGCGGATAATGTTGTGAAAAAGTCGGACAGGCACCGCACTTTGAACCGCTGCGTCGCGCGTACTCAGGTTAGGTGCGGAGCCAGTCCCATTTCTTCACAACCCCGTAGGCGTCTGTCAGTTGCTTGAGCCGACAGCGCTAGCTGCGGGTTTTCGGGGCTAGCGGCAGATTTCCGGGGCTAGCTGCGGATTTTCGAGACATCGCCTGTGGCTAGCCCCGTCGGTTCTATGAGCGGAATGGCTCGGCTCGGTGAGTGATCGGTTGGCTGTTCGCCCCCGTTCGCCGCGAAGTTCTCACCCCCGGCGAACAGTCGCTCACGCAACCATTCGAGCCGCACTTGATCTTCGCCCGAAAGCTGGCCGGTCGCGTCAACCAATCGGGCCGGTTGCAAGAACATGAGCGCGGGCGTTTCCAACTGCTGCGACTTGGCCAAGGCCAAAAGCAATCGGCGGGATTTGCGATCGAGTTGGTGAGCGCGGCACAGTTCGAAGAACAAACCTCGCCCCCCTCGCGCGAACCAACCTTCCTTGCACAGGTGTTGCAATAACGCCAGCATCGCCAAGAACCCGACAAAAATTGCCACGATGCCGAGAAAAGCGATGCCATCGCTCCACGAAAATTCCGCGTGCTCACCGCTAAAGCGATCGCCTAATCGGGTCCATGCTTCGGTGGCTCGGTTCATTGTGGCTCCTCGCTTGCCTGTTCGCTAAGACTCGCCGCGCGACGGACAGCACCGTGGGCGTCACGGTTGGCGGTTTCGATAGCGGCAGTCGCAATCGGATCGTCGCAACCGACGAGCGTCGCGACGGCCGCCGCGCGAATCGCGGCGTCTTTGTTGACGGCCAATTGAGCCAGTTCGCCCACCAGTTCGCGAGTGAGGTTCATCGCTCCTACCATCGCAATTGCCCGTAGCCGGCGATTCACGGTCGCACCTTGCAGCTCGCGGGTGAGTAGTTCGCGTGAACGTGAGTCGACCGACAAGGCGACCTGCCCAGCGGCGATTCGCTCTGTGGGAGTCATCTCATCGAACGAGGAGAGGTATTGCAAGAAGCCCGAAGCCCTTAGCGCCCGCCGCGCGACGCTCGCGACTTCGGCATCGAAGTCGTCGACAAACCCGATGAGCCGCTCGCGTGCTGCTTCGTTTTGCGTTGTCTCAAAAAGCCAGGCACAAGACGTCGCGGCAACCAGTGGATCGGTGTCGCTGGTGAGCGTTCTCAATGTCGCTTCGGCACGTGGCACATCGAGCTTAGTGAGTACCGCACACGCTTTCACGCGCCCCCGCCCCCGTCCCGCTTCGAGCACTCGCCGACAGAACTCGAACACTTGCATCCGTGGAGCTTGCGAGTGATAGGCGTGGTCGAGGAGCGACGCTTGAGTCGATTCGCTAAGCGAGCGCACTAAGTCACCGGTCCGGTCGAGCCAACCGACACGCCGCATCCGGCCGAGGTTATCGAGCAGCCGATGCGTGAGTGGCGTGGGGTGTTCGTTTGCGATGAAGTTTAAGTAGGGTGCATCGCCTCGGGCCAGCGCCAGTTCCAAGAGCGGAAGCGGCGTCCCCGGGTCTTCGAGCATCCGCGACATTAACTCCCAAGCACTGCGCGAAAGGCTGGTCGTGAGTGCTCGAACGACTGGCTCGTGTGCCGCATGTGTCGCGTCCCCAAGCACTCGCACTAGCACCCGATTGTCGACCGGCGTGAGTAGCAGAAAGCTCTCGATGATTTCTTGACGCCCGTGCTCGGCGAACTCATCGACCGCCGCTGCCAGTTCGACGACGGCCGCCCGTCGCTCGAAAATTGGATCGTGTCGCGAGCGATCGTCGCGATACTCCTCCGTCTGTTCGTAAACGAGCCTCGCAAGCTGTAAACTGGTCGCTGCGAGCCCCTCGGCATAGGGGTGCGTTCGTGCCGCCATTCGCACGACGGTCGGCAACACGGCGGTCAACTCATAGTGCAAGGCAAACCGACAGGCGTCGCTCGTGAGCTTGCTTTTCGTATCACCAATCGTTTCTTCAACAAGCGACTTCATCTCGTTTGCCAAGCGGCCCACCAACGCTCGCTCGCGTTCGTCGAGCTGCCGAAACATCGCCAGCAACAGCCGTTGGTTCGGCTTCGTCGGTCTGGCGATCAGCGACTCAACAATCACACCGCGCAGAGTCTCGGGCAACCGGGCCGCTGCTGCCAGCAGAGCATCAGCCGCCGGGTTGCGTGTCTGGCGCAACACCCTGAGCGTCGTTGCTAGGCCGGTGGTTGCCATGCGTATTGTGAGAAAGGGGGAATCGTTACTGAATTTTTATCGACTGCCGGACCAGCGCCGATACAAGTCAATCGACGACCGAGCGAAACACACACGCCCGACGTGTCCCGTTTTGCGGGCGTTGTGCTAAACTAACAGGGTCGTAGCGATTATCGCAGCCGACCCTTGGAGACTCATGATGCCAACCACCCCCCCCACCGCCCGCGAACTGTTTGACCGCGAGTTTCTGGTGCTTCGCGCTAAAGTTCTAGAAATCGCTGCCGGTCTCGACCGTATCGCCCGCTCCGATGGCGACCTCGAAGGACACGCAAACCACGATAAACTTCGCGCCGCAATCGAAGTCTTGCTCCGCGAAGCCGACGATCGCGCCGAACAGGTACAATTGATTTTCAGCCGGCCCTACAGCACCAAATGGCGCGACGAGCTGAAGGTCTAAGCATTGCCGAACGTTGACCGTAGGCCGGAATAAGTGTACTCACGCAATTCCGGCTGCGCGCGGATGGTTCTTGCAATCAAACGCCCGCTGCCGGATTTGCGGCTACGCCTTAATCCGGCCTACTGACTATTTGCCCTGCCCCCAGCCCCCGCCCCCCGCGAAGCGCAATGGACTACAACGACCCCCACATTCACATGGTCAGTCGCACGACCGACGACTACGAAACGCTCGCCCGCATGGGTTGCGTGGCGGTCAGCGAACCGGCGTTCTGGGCCGGGTACGACCGAGGGACTGTCGAAGGCTTCCGCGACTATTTCGAGCAGCTCACTCTCTTTGAACCCAAACGGGCCGGGTGGTCGGGAATCCAACACTTCACCTGGCTCTGCATCAATGCCAAAGAAGCCGAGAACGTGGCACTGTCACGCGAGGTGATTGCAATGATCCCCGAGTTTCTTGACCGCCCTGGTGTGCTTGGTATTGGCGAGATTGGCCTCAACAAGAACACGCCAAACGAAGCGACCGTGTTCCTCGAACACATCGACCTCGCCATGAGAACTGACGAACAGATTCTCATCCACACTCCCCACCTCGAAGACAAATATCAGGGGACGCGGATGATTCTCGACATGCTCACCGGTGATAGCCGCATCACCCGTAGTCGGGTGCTGGTCGACCACGTCGAAGAACACACGGTGCGCGCCGTTCTCGAAGAAGGCTTCTGGGCCGGTATGACGCTTTATCCGGTATCGAAATGCACCCCACAGCGCGCGGTCGACATTGTCGAACGCTACGGTCCCGAACGACTACTCGTGAACAGCGCCGGCGACTGGGGCCCTTCGAAACCAACGGCCGTGCCCGATTTTATTCACGAAATGCGGATGCGCGGACACACCGAGTCGCTCATTCGGCGGGTGGTTTATGAGAATCCGCTCGAGTTCTTTCGGCAGAGCCAAGGGTTCGAGTTTGTGGGGCGGGGTTAAAGCCTTTATGCATTCCTTAGTTCGAGTTTTGCACTTTTATTGTTAGCAATCGCTCTTGGGAAAAAGGGCGAGCCTCCGCCAAGATGCTTGGGTATCTAACATCCACGCACCGCGACAAGGAGGCTCGCTATGGAACTTGTACCCGGATTTAT